>CANPZQ010000026.1 GCA_947588775.1 uncultured Clostridia bacterium
CCCACCCTTGCGTATTCCTCTCGCTCCGTCCCCCCGCCCCCTCTTCCCTTCGCACCTTTCACATAATTATCACATTTTTTTGTTCATGTTTTACAAAATATTGCACAAAAAATTTAAACACGGGGGGGGGCTTGACAATTTTGCATAAATGTGTATAATTAGATGTGTCTGAAAACCTTTTTATGTCAGATAATCCCGGTTATCGCCGTGCCGACGGCTGAATACAATTTACTGTTCGGAGGATATTCTAATGGCATATATGCGTCTTGGCGACCTCTTGAAGTCGGCCGGCCTGATTGATGAAGCCCAGCTGCAAAAGGCTCTCGATATTCAGAAAACCACCAAGCAGAGGCTCGGCACCGTTTTGATTGAGTCCGGGATAATCACCGAGCAGCAGTTTATCGACACGATGGCCCTGCAGCTCGGCATCAGCTTTATCGACCTCACCAAGACCCAGATTCCGACCGAAATGGCGCGGATTTTGCCGAAAAATATCGCAAAAAAACACAGCGTCGTCCCGGTAAGGGTCGTTAAGGATGAACTCGTTCTCGCGATGGTCGACCCGATGAACTTCGTCGCCATCGAGGAAGTAAGAACCGCCACCCGTAAGCGCGTTTCGCCCCGAATCGCCCAGTCGGCGGCCGTCGACAGAGCGATTGCAACCCTCTACGGAAACGAGGGCGCGGCCCGCGCTATCGAGGATATGCGGAGCGAGAGCGGAACCGCCGCCTCCCAGACGGTCGTCACGGCTCAGGAAATCGTCGACGAAGGCACAAACGCCGCCCCGACCGTAAGGCTTGTGAACTCGATTATCGAGCGCGGCGTTTCGGAACGCGCTTCGGATATACATATGGAGCCCCGCGCGGGGGATATGGTCGTCAGAATGAGAATCGACGGCGTTTTAAGAAGGATTTTAACCGTTCCGCGCGATTTGATGGGCTCGGTTATATCGAGAATAAAGGTAATGTCGAACCTCGACCTCACCGAACGCAGAGCCCCGCAGGACGGCAGAGCAAACGTCCGCGTAAAGGGCGTCGAAATCGACCTCCGCGTATCAACCCTCCCGACAATCTACGGCGAAAAAGTCACAATCCGTATCTTAAATAAGAGCGCGCAGCTCAGAAGCGCGGATTCCTTGGGACTTATGGGCGAGGATCTTGAAAAGTACAACCTTTTGATGGATAACTCGGACGGAATGGTTATAATCGTCGGACCGACCGGCTCCGGCAAGTCCTCAACCATGTACACGATGATAGGCTCCCTCAACAGCGAGGAGGTAAACCTCGTAACGCTCGAGGACCCTGTAGAATACGACATAGACGGCGTAAATCAGGTTCAGATAAACGACAAGGTCGGCATGACCTTCGCGGGCGGCCTCCGCTCGATTTTAAGACAGGACCCCGATATTATCGCGGTCGGCGAAATCCGCGACGGTGAAACCGCCGAAATCGCGCTTCGCGCCGCAATCACCGGACACCTTGTCCTCTCAACTCTTCACACTAACAGTGCGATTTCCCTCCTTGACAGACTTCTTGACATCGGCTGTGAACCCTACCTGATAGCGGAAGCACTCAAGGGGGTTATTTCTCAGAGGCTTGTGAGAAGGATTTGTCCCGACTGCAAGACGGAATACACCGCCGACGAGGACGAACTTATAAGAATGGGACTTCCGCCCGATTCAAAGGACGTCAAGATATATAAGGGCAAGGGCTGCCCCAACTGCTTCCACACGGGCTACCACGGCCGTATCGCGGTTTTCGAGATACTTATAATGAGCCGCAGAACAAAGAGAATGGTCGCCGAGAACGTCCCGCGAGCGGAGCTTATGGAGGAATTCGTCAGAGAGGGCCACTACCGCTCCCTCAAGGACGGCGCGAGGGATTTGGTGCTCAACGGCGTAACCACCGTCGCGGAGATGACGAGAATCCTCAACGCCGTCGAAACAGACTGATTTCGGAGAAATTCTATGACCGACTTAACAAAAGTTATCCAGGACGCAAGGGCAAGGCGCGGCTCCGACGTTCATATCGTACGCGGGCTGCCGATACGCATAAGAATAGACGGCGAGCTGACCGACTACGACGACTACAGAGTAACCGAGGCCGACTGCGAGGAATACGCTAAAGTGATGGCGGGCGAGGACTATAAGCTGATTGAAAAATCGGGAGAGCTCGACCTCGCGATTACCTTCGAGGGCGGAATCCGCTGCCGTATAAACCTCTTTCGCCAGCGCGGCGCGGTTTCATCGGCGATACGCCTTTTATCAGAGAAAATCCCCGACCTCGATTCTTTGGGGCTTCCGCCCGCAGTTCAGAAGTTTCCCGCGCTTAACCGAGGAATCGTCCTTGTTACCGGCGAAACCGGTTCCGGTAAATCAACCACCCTCGCTGCGCTTTTGGACCGCATAAATCATACATATAACAGCCACATAGTCACGCTTGAGGACCCGGTCGAGTATATCTATACTCCGGACAAATGCACCATCAACCAGCGCGAAATCGGCACCGACACCGAGAGCTACGAAACCGGCCTCCGGGCTATCCTCCGCGAGGATCCCGACGTTATACTTATCGGCGAAATGCGCGACCTTAACACCATCGAAACCGCGCTTACGGCCGCAGAAACGGGACACCTCGTTTTCGCGACGCTCCATACAAACTCCGCGGCGGAGGCAATTGACCGCGTTGTCGACGTTTTCCCGGAGGGGCGTCAGAAGCAAATCAGGCTTCAGCTTTCAACCACGCTTATGGCGGTTATGTCACAGCAGCTTATCCCGAGAAAGATGGGCGGCCGCGTATGCGCCTGCGAGCTTATGATGGTTACGCCGGCTATACGGAACCTCATAAGAGAGGGCAAAACCCCGCAGATTATCAGCGCGATTTCCACATCCGCGGCCGAGGGAAGCATAACTATGGACAACGCGCTTATTCAGCTTTACCGCAATAAGACCATCTCCGCCGAAACGGCGAGGGCAGCCGCGCGCGACCCCGATTATGTGAAGAAAAATACCATGTACTGATATATACCCGGCGAGGTGAGAGAATGACGACATTCAAATATAAGGCGAGAACCGCCGAGGGCGTTCTGGTAAGCGGAGTTGTCGAGGCTTACAGCGAATTTGAGGCCGTCGAGCAGATTAAACGCACCTGCACAATCGTTGAAAAAATCTCTGAGGTCAAATCAGGCGAAAAAAAGCACTTCGATATAAACGAACCGCTTTGGGTAGAGGATAAAACCCTGTCGCTCACCGCCTCACAGTTCTCGATTATGCTCAGGGCGGGCATATCAATCGGCAGGGTGGTTGAACTTATAGCCGCCCAGACTACCGATAAACTCATGAAACGAATCCTCACCGACTGCGCGGCGGACGTAAACGCCGGATATTCGCTGGCAAACAGCCTTGAAAAAAACGGAAAGAAAATTCCGGCGGCGTTTATTGAAACCGTTCGCGCCGGGGAAGAATCCGGTACCCTCGAAATCTGCTTCGATCGCTTGCAGGCATACTACGATAAGGCCTATAAGGTCAAGAAAAAAGTCAAATCCGCGCTCACTTACCCGATTATACTCGTTTTACTCGCAGTCGTAGTCGTCGGCATTGTTATGGTAGTCCTTGTCCCGACGATGCTCGATTTATACGGGAATATGGGCGAAAGCCTGCCGCTTCCGACAAGAATCCTCATGGGTACCTCTGACTTCTTCGTAAACTATTGGCCGTTTATGATTGTCGCACTCGCAATTATAATCATCGCCTATAAGCTTTATGCAAAAACTCCGTCGGGCGAGCTCAAACTCGCAAAAGTTAAATTGAAACTCCCGGTAATCGGCAGAATCGCTATAATGAACTCGGCAAGCCAGTTCGCTAATACCGTATCAACATTGCTTACCGCCGGACTTCCTGCCGCGAGGGTTTTGACAATAACGTCCCGCGTAATAGATAACCGAGCCGTGGGAGTTGAACTTGAAAAAGGCGTCGTCGAGCTCGAATCGGGTAAGGGCTTCGGAGATGTATTGCGCAAAAACAGCTATCTCCCGGAAATGCTCGTAGAAATGGCTACGGTCGGCGAGGAATCGGGCTCGCTTGAAGAAACAATGAACACAATCGGTACATATTACGACGAGGAGGCCGTGGCGGCCTCAGATAAAGCGCTCGGAATGTTAGAACCTGCGCTCACAGTCTTCCTCGGAGTCTTCATCGGATTTATAGTTATCTCTATCTATATGCCGATGTTCGGAATGTACAACGGAATCGCCGCACAGTAGAAAATGAACAGAAAAGGCTATACGAAAATAGAGCTTATCTGCGCGATAGCAATTGTTATGATTGCCGCGGCAATAATCGTTCCGCTTTGGCTTCACTTCGCCGAAACCGAAAATCAGGCGATGGACAGCCTTGAGGCCGCCAAGGGGGAAGATCTCGCAAGGCTTGAATATATGATGTCGCACTACCCCGACGGTGGAAAAGTTGTATATTTTCTTACCGGAACCTCTGACGCTCAGAAAATATTGCGGCACTTTCAATATTTAGAGTCAGAGCCGGAAAAAATTGCCCTGCCCCACCGCGATGGCTTTTACGACGGCGGCGCGGCCGATTTTGGTGGGCCGGCGGTCGGCCGCTCAAAAAGGGTAGGCAAACGCGAGCTTTACGTAATTGTAGGGGAAAACGGACAGATTGTTTACAACAGTTGGCTCGATATTTTAAGGGATCCCAAGACCTCGGCTTTCGACTGGGACCTGTGGTTTAACTAAAGGTTAGAATTTGCTCGCCGCAACCCGCGAGCGTTCTGATAAATTAAAATTTAATTTGAAAGGAAGATTTACAAATGAAAAAGCTTAACAAAAAGGGCTTTACGCTCGCCGAGCTTTTAATCGTTATCGCTATCATCGCGATTTTGATTGCTATAGCGATTCCGGCGTTCTCTGCAAGCCTTGAATCCGCAAGACTTCAGACCGACCATGCAAACATTCGCTCTGCTTATGCAATGTTCAAGACAGCAGAATTGCTTGGTGAATTGGAAACTTCTGAAACTGTAGAAGCAGGCAACTTTGTTTTCCAAAAAGATGGCACTTTGTCGAAAGCTAATAAAAATCCCTACAAAACACAGGCTGCGGGCTCAACAGAAAAATGTACTGAATCAGCAGCTTGCTCACTTGTTCCAACGAACAAATACCACAGTAAAAACAAAGAGTTTGGTGTTACTGTAGCTGGCTCTTCAGCACCGTATACGTACTCATTCTATTGGTCATAATAGGAGGATAACATAAATGAAAAACGCCAAAAAAGGTTTTACCCTTGCGGAACTTCTGATAGTTATTGCTATCATTGCTATCCTCATCGCTATTGCTATCCCCGCATTTAGTGCTTCGCTCAATAGTGCTAAGCTCCAGACCGACCATGCCAACATTCGTTCTGCATATTCGATGATGATGACCGCAAGAATGTTGGGTACGGTTGAAACAGAAGGAGGAGATATTTCTCTTGCGACTAGTAAATCTTATTATTTTACTAAATCCGGTAAACTCAAGGAATTTAGCACTTTTACTGCAGCGCAGGCGGACGCCTATGTCTTACAGGCAAACGCCTCTAAAGAGGATTGCGCGACTTCCATGGGCTGTGGAGGAGGAAAAGTAGAATATCATAAAGCAAATCGAATTATAATGATCGTTGTTGATAGCAGTAAAAAAGTTGGAATGAGTTTCCGTACCAATACTAATACTTACGAAACGGTAGCTCCTGCCTGATAATCTTCTCAACCCTCTAAAAACGTGCACGTTTAATTAAACCCAAAAAATTTTACCCCGCGCTTCGGTGGGTTGCGGCGCGGGGAATACCCGCGAAAGCGGGGGCAAGAGCCCTTTATATTGCGCGGGCTTTTGCCCCTGCTTTCCCGTAAATTTCCGTAAATCCGCCCGAGGAGAGCCGACTTATGTCCCTTAAATACTTTAACCCGCTTTTTGCGGCCTATCTTATATTTCTCGCCTTTTTCGCGGGGGCGTGCGCGGGGAGCTTTGTAAACTGCGCCGTTATCCGCCTTACGAATAAATCCGGCTCGCTTTTCGGCCGCTCGCGCTGTCCGGACTGCGGCCACCCCCTCGGAATTTTAGACCTTTTTCCGGTTTTCAGCTATATTTTTTTACGCGGAAAATGCCGCTACTGCCGCGAAAAAATAAGCCCGCGCTACCTTTTAGCCGAGCTTTGCTTCGGCGCGTGCTGGGGCGTTTTGTTCGCCGTTTTCGGCTTTTCGCGGCTTACGCTCGAATATATACTGATGATGACGCTGCTTTGCGCCGAGTCGCTTTCCGATATTGAGAGCTTCGAGGTCCCGAATAGCCTCCATATCGCCCTTATCGCGAATTTCGCCCTCTTTTTATTCACCCATGACGAGCCGTTAAAGAGGTTGATTTGGGGCGCGGCGGCGTTTATAATATTCGGCGCGGGAATGCTTATTCTATCGCTCATCGCCGACAAAATCTATAAAAAAGAAACCCTCGGCGGCGCGGATATAAAGCTTTTCGCGGTTTTGGGGCTATACTTCGGCCCGGGGAAGATGTTATTTTTGCTGATTATTAGCTGCATAGCGGGGCTTCTATTAACTTTTGTAACTAAAAAGAGCCTCGGCTCGGTAGTTCCGTTTATCCCGTCGATAACGCTCGGCGCGTTTATAACGGTTTTAGCGGCCGACCCGTTTATCGAATGGTACATGGGGCTGTTCACGCCCCGTTAAGGAGGAAAAAATGTCTAAAACTGCCGGATTTGACATAGGTTCCCGTTTTTTGCACATTGCCGTAGTCAAAAAGCAGGGCGTTAAGAGGATATTTTCCGCGCCCCTGCCCGAAGGCTCGGTCCGCGAGGGACGGATTGTAAGTTACGAGGCCATGGGCGACTTTATCAAGGAAACCTGTAAGAAAAACAAAATCCGTTTCGACGACGCCGCGGTAATTTTGCCGTCGAGCCTGTGTTTTTGCCGCCGCCTGAGCGTTCCGGCGATGTCCCACGAGCAGCTTACGGTTAATCTGCCATACGAATTCCGCGATTTTATTACGAGCGAGAAGGACGCATATTTTTACGACTACGCGGTTTTGAGGGTAATCCACGACGCCAACGAAGAGCCGGTAGGGCTTGATTTAATGGCGGCGGCGGCCCTTAAATCGACGATTGCGGACTATAGAGGAATGTTTCGCCGCGCGGGAATAAAGCTTAAGACCGCGATACCTATAGAGATGGCGTATATAAACCTTATGTCGAAAAACGACGACCCCCAGCACTGCCACTGTTTAATCGACGTCGGCCATACGGCGATTCGGCTTTATATGTATATCGGCGGCCGCTTCGAGTCCTCGCATATGCTTGAATACGGCTGTTCCGCGCTTGATAACGCTATAGCGGAGGCGTTGCATGTCGACCCGTTTATAGCGTCCTCCTACCGCGAAGCGAACCACGACGACTGCCAGTCGCTCCCCGAGTGTATGGACATCTACCAGAACATGGCTGTAGAAGTACAGCGCGTCGTACACTTTTTCCGCTACAACAACCCCGACGTAGAGCTTGAGCACATTCATATAACCGGCGGCGGCGCGAGAATCCGCCCCCTTCGGGACACCCTTGAGAACACGCTATCGATACCGATTCTCGACGCGACGGAGCTTTTGAATATCGACGCCGACGACGGCGACATCGGCCTTGGCGCGTCCGGCGCGGCGTTGCAGTAAGGGGGTCGGGAACATGAAAAAAACAAAACTGCCCTCCAAAAAAACGCTTAACCTCGTTGTAAAGGTTAAAACCCTCGCCCACCCGACAAGGCTTATACCGATACTTCTGCTTATTTTCCTCGGCGTCGGAATATTCACCGAATTTGCGGTTATCCGCCGCCTTGAAAAGGTAAGACAGGCGGAGGCCGAGCTTGCCGAGATGAGGCGGAACCTCGAGATGATACAGTCCGCCTACGCCGACTACGACGAGGTAGAAGCCGAATACAACCGCTATACCTACGACAACTACGACCGCACGCTCTTCGACCGGCTCGACGTTCTGGCACTTCTGGAAAGACAGCTCTTCCCGGTATGCACCGTCCAGAGCCTCAATATCAGCGGGCAAACCATATCGATGACGGTTCAGGGGCCGACCCTTGAACAGATGTCGGATATTCTGACTTCGCTAAGAAACGACCCGATGGTTGACGGCGTGTATATGTCCTCCTATACCGACAACAGCGAAAGCTCGGGCGGGAGCGGAAGCTCGACGGCCGTTTTAACCATCACCCTCGCCGACGCGACGGTTTACGCTCAGCAGATGGCGGAGGCCGAGGCGGCCGCAAATGCCGCCGAAAACCCCGACGACGGAGCCGAAGAAGCCCCGGACGCTTTGACCGAGAACGGAGGCGGTGAATAAAATGCTAATGCACAGCTTTACAAAGCGGGAAAAGATAGTTATCTTCGTTCTCGCAATCGCGCTTGTAATCGGGTTTTACTTCATCGTTATCCACTATCCCGTAAAGACGAGGCTCGAGGAAATCGCCATCGAAAAGACCGAGGTCGAGGACGAAACGACCATCTCGATGGCGGTTCTGGAAAATTATAAGAAAATGAAAGACGAGCTCGAGGAAATCCTCGCGATGCCGGAGGATAAGCTGACGTTTATGCCGGAATTCGACAACGTCGAAACGCTCACGCTCTATTTCAACACCGTTTTCGCGGGAACCGCGCCGAACCTCTCGTTTTCGAGCGCGTCGATTGACGGAAACATCGCCTCGCGGACGATAAGCTTCAATTTCACCGCGGGAAGCTATCAGGAGGCAAAAAACATTCTCACGCTGCTGACGGGCTCGGGGTTCAGGTGCCTTATGCAGAACGTGACGATTTCCCCGACCGAGGGCGACGTTGCGCATAACGAGCTCAGGGTTTCGGGAAACATAGTATTTTATGAGCTTGTAAAATAACATTTCAGAAAGGGTAACCGCTATGAAAATGTTCCGAAAAATTAGGGGGAAAAAGGGCTTTACGCTCGTCGAGATGCTTCTTGTCATCGCGATTCTGATGATTCTGATGGCGTTCGCCGTACCCGGTTTTTCCGCATATACGAAGCGCATCAAGCTCATGGAGCTTGACGATTCGGCGCGCTCAATTTTCATGGCTGCGCAGAACCGCCTTGTTACCCTGAAGTCCGCGGGGGCGGATAGTTTTGAGTTTGAGGGGTCGAAAGAAATCAAGGATACCGACGTCCCCGAAGAATACATGCCCCGCGACGAAGACGGCCGCGTTATCGAATTTACCGACACCGACGGCCACGACAAAATTTTATTAAGATACATAACTTCTGACAACATTCGCAGCTTAGGCGACGGCAGCAGCATACTTAATCTAAGCTCGGGAAGCATCGACGGGCAGCTTGCGATTAACGATTTTGTCATTGAATACGACGCGCGCACCGGCTTTGTCTACGGCGTTTTCTACGCCGAGGAGGAAGGTGCGCTTGACCTTGATAATTTTTCCCCGAAGGATGCAGAGCGCGACTTTGAGAAACGCCTCAATGCCGGCGGAAACATCGGCTACTACGGCGGCGGCGAGGTTGAGCCATATTTTCCCGAGGATAAAACGCCCGAAATCGCGGCAGGCGGCTCGTCCTCGAAAGAGAAGCTGGCGCAGGAAGTTGTAAACGACACCGGAGAGCGGCAGTATTTCTATTTGACGATTACGGGGTATGATTATCGGGCGTATAAAGATAAAACTTTCCAAAAAAAGGATGAATATAAGCATACGATAGCGATAATTCCCAAAGAAAGTAAATGCTACCTCGACCCATACACGTCTTGTATCATTTGCCTTGATTCGATTGCGCCGGGCAAAAGCGCAGACACTACCGGTGAAGCAAGCGACGGCTACGGGTGGACTTTGCCCGCGTCCAAGAAAACTTCCGAAGGTTATAATCTTACCGATTATGTCATGGAACGTGATTTCAGGGGCTGGGTGTTTGAAAATTGCTTTAAGAAGAAAAATGAGAACGATCCGGCATGGAACAACGGCACCAACCCGCGTCTTGAAGAATTATATGAAGTCAGTGGCGACGGGTGGTTTGTGCACTACGACTCAGACATTACATTTGAAACCAAGTATTCTTGGGATAGAAATAATTATAAGGGCAAGGTAAACGACGACTTCCAAAAGACAGACTATCCCGACACGGTTCACTATATTATTGAACCCGGAACAGATATTGACATTGAATACGGATTTTACGACCCTGCAAATTACACCGTTTCCGGTGAACCCGTGCTAAGCACCGACGTAAACAGTTACTTTAGCAAATTTTACAAGAATGAAGAGGGAAAGAATATAGTCGAGATTACCTCCGGCAGACATTTGCAGAATCTCGCATTATACACCTTAGACCAGCTTGTGGACGAAGCCTATATTATGGAAACTATAGACTTCAGTATTGACCACACCGGCAAGGAGGATTGTTACGATTATTGGAACTCCGCTGAAACGAACAAGGGAACCGAGAGGGCGCAGAACCTTTATGACTTTTTGCCGATTTATAACCAATTTGTGCAATCGTCAAAGGGCGTAACTATTCGCAAAGACCCGAATACTGCCGAGGACATACAGATTAGATATATCCGCATTGATTCGACAACATCTAATGACGGAAAAGATTACACTATCGATACTTTTTTAGATGATAACTATAAATATATCGGATTCATTACATCTATTAAAAACAGGGAAATATATGACCTGACGTTCTATTGCCCGGTTGTTAAAAGCAAGGGGCAGTACACAGGCGTCGTTTTCGGATTGGTAGATTCAGGCAGTAAGTTCGGAAATATCACGGTTATCAACCCGATAGTCGAAGTGGTAGATGACGGGGAGAGCGATAAGGAACTCTATGTCGGCGGTATAGGCGGACAATGGAATCATGACCAAACTCCGTCCGGCAATAAGGTATATGTCGAAGAGGTCTACGATTATTTCGATAACTATCATTCCTACGAAGAAAGAAAAACAACCCCGGAAAATATATTATGGGAGGACGGCCCGGAAAAAGACCCATATGCGCGCTTCTTCGTCAAGTGCAACGACCCCGACGGCTATGCGGGGGGACTTCTCGGCTCTGCGGAGGCTCCCGTAATGGGCGCGAGTGCCTCGGTGCACGTTGAAAGCAAAGGTTACGCCGGCGGCCTTGTCGGCAAGCTCAACTCCTCAGTCAATAATTCCTACGTCGCCGGACACACCCACAACGGCACCTTTATAGGCCGGAGAGAAATCGGCGGGGAGGATTATGTCCTCCAAAACATCTACGGCGAAAAAGCCGCCGGCGGTGTCGCGGGGTATGTTGTATATAACGGCGCAGTAGACGAAAAAAATAATCCGGTAGGCCATGGCTTAGTCAGCACTTATACCACATGCTCCGTTGCAAGCGAAAGCCCCGAAAATGCCGATACATTCGCGGGCGATGGGCCATATTCCACAAGCAACAATTCCTACGCGCTCGGCTATGTGATTAGCGACGGCAAAATTGCGATTAAAAAAATTGACGATACGTCGGCAACGGGCGATGACCTTCTCGACAGAATGATTCACGGCCATCGCGCGGCGGCCGGGGTTCTTGCGTCAAATGCCAAATCTCCCGGTTCGACAATTCAGAATACTTCCTATGACGAATTTATTAAGGATAGTTATAAAAATTATCCTTACAAAGGATATGACGGTAATCAGACCGAGCACCTCGGCGACTGGCCGTGCGGCGCGCCGATTGTCGGTATGTTCTATTGGGAAAAATTGGACGACGGCAAGGTCAATTACCATGCCATCTATTACAACGGCGAAGCCGGAAAAACAAACGAAGAAATTGTCAAAGAGCATCCCGAGCTTTCGGACTATTATGCCCTCAACACCCTTGACAGCGACGCCGAAACCGTCGTCACCGACTTCGGCTACGGGTACTTCTATACCGACGCGGCGGGCGTTGGCGGCAGCCTGATGGACGGCGTGGGGGAGAACTGCGACGCCGAAATCATCAGCGAGATTATTAAACCGCTTACGCAAAGCGTCGGTACGGCGGTCAATGTCGTTTGCAAAAAAACGAGCGGCACAAACACCGTCCACGGCGCGCGCGTGCTGCCGTTCACATGCGGCGAAAGCACGGTGAAATTCTGCTACAGCCCCGACTATTACGGGCTGGAATACGTCGCCGAAAGCGAAAATCTCGGCAAGGACGGCACGCCCTACCATGTGCGCAGCGCGAAGCAGTTTGACAACATCAGAAACGCGCTCTCGGGCGTTTTCGCGGTCGACAAGAACGTCACGCTCGGTACCGCTGAAGCCGGATTCAAGCCTATCGGAAGCCTTTCTGGGTATTTCACCGGGAAGGTTGACGGGAAGATTCCGGGCACTGAAAACAAATGTAAGATAACAATCAAAAACATTGATTTTACGGAGCAAGTCGGAATTGGTTTGTTTGGGGTAACTCGCGGAGCAACGTTGACAAATTTGGACGTTAAGGTAGCAACTGATGAAAATGTTTATATTTATGTAAGTAATAAGGCTGTTACAGCGGGTGTAGGAACCATTACAGGCATAGCAATAGGCGGCGAAATTTCAGGGTGTACGGCTGAAAATTATTTCATGGGCATAGGAGGAAATAATCAAGATGTCGCTGCCGGAGGAATTGTAGGGTACAGCAGCGCGAAAATTAACAGCTGTTCGTTTAATGGAGGAATCAGGTTCTCTGAAGAAGCTTTGGCTGAAAAGGGACGCCTTTATGCTATCGGTGGAATAGCAGGTTCGGCAAGCGGAAATATTACAGATTGCTATACAAACCTTTGCTCTAGCTTCACTGAAAGTAACGAAGAGAATTCTAAAGAGGACGGCTCTTTTGTGTTTGCAGGTGGCGTTGTTGGAAACAATGTAGATTATATTGGCCAAACCGTTTTGAATGTTGATAAGTGTGTTTCGGAATCGTGCTTAGTCAGAGGAACATCGACGACTAAGAAATTTCAGAAGAATGTTGGTTGGAGTAAAACAGAAGAGGAAGAAGTAAGAACCGTTAATGTTTTCAAAAACGCGCTTATTCACCCCATTGCCCCTGATGAGCTTACAATTACCTCGGATAAATCTCTATTCTATAATGATGGCAATTACACGGATACTCGTACTTGGTGGGAAAGATTTATCGACTGGATTAAGTGGCTTTTCGGTGACAGCCAAAATAATAGCGTAAAGGAAATAAATTTGAAAACCGGCACAGGCGTTGACAAAGACCAAAATCTTACAGTTACTATTACGAATTGTAAGTTTTCGCAGGGTTGGGCGGATTATGATTCACAGATTATAGGCAATAGTTTTAAAGGCATTGACAGGGACACTTGGCTGTTAGAAGCGGAAAGAAAAGAACAACCGGCCGGAGTAGTTTCCGATGTGGGAACTTCCCTCAACGATGTATATACCGTTCCGCCGGTTTCAACCATTCCTTACGCAACCTACACCAAAAAAGCCCCCACCGTCGGTATTTACAGCCTCTATGAAAAATCCTCGAATACCGGCTCGGAGATTGTCGCGAAGGCGTTTACAACGTCCGAGGCGAACCGCACACTCGACCTCTCCGGCGACGTTTCGAGCGGCGACTGCGACAAGCTCGGTCGGTACGGAATCATCACAGACCTCGGCAGAATCGATGATCCCGACCTGATAATCACTGTCGACGGCAATAGAATCAACCTCCCCGGGCAGGTTTATACCGTCGAATCGGTCAACCCGGCCTTGGAGGAAAACGCTAAACAGTATTACGATTTCTCGGCTTATATTATCGACGCGACGGAGCCGCATGATAAAGTTACTATAACTTATAAAATGTCCGAAACCCTCACCGTTACACTTCTCGAAGTGAAAATACCCGACTTTAAGCGCGCGCCTTACTTCGGCGTGTATTCCGAGAAAAAAGACGGCTATAATAAAGTTTTCAGCGGGGAATATATCAGCTCCTACGAGCCTTCCGCGAAAACCGAAACGGTTACCACCGAAAAGACCGAAACCATCTCCGCGGGCGTGATGGTGGAGCATTCCGTCGCCGCGCCGAGGACGCTTGACGAGCTTACGGTGACGGTGAACATTGTCGACGAAGAGAACAAGCCGATTTCCGACACGAGCCTCGCGATTTACGACGGCAAGACCCTTTCCGCGAGCGACTTTGCGCCGGCGCAGACCGGATACAGCTATACGGCCTATGGCAAGAAGTTCGACTACTACGAGCTAAAGCCCGAAATTTTCAACGCGATTCCCGAGGGCGCGACGGTAACGCTGACCGCCAAGCCGACAAGGTTCGACGGCCCCGAGCTTAAGACGACCTTCACGAAGCCCATCAAGCGGCCGGTCCTCGGCGTGTTTGCGGAGTATAAGGTTTGGAGCAGTGAGAAAGAGGAACGCTACAAGATGCCGGTCGCAGCCGCGAAAGTTGTTGAAGGCGAAAATAAAGTTGAGGTATTTGACGATTTAGAACAATATATTCAGACCGATAAAGAATTTGTCGGCTTCGGCGTTATGGTTCAGAACGGCTTCGACCTCGACAAGCTTACGGTTACGCTGAAATATGACAGCGACAGGGTAGAAACGATTAAGATTGATAATTCCTACTCCGATTCCAACGAAGCGTCGCTCGCGAGAAAAGACCAGTGGAACACCACAAAGAAATATAGTAATCAGCCTTGCAATGCATATCTGATTCCCAACAAGCTGCTTGAAAATGTTAAGGGAATCGAGTTAAGTTATCAATGCACCGCTAAGGTTGCGCAAACGGTTTCGGCGGACTTCAAAAAGGAGCTTAAGTCGGAAACGATTGGGCATACGCACTCCGCGCCGGAGAATGCATGGCACAGCGACGAAACATCTCACTGGTATGAGTGCGACGACGAAAACTGCCCCGATGGTAAGGGTACAAAATTTGACATCGCTAACCATGAGTTCGGAGAATGGGTCGTTACGGTTGAGCCGGAAGAGCACAAGACGGGCTTGAAAGTTTGCGTATGTGAAATTTGCGGGCGCGAGAAAACCGAGGAAATTCCGGAGCACAAGCACGAGGTGGGCGATACTTGGGAAACCGACGAAAATAACCACTGGAAAGTTTGCAAAGATGAAAATTGCCCGCTTGGTAAGGGATATAGGGTTGCCGAAGAGCCGCATAGTTGGGTAATAGCCTCGAACGGCAATACTACAGAAAAACACGCAGTGCAATGCACAGTGTGCAAAATGAATAGTCAACTGCCGCATACATGGGACGAAGGCAAAAAATCCGATGACGGCAAGTATATGATTTATGCATGTACGTTCGAGGGCTGCAATGCCACAAAGGAGGAATTGATTCCCGGCAATATTGACAGCGGTGCGAAGTATGGAGGCGTGGGCGCATTTATACTTGTTTGCGACTGGAGCGATGTAATTATGGAACATCAATGGGTGTATGCCAAGATGATTGACGGAACCATTGTTGGTGATAGGCCGCATAAACGAATAAAAACCGGTGTTTTAATTGCTGATGATGTCGCCTATAATGCAATCGAATGTTACAATGTTGTTGACCCAAGTAATCCGGTTAAGCTAACCTTAGAAGAGCTTACAAGAAGCCCTGAAAAAATCCAAAATGCGGAATTATTTGAGGGTTATAAGCTTTATACATTTGAAGAAATTACTAACATGTATCATTATTCTATAGAAATTAGGTATAATGGTGAAACGGTACAAACTGTCAATCCATCTGATTTTTAGCAGCTAACTAATTAACCCGAAAGGAGCCTCGCGGAATGCTTCATGAAATTAAACAAAAACTCACGGGCAGGAGCGGGGTTTCGCTTGTGCTGGCGATGTTTTTGCTGCTGGTTTGCTCGTTTGCAGGCGCGGCCGCGCTTACCGCTGCCGCCGCCAACGCCGGGCGTTTCTCCAAACGCGCCGAATATCAGCAGCAATACCTCGCAGTCGCCTCCGCCGCCCGCCTTATTACCGACTCGTTCGACGAGGCAAGCGGCAAGGTTACGGCGAAGTTCACCTTTGCGGGCGATGGAAATAAGCCGGGTGAATCATTTAGTTACGAATCAGTTGAAAACCCGCCGAGCACCCAATTTTGTTCTGCAATTTGGGAGGAGCTGAAGGTATCCGTTCGCAGCGTGGTATATAAACAGCTTAAAGAAAAAAGCGACTGGAAAACCGCCAAATTTGATGATGTTACCGCACCCGCCGACAAGGATTTGGAGATGACGGTCGAAGGCAGCGAAGCGTTCAAGCCCGTTAAGGTGACTATGCATTTTAATTTCGGCGACGTTCCGATGGCAATTTTTACGATGTCCTGCGGCGACTATTCGCTTGAGGTGCTTGAGCGGATTAAGGTTACGGAAGATACAACCGGTGGCTACTCAAGCACAGAAAAACATTATAAGGTTGAATTTTCTCATGATGCAATCACGGCGGGTGAGATGGACAAGAAGAGCGGGGAGTAATTATGTTGATTAAGAAACTGTTTTCGCGCCGCGGCGAAACATATGTCGAGCTGCTGGTTTCGGTCGCGCTTCTGGCACTTGCGATGGCAATGCTTACGGGTATGCTGGCGACAGCCTACCGCCTCGACATGGCCTCTCGCGAGGGGGACAAGGATATTAACGAACAGCTTCAAGTTGCCGAACTTTATGAGGGAGTGCCCGATACGGGGACAGTTACCGTAACCGGTGGTGGTACCGGACCCGCGAGTATCAGCGTGAACATTTACGGCGAAAAAGGCAGCCTGCAATCTTACAAAAAAGAAGCTTCGGGAGGCTAAGATGATTAAGAAACTTAAAAGCCGCGCCGGGCTCACGCTGACCGAGCTGATGGTGACGACGGTTATTCTAAGCCTGTTTTCGATGGCCGCGCTTGTGGGGATTTCGACGGCGTTTTCCGCGCGCCGAAGCCACATTCTTGCCGCCGACGCCGACATTTTAAAGGCGAGCGTGACGGAGGTTATTACGCAGGAAATCCGCCTCGGAAAAGGGTTTCAGATAGTGCGCTGTGATAAAGACGCTGACGGCAATGAAGTTGAGAGCGCAGTCGAGGATGGGACCGCAGGTCCGCGGCTGAAGTACAACAACGCCGGTACGCCGGTTGTCGGGCAGGTTCCGAAAGATAATGCGGTCATGTTAATCATTGAAACTGAACGCGACGGCAAACATTTTGGCAGGCTATATAAACGTTTCGACTTGAGAAAGGTTGAGGACGATTCAGACCCGCCCAAAACCGAGCCGTTTTATCAGAAAATCATGAGCGACATGGCCTACGGCGAGGGCGGCAATCTAAGCTTGAAGAATTTGTCGTTTACCATGAAGGAAAAAGGCGGAAAGCACTTCATCACCGTTCAGTTCGATATATATGAAGGCGAAGATCGTCTGGTGACATCTGCGGATTTCGACGTTGTCCCGATAAATCAATAAAAGCCTGCCATGGGGCGGGCTTTTTTGTTGGGGTTTTGTGCGGAAGTATGGGTGCGCGGTGCCGCCGGCGCGGGGACGGAGCTGGTTCCTGCGCCCCACCCGCCCGCCCGCAGGGTTTTGACTATGCGGGTCGCTCCGTCCCCGCGCCTTGCTTGGGCGGAGTGTGAGGGCGAGGTATTAGGGGCCTTTTTGTTGGGGCTGCATGAGGCTGGCTTTATGGTTCTATCATTGAATTGTGTGAGAGGCACATTTGGGTGTTAGTGCCTTTTTTGTTGGGGGAACCAACGCCAGCGACAAAACTTGCTTTTCGGACTTCGCGGTCATAAATGACCGACCGCTCGTCCTCAAAGAGTTTTGTTCCGCTGTCGTAGGCGAGGGTTCCCCCGGAAAAAACAGTCCACCGGACTGTTTTTTTGATTCCCCTTCCTGCGCTTGCTGGCGCATGAGAGATTTCGCGCTCTGCGGAGCGCGACAAGGGGCTCCGCCCCTTGACCCTGCGGCCTTTGAAAAGGCCGGCGAAACTTTTAGTTTTGGGGGAGGGGAGATTACGAAAAAATACCGGGGGTCTTGGGCTCCCGGCGGGTTGTTAAATATATATAACCAACAGGCCTACTATCATTCCTATCAGAATCGCGAAGGCGGGCTTTTTGGAACGCCACATCAGGATTGCTTCGGGAATCAGTTCGCCGAAAACGACGTAAATCATCGCGCCGGCGGCGAAGGAGAGCGCGAGGCAGAGGGCGGCGGGGCCGAGCTCGCCGAGGGCATAGCCGATGATTGCGCCGATTATGGTGGGCGCGCCGCTGAGGGCGGTTACCAGAACTGCGCGCAGGCGGGGCATTCCTCCCGAAATCAGCGGAACCGAAACGGCCATGCCTTCGGGAATATTATGAAGCCCGATGATAATCGCCATCACGAGGCCCGCGCGGTCCATGACGGTTTCCGCGCCTGTGTAGGAAACGCCGATAACCATACCCTCGGGGAGGTTGTGGAGGGCGATTGCGCACGCCATAATCACCCCCGCGACGAACATTTCGCGGAAATTACCGGTTTCGCGGTGATGCGAGTAGTGGTCGCTGTGAATGAGTTCGTTGAGGTCGTCGGCGGTTTCGGGGTGAGTTTGGTCGATGTGCTTGACCTCGCGGTTAGTGTTTGTGTCAATGACTTTGTTGAGGCCGTAGACGACGAGATAACCGATGATGAGCCCGGCGATGGTTAAAAATAGGTAGCTGAGGCTTGTTTCGCCGGAGGGGTTAATCGCGTCGGCGATGAGGTCAAAGCAGACGACGGAGAGCATCACGCCGCCGGCGAAGCTCAGAAATAGGCTGACGACCTTTGAGGAATCGCGTTTAGCGACGCTTCCGATGAGGCCGCCGAGCCCCGTCCCGACGACGCCGGAAATAAACGTCACGATAACAATCCAGACATAAGCAGACATATAAATCTCCAATCAGCGGTAAAGTTAAAAAACTTAAAAGTTTCGCCGGCCTTTTCAAAGGCCGCAGGGTCAAGGGACAGCGTCCCTTGTCGCGGCCCGCAGGCCGCGAAATCTCTTATGCGTAAGCAAGCGCAGGAGGGGGAGCCAGAAAATCAGCCCGGTGGGCTGTTTTCTGCGGGGGAACCCTCGCCTACGACAGCGGAACAAAACTCTTTGAGGACGAGCGGTCGGTCA
>CANPZQ010000027.1 GCA_947588775.1 uncultured Clostridia bacterium
GGGCGTCCGCAGATCTTGCACCTGTTATAAGCACGGGACGAGAATTTAGGCTTTGCCTGCTGCTTTAAAATCATTGACTTCTTAGCCATAATTATTTCCTCCTCATTCTCATTACTTTGCGAACGGAGCTCCGAGCATTGAAAGCAGCTCTTTTGCCTCTTCGTCGGTCTTTGCGGTGGTGATGAAGTTGATGTCCATTCCGCGGACCTTGTCTATCTTGTCGAACTCAATTTCGGGGAAGATAAGCTGTTCCTTGATGCCGGTGGAATAATTTCCCCTGCCGTCGAACGAGTTGGGATTGATTCCCTTAAAATCTCTTACGCGCGGGAAGGCGACGTTGAAGAGCCTGTCGACGAATTCATACATCTTGTCGGAGCGAAGCGTTACCTTAACGCCTATAGGCATTCCCTCGCGGAGCTTAAAGTTCGCGACGGATTTTTTAGCCTTGCAGACAATCGGCTTCTGGCCGGTTATCGCCGAGAGGTCGGTAACTACGGCGTCGACGACCTTAGAGTTTTCCTTGGCCTCGCCGCAGCCGACGTTGATAACGACCTTGTCGAGCTTCGGAATCTGCATTACGTTTTTGTAGCCGAACTTCTTCATAAGAGCGGGGGCTATTTCACTGACATATAAATCTTTTAATCTTGCCATTATTTAAGCTCCTCCTTACTTGATTTCGGCGCCGCACCGCTTGCAGACTCTGACCTTCTGGCCCTCGTCGTCGGTTTTTACGCCGTATCTTACGCCGCGTCCGCACTTTGAGCAATAAAGCGCGACCTTCGAGGAGTACATGGCGGCCTCGGCCTTTACGATTCCGCCGGTTTCGCCCTGTCTGCGGGGCTTTACGGACTTGGTGGCCATGTTGCAGCCCTCAACTATGAGCTTTCCCTCTTTAGGGGAAACGGCTAAAACCTTGCCTCTTTTGCCCTTGTCCTTACCGCTGAGAATTACTACGGAATCACCGGTTTTTACATGAATTTTATTCATTGCGGCTCCTCCTTAAAGTACCTCGGGAGCCAAAGACATGATTTTTACAAAGTCATGGTCCCTGAGCTCTCTGGCTACAAGTCCGAAGATACGTGTTCCTCTCGGGGTCTTGTCTTCCTTGATTATTACCGCTGCGTTCTCGTCGAAACGGATATAGGTTCCGTCGTCGCGGCGCAGTCCTTTTGTTGAACGAACGATTACTGCTTTAACTACATCGCCTTTTTTGACCATGCCGCCGGGTGCCGCCTTCTTTACGGAAGCCACCACGACATCGCCGATATTGGCATACTTGCGGCGAGTGCCGCCCAAAACTCTGATGCACATGAGCTCTTTGGCTCCGGTGTTGTCTGCAACCTTGAGTCTGGTCTGCATCTGTATCACAGCAAGTTCCTCCTTTCAAATTCTTATCGTTTAGTCGTGTTCGGGCTTACTTGGCCTGCTCGATGACTCTTACGAGTCGCCATCTCTTATCCTTGGAGAGGGGGCGGGTTTCCATGATTTCGACCTTGTCGCCGGTATGGGCGGTGTTGGCCTCGTCATGAGCCTTGAACTTAACGGTTCTCTTGATGATTTTCTTATAAAGCGGGTGCATTACGTTGTCCTCGATTGCGACGACGATGGTTTTATCCATCTTGTCGGAAACAACCTTGCCCACTCTTGTCTTTCTGAGTTTTCTCTCGCTCATTTAAATCCTCCTCCCAATCACTCGGATTCGCGGCTGCTCATGAAGGTCATGATTCTGGCGATGTCCTTCTTCACGGCCTTAATGCGCATCGGGTTGTCGAGTTGGTTGACAGTATGCTGAAAACGAAGGTTAAAAAGCTCAGCTCTGAGGTCGGCGAGCTTGTTCTGCATCTCGACAAGAGTCATTTCCTTGATTTCACTTGTTTTCATTATTGCTCACCACCCGTTTCTGAGGCTTCTTTCTTTACGAATTTGCACTTGATGGGCAGCTTGTGAGCGGCAAGACGCATAGCCTCTTTCGCGACTTCCTCACTGACGCCCGCGATTTCAAACATAACCTTGCCCGGCTTTACGACCGCGACCCAGAACTCGGGGGTACCTTTACCGGAACCCATACGCGTGCCGAGTGCCTTGGTAGTTACCGGCTTGTCGGGGAAGATTTTAATCCACACCTGTCCGCCGCGCTTGATGTAACGGGTCATGGCGATACGGGCGGCCTCAATCTGAGCCGAGGTAATCCAGGCGGGCTCGAGGGCCTGAAGTCCGTACTCGCCGTAGGCTACGAAGTTGCCCCTCGTCGCCTTACCGGTCATTCTTCCGCGCTGCTGTTTGCGGTGCTTAACTCTCTTTGGAAGCAACATTATTTATTACCTCCTTCTCTGTTCTCCGTCCTCTGGGGTCTGTCCTGTCTGTCCCCGCGGGGAGGGCGGTTGTCGCTGCGCGGGCGGCGGGGTCTGTCGCCGTCGCGTCTGTCGCCGTCGTTTCTCGGGCGGCGGCTGCGGCGGTCGGGTCTTTCCTCCTGCGCCTGAGCCTCTCCCTTAAGAACCTCGCCCTTATAAATCCAGACTTTTACGCCGATGCGGCCGTAGGTGGTCGCGGCCTCGGCGGTGCCGTAGTCGATGTCGGCGCGAATGGTCTGAAGAGGAATGGTTCCCTCGTGGTAGCTCTCGCTTCTCGCGATTTCCGCGCCGCCCAAACGGCCGGAAGCCTTGGTCTTAATTCCCTTTGCGCCGAGCTTCATCGCTCTTCCGATTGCGCCCTTCATGGCTCTGCGGAAGGCGACTCTGTTTTCGAGGTCGAGAGCGATTCTCTCGGCGACGAGCTGAGCGTTAAGGTCGGGGGATTTGACCTCGAAGATGTTCAAAGAAACGGTCTTGCCGATTTTCTTCTCGATGTCGCTCTTAAGCTTGTCGATAGCCTCGCCGCCGCGGCCGATTACATGACCGGGCTTCGCGCAATGGATGTTGATTTTGACCTTGTCTGCAAATCTTTCGATTTCGATGCGGGGTACGCCCGCGGAATAGAGATTCTTCTTGATGTAGTTACGGATATTGTAATCTTCAACAAGGGTGTCGCCGAAAGTGCTCTTATCTGCAAACCAGCGGGAATCCCAATCCTTGATGATTCCGACACGCAAACCGTGCGGATTTACCTTTTGTCCCATAGTTTACCTCCTTTGACGACTTATTCCTTTTCCTTGAGAACGACGGTGACATGGCTCGTTCTCTTAAGGATTCTTGCTCCGCTTCCCTTTGCTCTTGCCTGATACCTCTTGAGGGTCGGACCCGGGCAAACAAAGCATTCGGACACATAGAGATTTGTCTTGTCCATGCTGAAATTGTTTTCCGCGTTTGCAGCGGCCGAGTTGAGGAGCTTGACGAGATATTCGCACGCGGCCTTGGGCGTGTGCTTTAAAATGGCAAGGGCGGTTTCGTAATCCTTGCCTCTTATAAGGTTGAGAACAATTTCAACCTTACGCGGAGCAATACGCGCATTTCTGAGTATTGCCTTAGCTTCCATTTAAAATTTCCTCCTTTCGGCCTATTTACCGTTGTTAGACGTTTTGGAGCCGGCGTGGCCCTTGAAGGTTCTCGTCGGGGCGAACTCCCCAAGACGGTGACCGACCATATCCTCGGTGATATAAACCGGAACGTGCTTGCGCCCGTCGTGAACGGCAAACGTATGACCAACGAAATCAGGGAAGATAACGGATGCGCGGCTCCATGTCTTGATGGCTTTTTTCTCTCCCGTTTCGTTCATAGCGATGACCTTTTTGTAAAGCGATTCCTGTACGAAAGGTCCCTTCTTAACGCTTCTACCCATTGTTCATCTGCCTCCTTCCGCATTATTTCGCGTTGCGACGCTTTACGATATACTTGTCGGAGCGGTTCTTCTTCGCTCTTGTCTTATATCCCAAAGCGGGCTTGCCCCACGGAGTAACCGGCGAGGGATGGCCGACCGGCGATTTGCCTTCGCCGCCGCCGTGCGGGTGGTCGCAGGGGTTCATAACCGAGCCTCTGACGGTGGGTCTTACGCCCATATGGCGTTTTCTGCCGGCCTTGCCGAGGTGAACGTTCTCGTGGTCGATATTTCCGACCTGCCCGATTGTAGCCATGCAGTTGGAGGGGATATATCTCATTTCGCCGGAGGGAAGGCGGACAAGAACCTTTCCTTCCTCGCGGCCCATGAGCTGAGCCATGTTGCCGGCCGAACGCACAAGCTGCGCGCCCTTGCCGGGGTAGAGCTCGATGTTGTGAATGAAGGTGCCGACGGGAATGTTGATGAGCGGCAGGGCGTTGCCGGGCTTGATGTCGGCTCCCGCGCCCGCGCGGATTACGTCGCCGACCTTAAGGCCGTTCGGGGCGATGATATATCTCTTCTCGCCGTCCTCATACTGGACGAGGGCGATATGCGCCGAGCGGTTGGGGTCGTACTCGAGGGTAAGGACGGTGGCGTCCATGTCGAGCTTGTTTCTCTTGAAATCTATGACGCGGTATTTTCTTCTCTCACCGCCGCCGTGATGGCGAACGGTGATTCTGCCATAGCTGTTTCTGCCCGAGGTCTTCTTAACGGGTTCAAGAAGGCTCTTTTCGGGCGCGACCTTTGAAAGAACGCTGTAGTCGGTGACTGTCATTCCGCGGCGTCCGTTCGTAGTCGGCTTATAGCTTTTTATAGCCATGTTGTTTCACTCCTAATCTAAGGTTTTGCGGGAGGATTACTCCCATACATCCGGCCCTCAGACGCGTGTCATAAACAGCGGGGCCGTGCTCCGGGGCGTTTATCAGATCATGCCGTCGAAGAAGGAGATGGTCTTTGAGCCCTCGGCGAGGGTGACTATCGCTTTCTTCCAGGCGGGGGTGGTACCCTCGTATCTGCCCATCCTGCGGGTCTTGCCGCGCATGCGGATGGTGTTTACCTTTGCGACCTTAACGCCGAAAATCTTCTCGACCGCGTCCTTGATTTCGGTTTTGTTGGCGGTCTTCATAACTCTGAAGGTGTATTTCCCGGCTCTGAGGTCCTCCATAGATGCCTCGGTGATTACGGGCTTGAGAATAATATCCTGAGCGGTCTTAACCATTAGCGGTATACCTCCTCTATTTTTGCGGCGGCGTCCTGAACGACGACGAGCTTATCGCAGTTCAGAATATCATAGACGTTGAGATTGTTGACTGTAGACGTCCTGACGCCGGGGATATTCCTCGCGCTCTTTACGAGAGTGAGGTCGGCCTTTTCGGTAACTCTTCCTTCCTCGTCGGAAACGAACAGCGACTTTACGATAAGAGCCTTGCCGTCGGCGTTGAGTGCCTTAAGCATCTCGGTGACGTTCTTGGTCTTAATGCTCTCGAAGTCGATGGCGTTGAGAACGATGAGGTCGCCGTCCTTTACTTTAGAGGACAGAGCCGACTTCATGGCGAGTCTGCGGAGCTTCTTGTTTACGGTGAAGCGGTAGCTGCGGGGCTTCGGACCCAAAGCTACGCCGCCGTGAGTCCACTGAGGAGCGCGGGTCGAGCCCTGTCTTGCGCGGCCGGTGCCTTTCTGACGCCACGGCTTTCTGCCGCCGCCCGAAACCTCGGTCCTTGTGAGGGTCGACTGAGTACCCTGTCTTTGGTTGGCAAGATAGTTGACAACCATGGTGTGCATTGCGGGGACGTTGGGTTCGATTCCCCAGACGGAGTCGTTAAGCTCAGTGTCGGCAACAACGTTGCCCTTGATATCGTATACGGAAATCTTAGACATATTTGTTCCTCCTTACTAAGCCTTCTTTACGCTGTCGCGCACGGTTACGATTCCGTTCTTGGGGCCGGGAATCGCGCCCTTGACAGCGATGAGGTTGTTTTCAGCGTCCACACGGACGACCTCGAGATTGAGAATAGTTACCTTCTCCGCGCCGAGGTGTCCCGGCATTCCCTTGCCCTTAAAGATTCTCGAAGGGCTGGAGCAGGCTCCCATTGAACCCGCGTGGCGGTGTACGGGGCCGGTGCCGTGGGTTTCCTTTAATCTGTGATTGTTCCATCTCTTGATGGTGCCGGCGAAGCCTTTACCCTTTGAAATTCCGCTCACGTCGACGATGTCGCCCTCGGCGAAAACATCCGCCTTGACGATGTCGCCCACGTTGAGCGAAGAGGTGTCGGCCAGTCTGAATTCCTTAAGATGCTTCTTAAGGGCGACGTCAGCCTTCTTGAAATGGCCGGTGAGGGGCTTCTTTAAGCTCTTTGCGGTGGCGTCGCCGAAGCCGAGCTGGACGGCCTCGTAGCCGTCGTTTTCAGCGGTCTTCTTCTGTACCACTACGCAGGGGCCGGCTTCGATTACCGATACGGGAATGACCTTGCCCGCGTCGGTGAAAATCTGGGTCATGCCGATTTTCTTTCCGATGATGCCTTTTTGCATTTTTGTTTTCCTCCTATTCGGTTATTGGTCGGATTTCTCCGACTTGACCTGTGAGCGCGTATCGCTGAGAAACCTGAATTTTATCGGTTTCTTTAGGAAATTACTTGATTTCCATTACGATGTCTACGCCGGCAGGAAGCTCAAGATTCTGAAGAGCCGAGGTTGTTTCGGCGGTCGGGTGAAGCACGTCGATGAGCCTTTTGTGGGTCCTCATCTCGAACTGCTCACGGCTGTCCTTGTTGATGAATACCGAGCGCAGCACGGTGACGATTTCCTTGTCGGTCGGGAGCGGGACGGGTCCGGAAACCTTCGCGCCGCTTCGCTTCGCCGCCTCGACGATTTTTGCCGCCGCAGCGTCGACATTCGAGTGCTCGTAGCCCTTGATCTTGATTCTGATTTTTTCATTGACTGCCATAGAAATTGCCTCCTTAAGTTTTGTTTAATGGGGGCTCTGCCCGCCTGTAGGGCGGGTTTGTCCGCTTTGCTTACACGCCGCCGTGTGTTTCGCGGGCTTCCATAAAAAACACGGGAAAATTCCCTCGGCGAAAACCCTCAAAAACGCCCTTCGGCGCGAACTCCCCTGCCGCTACGCCCCTTTCGGAAACGTCGCAAGACGCGGCGGAAAATTCATCAAGCTCTGCGGTCGCCCAATTTGAAATCGGACATACTCCGTCAAAATTACCCGCCTTCGGCGGCAACCTTTGACTTCAACGCATATCTTCGCAGTCACGCAAGGTATAATATACCACCGCAGGCGGGCAATAGTCAAGTTTTAAAGGAAAATTCGGGTGTAGAAATTTTCCGGAAATTTCAGGCGGAAGTTGTGCATAATCGCCAAAATCATGGGTTTTCGTCTTTCAGCGAGGAAATATCAACAACATTTTCCACCTTTTCAACGGAATTTCTGTCATCTATATATATAGTATAGAGGTGGGAAACGGTTTCGCCGCCGACGGTAATCTCGGTTTTCTCGGACATGTCGACAAAATTTCCGCCGGCGTCGAAGCGATAGTCGACCGAAAATGCGGTCAATTCGCCCTCGCCATCGTATTCGCCGAGCTTCGCGACGTCGTATACGTAGCTTACGACGGTGCCGCCGTCATCCGAGGAAATCGCGCCCGCCGAGGTTATCCCCCTTTTATAAAAGAGTATAAGCCCCTCGTCGGCCATCGGGTAGGGAACGTCGCGGGAGTAGGCGGTAAAGCGGAGGTCTGAGGAATCGAGTGCGGAAATTTCGCCGTTGTCGTTGGTGAACTGCTCTCGGCCGTTGTTGTACTGGGCGAGGTAAATCCCGTCGCTTTTTCCGACGTAGGAGTAGGTCATCACGCCCTTTTCGTCGTATTTGTAGACAAATTCCTGCTCCGCCTCGCCGGTATGGGCGTTTACAACGCGGACGCGGGCGGAATCGAGGGAAGTATACCACTTGCGCGCCGCGAGGATTAAATCCTCGCCGGGGAGCGGGCTTCCGCCGACTGAGCAGGCGGAAAGCAATATTGTGAACGCCGCGGCGATAATTACCAGTGATTTTTTCATGTTAAACCTCATTATTATAGAGAAAAACTAAAAAGTTTCGCCGGCCTTTTCAAAGGCCGCGGGGTCAAGGGGCGGAACCCCTTGTCGCAGCGCGCGGATACCTTTAAGAAAACAAGCCCCCACTTCCCATGGGGGCTGCCGTACCCGATATTACCGCGCGCCCGGGAGCCTATTTTCTCCTTCCGCGCTTTTTTATGTCCTGAAGCTTGAGCCCCGACATCCTGTCCTCGCTCGACATCTTGAACTTGGAAAGCATGTCCTCAAAGCCGGCGTCGGTAACCGTCGACTTCGGCTCGTAGGCATACTCCAAATCCTCAATCGTCACGTATTCCTTCCTGACGGGCTTCTTTGCAGCATGGTGCTGCGGCCTCGAATCCGTTTCCTTGTCCTTCGCCGCAGGCTCCGGGGCCTGCTTCGGCTTCTGATGCTGCGGCCGCTGAGGTCGCTCCTCGCGCGGCAACGCCTTTTTCATCGAAAGACTGATTTTCCCGTCCTCCGATATTCCGATAATCTTGACCTTTACGGTCTGACCTTCGGTGACATGCTCCCTGATGTCGTTGACATAGGTGTTTGCTACCTCGGAAATGTGTACCATTCCCGACTTTCCGCTTCCGAGATCCACGAAAGCCCCGAACTTGAGGATTCCCGTGACTTTTCCCTCTAAAACGGTTCCCACTTCGAACTGCATTGCTGATAGAATTCCTTTACTTGATGATGTCCTTGCGTGTTATCCCTTTGATTTTGCGTAGAATCGCCGTTCGCGGGGGTATGCGTAGCCGAGCTTTTCGACGGCGACGGTGAACATGTATTCCTCTTCGTCGTCGGTGTTCAGAATGCGCCGGTATTCGTCGTTCTCCTGCCGGGTCCGGGTGATTTCCTCCTCGAGCTTCTCAATCTGAGTTTTCTGCTCCGCAATTCCCGCCTGGGTCTGGATAATCGTCCCGACGGCGTATACGAGGAAAATCAGAAACAGCGCGAGCTTGAACAAGTCGCCGAAGTGCGACCTGCGCCTTGTATTCGGTTTAGCCAATTCCCGCGCCTCCCAACAGCGAATTTATACCAAAACACAGTTTAAATTATACATCAATCCTCCCCGTCTATGCAAGGTTTTTCGCTCATTTTTTCACCTTCCGAAGCAAAAAACGGCACCCCGCACAAAAATTTCACGGCTTTTTTGAGCAGTTTCCCCAATCGCTTTAAAACGTTTTTTACAGATTTTACTAACGCCCCGACAATCGCCGATACCGCCCTCCCGAGAGTAAGAAGATACGCCCCGAAGCCGAGGGCCATCGCCGCCGCCGCGAAAAACCGAAGCTGCCCGCCGGTAAGCTCGGTGCAGAACGCGTAAAACGAAATCCCGAAGAGAAGCGCGAAGAAAAAATCCTCCCAAAAAACCGCGAACGCGTTGTGCCGGAAGGTAAGCCGGGCCGCGCGGAGTATGTCATACCCCGCGCCGAGAACCGCCCCCAAAACCGCCGCCCCCGCAAAGAGCATGAGCTCCCGCGGCGCGCCCAAAAATCTCGTCATCTCGTCACCTTTCCCCAGAAGCCGGGCTTCTTTTTTCGCTCCTTGTCGCCGTAGACGATTGAGCGGATGTCCCCGTCTACGGTCATGTCGCCGGTGTCGACGTTCATCGCGTTCACATGAAGTGCCTTCCCGCGGATTACCATCTCGCCAAGGGTCGTATAGAGCGAAATTTCGTTTTCGTCAAAGCTGTCCACGTCCGTCACGCCCGAAAGCTCCAGCGACGCGCGGTCCTGTAAAATCGCGCTGTGGTGGGCGTTAAGCTGGTCGTTCATTGCTTACCTCCAGAAAAAATTTTTTTCGTTAAATTTTATGAGCCGCGCCGCAGGATAATGACTGCGCGGTTTTTCGGCGTTCAAAAAAACAGCCCGGAAAAACCGGACTGCTTTTTTCGTTAATTATGCTTCGGAGCCGATATTCGACGCCTGACTATTCCATAGCCGCAATTTGCGCGTTGAGGTCGTCGAGGTAGAACTGGAGGGTTTCGGCGTTGGCCTCCTTGCGCTGCGCCCATGAGCTTTCGGTGGTGGTTCTCGTGAAGTTTACGATGTTGTCGACGGGGGTCGCGGCATTTCCGAGGCCGCTTCCGTAGTCAATCAGAGTGTTGTGGGAGTGCGCGATTGCGTACATTTCGTCCCACATGTCGAGCATCTCGTCGGTCCAGCCCTTCTTTTCCTTGAGCTGCTTCTTGTCGAGGTTTACGACCGTCGGGTCGACGATTTTGAACCTGTCGCAGGAGGCGAGAAGCGCGACTCCCTCGGGGTTCGGGCCGTTCTTAATCAGGCAGTAGCCCTTCGGCTTCGAGTCGATATAGTATTCGCCGTCGCCGTCCGGGTCGCGGGGAACGGGGCAGATCATAACTTCGTTGTTGGTGATGTCGCCGTATGTAGTTTCCATGTCCTCGATGGTTCTGCGCTCGTCGAGGATATAGACGCCGTCCATTCCGAAGAGGGTCATGCCCTGCGCAACGCCGCCCGAGTCGAGCTCATAGTTGAGAACCCAGCCGTGGTTGTACATCGGGTAGCCGACTTCGTTCTTCTGGAATTCGGCAAGAACATTGGCGGCGCGTTCAAGCCTCGGGTCGTCGAGGTTTGACTCGAATTTTCCGGTTTCGGTATTGTATTCGACAAGGCCGACGCCGGTGGAAGTCAGGAATGCGGTTTCGACATGCCAGTTATTGAAGGCGTATCTGCCCTCGTCGACGTCGGTGAAATCAATGGCCATGTCGAGCATGTCGTCCCATGTCCACTCGCCGGCATAGAAGAGCTCGGCGGGGTCGTCGTAGCCGTATTCCTCAAAAACTCTCCTGTTATAAAGAACGATTGAGTTGAACTGTACGTCGGTTACGAACATATAGGGGTGTCCGCCGAGGGAGAAGAAGGTATCGGCGTAGTATTTCATCGGTTCCCAGAGCGGGTCGTTGTAGTCGACATAGTCGTCGACGGGAGCGAAAACTCCGTTCAGCGAATAAAGCGGGAAGTCGGTCGCCCATGCCTCATAAAAGTCGGGGACGTCGTTTGAAAGAACGAGGGTCGCGAGGCGGGTGAATCTTTCGTCCCATGTGCATTCGATATAATCGATGTCGCAGCCGTATTTTTCGCGGAACGTCCAGTAGCCGGTCTGAATCATTTCGGCCTCGGAATAGTTCTGGAGGTTGTTCTGGTAGCCGTAGAGCTTGACTATCGAGTTTGCGCCAGCGGCGGTAGAGGCGTCGGGCAGATAAATTCCGGCGGCGTTCAGGATTGCTTCGGCGTCCTCGGTGGAGAGCGTCAGAACGACGACCTCGCGCTTTTTGGAACCGCAGCCAACGAGAGCGACGACGAGAATCAGCGCAAGAAGCAGCGCGGTGATTTTCTTTGCCATATTAACACTATCCTTTCAACAGTATGCCGCGCGCGCCCATCGCCCATGCGGCTACAAAAATTATAACACAAACTGTTGACTTTTTCTACTGTCAATTGTGACAAATACACAAAGCGGTTGTAGGGTAAAATGACGGGAGGGGGCAAGGGAGCGCGGCGGAGAAAGCGGGGAGATAGTGCGAAATGGCGGGGGCGGGCGGGTGGGACCGACGAAGGCAGCTTTCTCCGCCGCGCGGGGTTAGCAGAAAGCTGGGGCATGGCAGCAACGCAAAAAAGGCCTGAGCCTCACCGGGAGTGTCTATTCCGCACGCATTATCCTCGCAATTTAAATTTGTCACCGAAGGTGACGCTTTGTAATTCTGACATCTGACTTCTCACTTCTGTCCTCTTGATGTGGCCGCTTCGGCCACATCCGCCTCCCCCCACCCCCTTGCATTCCCCTCAATTCTATGCTACAATATCCCCATATTCTGAAATTTGGAGGTTCCGTTATGAAAATTCTTGAGCTTGGCCACCTCGCGTTCAAGTGCCGGGATTTGCGCGCTTCGGAGAAATTTTATTCCGACGTGCTCGGCTTTAAACGCGCCTTCTGCCTCACCTACGGCGACCGCGGCGATTCGCTCCGGGCCGACCGCGAATGGATTGTCTACCTTAAGGTTTCGGAGCGGCTGTTTTTGGAGCTGTTCGACCCCGAGGGTGCCTCCGAAATGAACCTTCCCGACTGGAACAGGTTCAATTACCAGCACCTCGCGCTCATCGTCGACGACATTCACGCCATGCGCGAACACCTCGCCTCCCACGGTGCTCCGATTGACACCGAGCCGGAGCTCGGCGTCGATAACACATGGCAGATGTGGTCCCGCGACCCCGACGGCAACAAAATCGAGTTCATGCAGTACACCGACAAGTCCTTCCAGCTGGTAGGAAGATAATGGAAAGACTCGGAAGATACATCCGGCCGTACGTCCTCTACATTCTTTTCACGATGGCGATTAAGCTGCTCGGCTCGGGGCTTGAGCTTCTGATTCCGTTTTTCATGGAAAAGATTCTCGACGACGTTGTGCCGACGGGCGAAAAGCCGATGATTTTCGCGTTCGGCGGACTCATGCTTCTCTGCGCGGGCGGATGCCTTGCGGCAAACGTTGTCGCAAACAGAATGTCCGCGGTAAGCTCCGGAAAAATCACCCGAAAGCTCCGCTACGATCTCTTTGAGAAGCTTGAAAGCCTCTCGGCGGCGCAGATGGACAGGCTTACCGTCCCGTCGGCGGAATCACGCCTTACGAGCGACACCTATAACATCAACCAGCTTCTCGCAAGGGTGCAGAGGCTCGGAGTCCGCGCGCCCATTTTACTGCTCGGCGGCGTTTTTATGATGCTCGGCATGGACGCGGTTCTCGCGCTCGTTTTGGTGATGCTTCTGCCGCTCATCGGCGTGATTGTTTATATTGTTACAAAAAAGAGCGTCCCGCTTTATAAAGAAGAGCAGACGGTTTTGGACCGCGTAGTGCGGGTTTTGCAGGAAAACATCACCGGCGTTCGGGTAATAAAGGCCCTCAGCAAGACCGAATACGAAAAATCCCGCTTCAACGACGTAAACGAGGAGCTTACCGCAATCGACCGCAAGGCGGGGCTTATTACCGCCGCGACGAACCCGTCGACCTCGCTGGTGCTTAACCTCGGGCTTACGCTCGTCGTTTTAATCGGCGCGTTCAGGGTGAACGCGGGAAGCACAAAAAGCGGCGTTATTATCACGTTTCTGACATATTTTGTGATGATTCTGAACGCAATGCTCGGAATTACGAGGATTTTCGTGATGTGGTCGAAGGGCGAGGCGAGCGCGCACCGAGTTGCCGACGTTCTTGAGCTCGGAAAGGATTTGCAGCCCGAGCCGGAGGCCGAGCCTTCCTCCGAAGCCGACCCGCCGCATGTAGAATTTCGGCATGTCACGTTTTCCTACACCGGCGTCGGGGAAAACATCTCCGATTTGAGCTTTTCGCTCCGACGCGGCGAAAGCCTCGGAATTTTGGGCGGCACCGGCTCCGGAAAATCCACCGTTATAAGCCTTTTGATGCGCTTTTACGACCCTCAGCAGGGCGAAATCCTGATTGACGGCAAAAACGTAAGAAGCTATCCCGCGGCGGAGCTTCGGGAAAAATTCGGCGCGGCCTTCCAGAACGACTTCGTTATGGAGGGAACCATCGCCGAAAATATCCGCTTCTTCCGCGACATTCCGGACGACGAGCTTTCAAGGGCCGCCCGCGACGCGCAGGCTGAGGAATTTATCCGAAACCGCAAGGAGGGCATGGACTACCCCGTGGCGGTTCGCGGAAACAATCTCTCGGGCGGACAGAAGCAGAGGCTTCTGATTTCCCGCGCGCTCGCGTCCGACCCCGAAATCCTCGTTTTGGACGACTCCTCGTCGGCCCTCGACTACCGCACCGACGCGGAATTGAGGAAGGCTTTAAAGCGCAATTACGGCCGCACGACTACCGTTTTGATTGCGCAGAGAATAAGCTCAATTCGCAGCTGTACGAAAATTCTCGTCCTCTCTGACGGCAAAACCATCGGCTTCGGCACCCATGACGAGCTGATGCGAAGCTGCGAGGAATACCGCCTTATTGCCGATTCGCAGATGGGCGAAGGAAAGGGGGCGGTGTGAAATGCCGAAGCAGGAACCTATTTCCGCAAACCTTAAAATCACCGGAAGCTCCGACGACGCGTCGAAGCAGGGCTTCAGCACCGGAAACCGCTCCAAAGGAAAGCTCCTTTTGCGCCTTTGGCAGTATCTCGGGAAAAACAGGCTTCTTTTGGCCCTCGCGCTTATTCTTTCGGTATCGTCGAGCCTTCTCGCGCTCTACGGGCCGAAGCTCTCGGGACAGGCAATCAACGCCATAGACCTCGGCGCGGGAAAGGTCGATTTCGTGACGGTTTACCGCTGCTGCATACTTATGGCAGCGTTCTATGTCGCATCCGCCGCGCTGACATATTTGCTGAACGCAGTTATGATACGGCTTTCAAAGAGGGTTTCAAAGCAGATGCGCCACGACATCTTTGAAAACCTCGCCTCGCTTCCCGTAAGCTTCTTCGACAGGTTCCAGACGGGAAACATAATCAGCGTTGTTACATACGACGTCGACACCGTAAACCAGTCGATGTCCTCCGACCTTTTGCAGATTTTACAGAGCGTCGTAACGGTTACGGTTTCGTTTATAATGATGCTCACAATCGCGCCGAAGCTTGTCGTAATATTCCTGTTCACGGTCCCCGCGACGTTTGTCTTTACAAGCTGGCTCGCGAACCGCGTAAGGCCGATGTTCCGAAGAAGAAGCTCGAAGCTCGGCGAGCTTAACGGCTTTGTCGAGGAGATGATTTCGGGACAGCGGACGATTCGCGCATACGGCCGCGAGGAAGCGGTTCTTGAGCGGTTCGACGAAAAGAACAAAATCGCCGTTGACGCCTATACCGAGGCCGAGGCCAACGGCACGATTACCGGGCCGTCGGTTATGTTCATAAACAATATTTCGCTGACGCTGGTATGCGTATTCGGCGCGCTTTTGTTCCTTAAAGGCGGCTCGGCGGCGGAGTATACCGCCGGCGCGGGCTTTGCGGCATGGTGGGCGGCGTTCTTCAACAGGCGGCTGCTTTTGGGGGACCTTTCGAGCTTTGTTCAGTATTCGAGAAAGTTCTCTGGGCCGATTAACGAGGTCGCAAACATAATCGCCGAGCTCCAAAGCGCGTTCGCGGCGGCGGAGAGGGTTTTCAGCCTTATCGACGCGGAGCCCGAGAAGCCGGATTCGCCGGACGCCGTTGAGCTTACCGATGTAAAGGGACGGGTCGAGCTTAAAAACGTCGACTTTTCATATGTCCCCGAGCACCCGATTATAAAGAATTTCAGCATGGTTGCCGAGCCGGGCTCGCTTACGGCAATCGTCGGCCCGACCGGCGCGGGAAAGACCACGGTCATCAACCTGCTTATGCGGTTTTACGATGTTGACGGCGGCTCGGTGACGGTCGACGGCAAGGACATACGCGGCCTGACGCGCGATTCGCTGAGGCGGGCGTATACGATGGTTTTACAGGACACATGGCTGTTCCACGGGACGATTTTTGAAAATATCGCCTACGGCAAGCCCGACGCGACGATGGAGGAGGTCGTAAGGGCCGCGAAGGCTGCGAAGATTCATTCCTACATCTCCCGCCTGCCCGAGGGCTATAACACCGTGCTTTCCGACAACGGCACGAGCATTTCAAAGGGTCAGAAGCAGCTTCTTACGATTGCGCGGGCGATGCTCTTGGACGCGAATATGCTGATTCTGGACGAGGCCACGTCGAACGTCGACACGAGAACCGAGCAGCAGATTCAGGCGGCGATGCGCGAGCTGATGAAGGGGAAAACCTGCTTCGTAATCGCGCACAGGCTCTCGACGATTCAGTCCGCGAACATGATTCTGGTCATGCGCGGCGGCGAAGTCGTCGAACAGGGAACCCACGAAAGCCTGATGGCCTCCGGCGGGTTCTATAAGCAGCTGTATGAGGCGCAGTTCGAGGAGGGGTGAGGGGAAAGGTGGGCTTTCGCTTCCGGCCTTCGGTCTCCAAAATCCCCCTTGACATCCCCCTCCCAATCTGCTATAATACCCCTTGATAAGGGAGTAGTTGGCGCGCGAGCGTTACCCTGCCAACAAGCGCGGCGCGTGGGCGTCTGGTCGGGTTATAAACAACAAGACTTATCTGCTTTCGGGCAGATAAGTCCTTTTTTATCCCTTAATCCGTTAAAAAAGAGGTTTTAATATGTCAATCTGGCTCCACTTTTTCCTGTTCGCGGTGGGAATCGTTCTCATCGTCAAGGGCGGCGACTTCTTCGTCGACTCCGCCTCCTACATCGCCGAAATCTCCGGGATTCCGAAGTTCATCGTCGGCGCGACCATCGTTTCCCTCGCAACAACAATGCCCGAGATGCTCGTTTCGGTGATGGCTTCGTTCCAGGGCGCGTCGCTCGCCGACCCTGCCGAGGCCGCCGGAAAATTCTCGATGGCCGTCGGAAACGCGGTCGGCTCCGTCACCGCAAACACCGGCCTGATTCTCTCAATCGGGATTCTGTTCATGTCCATCACGCTTTCGCGGAAAAAATTCCTCGTCAAGGGGCTTTTGCTGATTGCCGCAGTAACAACCGTCTGGCTCGGCTGCCTTTCGGGGAAGCTCTCAATCGTCGCGAGCGTTATTTTGCTCACAATTTTCGCGATTTTCGTCTTTGAAAACATAAAATCCGCAAAAAGCGACCTCTCGGGAAGCGACGAGCGGCCGAAATTTGTCAAAAAGGAATTTATTATAAAGATTATACTCTTTGTAATAGGCGCGGCGATGCTTGTCGTCGGCTCCGACCTGCTTGTCGACCACGGCACGCCGATTGCGCAGTTTTTAAAGGTTCCGGACGGAATTATCGCGGTCACGATGATTGCAATCGGGACCTCGCTGCCCGAGCTCGTAACGACGATTACGGCGATTGTCAAGAAGCAGTCCGGCCTTTCGGCGGGAAACATAATCGGCGCGAACATCATCGACATGACGCTGATTCTGCCGCTCAGCTCGCTTGTTTCGGGCGGCCGCCTCACCATCGACTCGCAGGGCCTGACCTACGACATGCCCGCCTGCCTGATTATAACGCTCCTCGCGATGGTTCCGACGCTTATTACCGAGAAGTTCCGCAAGTGGCAGGGCGTCGCGATGCTCGCGGCGTATGCGGGGTATCTGGTGATTATTATCGGGGCGGGGGCGGTGTGAGGGGGCACGTGTCTTTCCCGTACAAATAAATGTATGAAAAACAGCTGTTGGAACAGATTATCCTTACTGCTTCCGCCAGAACATCAACTCGCTTTACGACCTCGCCATCTGGAGTTGAACTTTTGATATATTCTCATTCCGATATTTCCCGTTCCTTCCCGGATTTCTGCTTTTTTCACAGCAAATATCAATCAATTCGCATGAAATATCATTGATTTTTCCCGAGAAACGGAGTAAAATTAGGGTAGGTATTTTTTACCGAGAAATTTAAGGAGGAACATTTTATGAAGAAAATTTTATCCGCTGCGATTGCGGCAATCATGATTCTGAGCCTCTCGCTCTGCGCTTTCGCCGACTATGACCCCGCTCTTGAAATCGGCCTGTTCATCGGCAACCCCGACAACGGTGGCTGGACTGCCGTCGACACCGTTACCGTCGACAAGCCCGGCACCTACAGCCTTTCCTATGAGGGCGAAGCCAAGGCTCTTGACTGGATTCTCATCAGAACCGTCGAGCAGAATGCTACCACCGCAATGGAGGCCGGAACCGAAATCAAGACCACTTCAGTTAAGGTCGACGGCGTTGACCTGACTTTCAAGGGAAGCACCGAATTCACCGAGAAAACCGGCTTCGGCGGCACCTTTGAGGTTCAGTATTTCGTCCACGCCATCGGCGTTGACAACTGCGACAATGAGCCTGCTGAAGGTTCCAAGGTCGAAGTTACCTTTATCGTAGACCCCGCCAACGCTCCTGCCGAAGAAGCCGCCCCCGCTGAGGAAGCGGCACCTGCCGAAGAGGCCGCTCCCGCCGAGGAGGCTGCGCCTGCCGAAGCCGCTACCGAGGCTCCCGCAACTGCCGAAGCTCCTGCCTCCGAGGCTCCGAAAACCGGCGTTGCGCTCGCGGTTATCCCCGCTGTGATGGCTCTTGCCGCCGCAGTCGTTTCCAAGAAGCACTGAGTTTCGGAATAACTAAAACCGCCGTCTTAGAGATGGCGGTTTTTTTTGTGCATGGTTGAGTTTTGGGGACGGTTTTCGGCATACTCCCACCGCCCGCGCGGCGGAAAAAGCTGTTGCTTTGGCCCCACCCGCCCGCCCTCC
>CANPZQ010000028.1 GCA_947588775.1 uncultured Clostridia bacterium
AGGCCGGCGCAATCGTCAACCCCATCGCCGAAAGCGAGCCCGTCGGGGAGGAATATTTTAACGACTGCGTATTTATCGGCGATTCCGTCGCATACGGTTTAAAGGCATACGGAACCGTCCCCGGGAGCAGCGTTTTGGCGAGCGTATCGATGTCGCTTTCAAAAATCGACACCGAGCAGGTCGAAGCCTCGGGCGAAAAGCTCACCGTCGTCGAGGCCCTCGGCGAAATAAAGCCGAAGTATATCTATACCCTTATAGGCTCTAACAGCGCGGCGTATATGACCCCGGCGGAGATGTATCAAAGCTACTCGGCGTTTTTGAATAAAATCAGGATTGCCTGCCCCGAGTCGAAGGTGTTTATCGTTTCAACAACGCCGGTAACCTCCGGAAAGGAAAGCTCCCCCGAGGCCCCCGTCAAAAACGCCGACGTCGACGAGCTCAACTCCAAGCTTCTCGAATATGCTAACAACAACGGCGTATGCTATCTCGATCTGAATTCATATTTCAAGGACGAAACGGGCTATCTCAAAGCGGAATACGCCGACAACGACGGAATTCATCTTCAGGAGGCGGCCTATACCGACTTCGCCGCCTATGTTTTAAGTCACACGGTTAAATAAAGAAGGTACTTATATGAAAAGAATTTTTTGCGCGATAATTCTTGCCGCGCTGCTTTTTGCGGGCTGCTCGCAGTACGCCGAACCCGACGTCGGAGAGCTTATGACCGCGCTTTTGGAAAATCAGGACGTCGCCAAGCCGACCGAGGCCACAGAAGCGGAGATTTCCGCCATCTTTGAGATAAACCCTGAGGACGTTGAAAGCCGCTCGGTTTACTACAGCGGCAAAGGCGGATATGCCGACATCGCCGCGGTTTTCGTGATGAATTCGGAGGATTTGACCCAAGAAGCCGCCGACGCGCTCGACGAATACCGCCTTCAGCGTTACGAGGATTTCAAGGGCTATGCTCCCGTTGAGGCCGAAAAGCTCGAAAACGGCAGGGTTTTAACCTACGGAAGGTATGTTTTACTGCTTGTTTTGCCGGATATAGACAAGGCGGTCGAAGCTGCGGACGCGGCGTTTAAGGCATGACGGCGGCGCGCAGATTTTTCGGGCTTTTCGCTTTTATAATATGCCTGCCGCTGATTTTTGTAGCCTGCGCCCCCGTCGACGCGGTAGTGTCGTTCTTCGCCGACGACGGCACAGGGGCAATCTTCAAAATAGCCTTAGAGGCCGACCCGAAGTGCCTTGACCCGCAGCTCGCCGAGGACGAATGCTCTTTGGTAATCGCAAAAAACATGTACGCGGGCCTTATGGAATACGACGACGACGGGACGCTTGTTAAAAAGCTCGCCGAAAGCTATACGGTTTCGGAGGACGGGCTGAAATACACCTTCAAAATAAAAAAGGGCTACGGCTGGTACGCGGCGGGGGAGTATAAACACCCCGTGACGGCCGACGACTTCGTTTTCGCGTTCCGAAGGCTTATGGATCCGCTGACCGATTCGCCGCATTCAAAAAAATATTTTTGCATTTCAGGCGCGGCGGCCGCACGGTCGGGGAACGCCCCAAAAGAGGAAATCGGCGTATCCGCACCGGACGAATATACCCTTGAATTTACGCTTGAATATCCGAACGCCGCTTTTTTGCAGCTTTTGGCGGAGCTTCCCGCGATGCCCTGCTGCGAGGAATTTTTTGAAAGCTCGGGCGGAAAATACGGCCTCGAGCCGGAAAACACCTGCTCAAACGGGCCGTTTTATCTGAGATTCTGGCAGTACGACCCATACGGTAAGAACAACTATGTCCGCCTGCGCAGAAATCCGAATTATTCCGATACCGACGAGGTTTATCCGGCCGGTATAAACTATCTCATAACAAAGGAAAAGGACGTCAGGGAGGCCGATTTTCACGACGGTTCGACCGACGCGGTTATTTTCCCTGCCGGAAGCGCGGCAGGCACCGACGGGAGCTATCTTTACGGCTATGCGGCGACGGCGGGGATTATCTTCAACGAAAAAAACGAGGCTTTTCAGAATCCCGAAATAAGGGAGCTGTTTTCGCTCGCAATAAACCGCGAAAAGCTCTGCGAGGACGCGCCGGAGCTTTTGAAGCCCGCGCAGACGCTTATTCCGAACGAGGGAGCAATAGCAAAGAGCGGGTACTCGGCCGAAATCGACGAAAACGCGCTTACGGAAAACGCCGCGATGGCCGAATACCGCCAAAGCTTTCTTTTGGACGACAAGCAGCGTTCCGGGCTTATCGGAATGACGGTGATGGTTCCGGAGGATTTTGCCTGCGGCTATCTTTTGGACGCGCTTTCCGACGGCTGGTACGACGTTTTCGGGATTCATTTCGGCATCGAAACCGTGAACCTGCGCGACTATGCGCAAAGGCTCGAAAAGGGCGACTATGATTTCGCGCTTTTAACGGTGAAATCCCGCGAGCCGTCGCCGCTCGGCTTTCTGAGGCCGTTTTCAAGGGACGGCGGAATCGGGCTTTCGGTTCCCGAGGCGCAGAGCGCGCTTTCGGGGGAGGGAAGCTATCCCGACGCGGAATCTATGATAGAAGCCTGTTCAAAGGCGGAAAAGGCGATTATAGAGGGAAGGCGGTTTATTCCGCTTTGGTACCTTCCGACGGTATGCGCTTTCGACGGCGACGCCGAGGGGCTTCGCTTCGACGCATACAGCGAAACGGTTTACTTTGAGGACGCAAAGAAGTTCTGAGGCAAAAATAAAAAAAGCCCGCTGCGGGCTTTCTTTATTGCTGATGTAATTATGCTCTCGTAACTTTGCCGGATCTGAGGCAGCGGGAGCAAACATAAACGTGGCAAGGGGTTCCGTTCTTGACTACCTTGACTCTCTTGACATTGGGCTTCCAGGTTCTGTTGGTTCTTCTGTGTGAGTGAGAAACTTTGATACCGAAAGTAACGCCCTTTCCGCAGACTTCGCATTTAGCCATGAGGCTGCACCTCCTTTTGTTTGTCATGGAATCACAAAGTATATCTTAGCAAATTTTTTTATAAAATGCAAGTGTTTTCTGAAAAAAGTTTCAGATATTTTCAAATCTTTTCCTAACTGCTTGCTATTTTCGGAAATTTATAGTACAATAGAAGAAGATGTTTCCAAGAAAGGAGCCTATGAGATGTCATTTTTACTGAGATACTCCGGCATAGACCTTGTAATCCAGCTCTGCATCCGTCTGCTTATAGTCTTTACGATTTTGCCGATACATGAATACGCCCACGGCTACGCCGCAAGAAAGCTCGGCGACAACACCGCGCTGATTTCCGGGAGGCTTACCCTTAACCCGCTCGCGCACGTCCACCCCGTCGGCGCGTTAATGCTGATTTTGTTCGGCTTCGGCTGGGCGAAGCCGGTTCCCGTCAATCCGCGAAACTTTGAGCACTACAAGCGCGACATGGCGATAACCGCCTTCGCGGGGCCGCTTTCAAACCTTATTTGCGCCTTCGCCGCGATTTTCGTCGACAGGATTCTATATAATTTAGCCTTATCCATGGAATCGCTCGGGCTTGTTTACGCCTATTTGGCGGTTCAGTATTTCGCGACAATCAACCTCTCGCTCGCCGTCTTTAACCTTCTGCCGATTTATCCCCTCGACGGCGGAAACATTCTCGCCTACTTCCTTCCCGCAAAGGCGAACGCCTTCATCTACAAATATTCCAACTATATCCAGATAGCCCTGATAGCCCTTATCTATCTCGGAATCCTCTCGGGGCCGCTCTCGTGGTTCATAGAGAAAATCTACAACCTGTTCAACCTGCTCTTCTTCTGGGTGGACTTCATTTTCTGAGGAGACTGAATGAACGCTTATTCATACCGGCTTGAAAGCTTCGAGGGGCCGCTCGATTTGCTGCTTTTTTTGATTACGAAGCACAAGCTGAACATCAACGACATAAAAATATCCCTGCTTTTGGACCAGTACCTTGAGTACATCGAGGGCGTTGAGGAGCAGGACTTCGAGTATGCCGGGGAATTTTTGGAGATGGCCGCGCGGCTTATACTCATAAAAACGCTGTCGCTTCTTCCGAAGCACGAGGAAGCGGCGGAGATGAAGCGGGAGCTTCAGGGGCGGCTGATTGAATACAGCCTCTGCAAGCAGGCCGCGGGAAAGCTCCGCGAAAGCTACCGCGGCGACAGGGTTTATGTAAAAAAGCAGTCGAAAATAGAGATGTCGAAGGCTTATACCCACACCCACAGCCCCGACGACCTCTTGGCTGCGTATTTCGGAATTTCGTCGCAGCGGGCGAGAACCGCGCCTGTGAACGCCTCCGTTTTCCGGCCTATCGTTTCCAAAAAAATAGTTTCCGTAACATCGAAAATACTTTTTGTCATGCGCAGGCTCTACAAAACCGGAAAGTGCGATATGTCCTCGCTCTACGACGGCATGACCGACCGTTCCGAGAAAATCGCGACATTTCTTGCGATTTTAGAGCTCACAAAATCGGGAAGAATATATCTTAACGACGACAACACCGAAATCACCTTTGACCGCACCAGAAAACGCCGCAGAGAAAGCGAGGAATAAATATGCAGCTCGATGAAAAAATTTCCGTCATAGAGGCTATACTCTTCGCGAGCGGCGAACCAATCGAAACGGACAAGCTCGCCTACAGCGCGGGCGTCGACGTTTCGGACATTCATAAGCTCGTCGGGCTTCTTAACTCTGAATATTCGGAGCGGGGCTCCGCGCTCGAGGTTCTGAAGCTTGAGGACAGCTACCAGCTCGCCACGCGCGAGGAATACGCGCCTTATATCCGTTCTGCGCTTGAATCGAAGCGTTCGGCGACCCTTTCGCCGGCGGCGATGGAGGCTCTGACTATTATAGCCTACAACCAGCCCGTCACAAGGAGCTTCGTCGAGGACGTCAGGGGAGTTGATTCGAGCGGAGTTATCACAAACCTTCTTGAAAAGGAGCTTATCGAGGAGGCGGGAAGGCTCGACGTTCCGGGACGGCCGGTTACGTTCAGGACGACCGCGAATTTCCTGAGATGCTTCGGCCTCGCCTCAATCGACGACCTGCCGCCGCTTCCGAGCGACAATTCGCAGGTGACGTTTGACGACGTGGAGTGACCAAATTTTCCTTCGGAAGGGAGGGAGCCGCAAGCTTGACAGTTTTATTTATAATTTTGGGCGTAATTGCCGCCGTAATAGCTTTAATAGTTGTGCTGCTGCATTTTTCCGTTAAGGCCTACGTTGAGGCGGACAAAAAAAGCCTAAGCCTTGCGGTAAAGTATCTTTGGTTCACGGTTTACCGGTTAAAGCTTCCCGAAGAAAAGGAGGAAGTCCCTCCCGCAGATGCAAATCCCACCGAGCCGGAACCCGAACCCGAGGAGCCTCAGTTTGAGCTTTACGACGTTCCGATGACGGATTCTACCTCGGAGGAAGAAGCGAAAGAGCTTCATGAAAAAGCCGCAGAGAAAGCTCGGGAAGAAGAACCGGAGGAAACCGAAGAGGAAGAATCCGATGAGCCTTCCGATAGCGAGGACGGCGGGGACGAGCCCTCCGAAAAGGAGCCGAAGCCAACGGTTTTGGAGATGTGGGAGGAGTACAAAAAGTACATTCCCGCCGGAAAAAAGGCATTTCGCAGGCTTTTGAAGCTGATTCGGTTTTATAACCTCGACGTTTATCTTAAAATCGGCAGCGACGACCCATATAAGGCCGGGCTTAACTTCGGTACGGTAAACGCGGTTTTCTATAACGCCCTCGCGCTTTTATGCTGTTTGTTTACGGTTAAGCTTGAGCGAAGCGAAATCGAGTGCGACTATGAAAACAAGGTTATGGAATTTAACCTTAAAACGGCGGTCTACGTCCGTCCGAGCGCGGTCGCAGCTCTTGCCGCTTACCTCGGGATATACTATCTTAAGATTCGCAAAAGCATGAAAAAGCTTTCAGATAACGCAAAAAACAAGGCAAAGGAGAATTCTGAAAATGAGTGAAAAATCAACAAACCTCGAAATTCTGGTAAAAACAGCCATCGAAAAAATCAAGGAAATGGTCGACGTTGAAACGGTAATCGGAAAACCCATCGTCACCGACAGCGGAATCACCATTATCCCGGTTTCAAAGGTTTCCGTGGGCTTCGGCTCGGGCGGCTCCGACCTTCCCACAAAGCAGGCAAAGGAGCTTTTCGGCGGCGGCGCGGGCGGCGGAGTTTCAATCCAGCCGATAGCGTTTATAACAATCATGCCTGACGGAAACGTAAGGCTTTTGCAGATGACAATCAACGCCCCGAAGGAAAACGCGGCTCTCGCCCTTATCCCCGAGGTTGTCGACAAAATCAGCGGAATTATTTCCAAGGGCAAGCAGGGCGCGGAAAATCCTTCCGACGGCGCGGCGGAATAAAACGTATTTTTTGAGCATTAAGGCATAAACTATCTTCCGTGACAAAAGTCTTACGGAGGATTGTTTATGGAATATATTAAAAAGATGGTTGTCTGCCTGATTTGTCTTGCGGCGATTGCGACCGTCATATGTATAAACGTACGCGCTGAGGATATTGTTTCAAACGCCAAGGCGGAAATTCTGATTGACGCCGGCAGCGGCAGGGTTATCCACGAAAAAAACGCCGATTTAAAGCTCCAGATGGCGTCGACCACGAAGATTATGACGGCGATACTGACGCTTGAATCGGGCGATATAGACGAGCCGTTCACGGTCGACGCCGAGGCGATTAAGGTCGAGGGCTCGTCGATGGGGCTTTTGGAGGGCGACACCGTAACAAAGCGTGATTTGTGCTACGGAATGCTCCTTCCGAGCGGAAACGACGCGGCAAACGCCTCTGCGGTCGCGGTTTCGGGAAGCGTTGAGGAGTTTGTTAAGCTTATGAACCGCAAGGCCGAGGAGCTCGGGCTTAATTCGACACGCTTCGTAACGCCGTCGGGGCTTGACGACTTCACCGACGAACACTATTCGACGGCTCGGGACATGGCGAAGCTCGCGGCATATGCCATTAAAAACGACGTTTTCCGCGAAATATGCTCTACGCAATCAATAAGCCTCGACCTCGGCGGAAGAAGCCTCTGGCTCGGCAACACCAACAAGCTCTTATCGGGCTGCGAGGGCGTTTACGGCGTTAAGACCGGCTTCACCGATAAGGCGGGAAGGTGCCTTATTACCGCATGCGAGCGCGGCGGAATCGACCTTATCTGCGTGACGTTAAGCGACGCTACCGACTGGATTGACCACGAGGGAATGTATGCCTACGGCTTTCGGCGGCTCGAACGGGTAGATTTGGGCGGCGAGGAATTTTCCGTCGACGCGGTCGGCGCGAACGTGAACGTTTGCAGGGTCGAAAGCGAAAAGCTCTCTTTTACCCTTGAAAAAGGGGAGGGGGAGCGGATTGAAAAAACCGTTATTCTGCCGGGGTTCGTCTATGCGCCCGCAAGGCGAGGCGACGAGGTCGGTCAGGTGATATATCGGCTTGACGGCGGGGTTCTCGCCGTTTCAAAGCTTATTCTTTCGGAGGATTTGTGTTCCGCCGGATAAATTTGAGGACGTAATTTATGGACATAAGAATTCAGAAAATCATCAGCGACAGCGGCTATTGCTCCCGCAGAAAGGCGGAGGAGCTTATAGCCGCGGGCCGCGTTAAAGTAAACGGCCGCCCCTGTAAGCTCGGCGACAAGGCCGACCCCGACAACGATTTGATAAGCATAGACGGCGCGAATATCGAGGCCTCGGCGAGGCGGGAGCATGTCTACTATATGCTAAATAAGCCGAGGGGATACGTAACTACCGCATCCGACGAGCTCGAGCGCAGGTGCGTTATGGATTTGATGACCGGCGTTGAAGAGCGGGTTTACCCTGTCGGCAGGCTCGACCGCAACTCGGAGGGGCTTTTACTTTTGACAAACGACGGCGAGCTTGCAAACAAAATCATGCACCCGCGCGGGCATATTTCCAAAACATACCGCGTAACCGTCCGGCCGGACATAACCGAGGAACAGCTTACTTTATTAAGCGAGGGAGTTGTAATCGACGGCGTGAAAACGCTTCCGGCGACGGTTTCGGTTCTTACAAAAGAAGAGGGGAGAGTTGTTTTACAGCTCACCATTCGCGAGGGGCGAAACCGGCAGATCAGGAAAATGTGCGAGGCAGTCGGGCTCGAGGTGGCGCGGCTTAAAAGGACCTCCGTCGGGCCGATTAAGCTCGGAATGCTGAAACCCGGCGAATACCGCGAGCTTACCCCGCAGGAGCTTTCCGCCCTTCGCGGCGCAATCAGGAAAGGAGAAAACCAAGGTGCTTCAGATAATAAAAAAAGATAATACCGAGGGCTATGAAAAAATCCTCGAGGAGCTCGGGCTTTCGGACAATTTACAGGTAAAAATTTCGGAAGCCGTCGACGGCGAAAATGTGAACGGCTACGGGATTTACGAGCTTACGCCAGAGGCGTTGAAAATTTATAAAATTTCGGACGGCGGCGACCTTATGCTTGCGGACGGGATTTTAAGGAGCATTCTCTTTCTGGCGGCTCTTAAGGGAATCGAGAAGGCGGAATTTGAACGCGGCTCCGAGGATTTGCCGAACCGCCTTAAAATGATTAAAGGCGGAAACATTTTGGAGCCGATTTCCGACATATTCGGCGGCTGCGAGGGCTGCAAGGACAAAAAATAACGCTCCGGAGGGGTAAAAATGTATAAATCCGAAGAAAACTACACGATGCTCTGCGATTTCTACGAGCTTACAATGGGCAACGGCTACTTTGAAAACGGCTACAAGGACAAAATCTGCTACTTCGACGTTTTCTACCGCAGTGTTCCCGACGGCGGCGGTTTTGCGATTGCCTGCGGGCTCGAACAGGTTATAGACTATATCAAAAACCTGCGGTTTGACGACGAGGACATTACATACCTGCGGTCAAAGGGTATTTTTTCGGAGAGCTTTCTTGAATATCTCAAAAAATTCAGGTTTTCCGGGGATATTTGGGCGGTTTCCGAGGGAACGGTCGTTTTCCCGAACGAGCCGATGATGACGGTCCGCGCGCCCGCGATTGAGGCGCAGCTGATTGAAACCTTTGTGCTTCTTACCCTGAACCACCAGTCGCTTATTGCAACCAAGGCGAACAGAATTTTCCGCGCGGCAAACGGCAGAGCCGTCAGCGAGTTCGGCTCCCGAAGGGCTCATGGCCCCGACGCGGCCGTTTTGGGCGCGAGAGCGGCGTATATCGGCGGCTGCGTTGCGACGGCCTGCACCGTAACCGACGAGGACTTCGGCGTTCCCGCGACGGGGACAATGGCGCATTCATGGGTGCAGATGTTTGATTCGGAATACGAGGCATTTAAGGCTTACTGCGAGGTTTACCCGAACTCCGCGACGCTCCTTGTCGACACCTATAACGTTTTAAAAAGCGGCGTGCCGAACGCGATACGCGTTTTCGACGAGGTTCTGAAGCCCCGAGGCTGCCGCCCCGTCGGGATAAGGCTCGATTCCGGCGACATAACCTATCTTTCCGTCAAGGCGAGGGAGATGCTCGACGCGGCGGGATACCCCGACTGCAAAATCGTAGCCTCAAATTCTCTGGACGAATACCTGATTCGCGACATGCTCCTTCAAGGCGCGAAGGTCGACCTCTACGGGGTCGGCGAGAGGCTTATAACCTCTAAGTCCTCAGCGGTTTTCGACGGAGTATATAAGCTTGTCGCCGTCGAGGAGGCGGACGGGAGAATTGTCCCAAAAATAAAAATTTCCGAGAACGTCGCGAAAATTACGAACCCCTGCTTCAAGAAGGTTTACAGAATCTACGACAACTCCCGCTTCGTCGCGGTTGCGGACCTTCTGTGCCTTCACGACGAAACGGTCGACCAATCTAAGCCGCTTGAAATTTTCGACCCCGACTATACATGGAAGCGCAGGGTTATTGAGAATTTCACCGCGCGGGAGCTCTTGATACCTATATTCAGAAACGGCGAGTGCGTCTATGAATGCCCGACCTTAAAGGAAATCCGCGAGCACTGCGCCCGCGAGGTCAGCACGCTCTGGGAGTCGGTGACGAGGTTTGAAAACCCGCATACCTACTACGTCGACCTGTCGCAGAGGCTCTGGGAAATAAAGAACCGGCTTTTGTCGGAGCATTCAAAAATTTAATCAAATCTTAATTAACGGCATATTGATTCTTAAGGTTTAATGCGATATAATCTCTTTATTCGGTGGTGACGGAATGAGAAAGCTCAGCTTTCGGATAGCTTTCGGGGGGATTTCCTCGGCCCTTTGCATTATAATAATGCTTTTGGCGGCGATAATTCCCTTTGCGACCTATGTCTGCCCGATGATTGCCGGGTTCATTATCTACATTGTAAGCATAGAGTGCGGCCAAAACACCGGCGTCGCCTCGTTTGTGAGCGTCGCCGCGCTTTTATTGATTTTGTCCCCGGAAAAGGAATCGGCGATGCTTTTCGCGGCGGTTTTGGGATATTATCCGATGCTGAGCGAATATACCGACAGACTTAAGTCAAAAATATTACGCTGGGTAATACGCTTTGCGGTTTTCAACGTCACCTTAGTCATAAGCTACATCATACTTATGAAGGTGTTTATAGCCTTTGAGAGCGAGGAATTTACGAAGTGGACGGCGGTAATAATGCTCATGGCCGGAAACATTTTGCTTGTTTTATACGACAAAGCGGTGCGAATCTGGTCGGCATACTACCAAAAAAAGCTCAGGAAGAAGCTCTTTAAAAGAAAATGATTAAGAAGCGGTGATTAGATGTCTGAAAAAACAAAGAAGTTGGTTAAGATTGCGGCACTTGTGGTTTTCGCACTCGTGATGGTCGGGCTGACGGCACTTTGCTGGCCGATAGTGCCGATGCTCGCAAGCGAGGAGGGGAGGGCTACCCTCGAGGGGCTTGTTCACGACAATTTTATACTCGGAGTAGTGGTTTTTGTACTTTTGCAGGTTTTACAGGTCGTCGTCGCGCTGATTCCCGGCGCGGTGATACAGATTTTAGGGGGAGTTCTTTTCGGCGGTTTCTGGGGAACGGTGCTCTGCTTTTTGGGAACGCTCGCCGGCGAGGTCGCGGTATACTATCTTGTAAAATGGCTCGGCACGCCGATTATCGAGGCACTTTCCGGCAAGGACGGAATCAGGCAATTCGCGTTTTTGCAGGATTCAAGAAAATGCGAGCTTGTGACGTTCATAGTCTTTCTCCTGCCGCTCCCGAAGGACGCGCTGACCTACTTTGCCCCGCTTACAAAGATGAAGCCGACGACATTTTTCGCGGTGTCGATGGCGGCTCGAACCCCCGCGATAATCGTTTCAAACGTTTTCGGCTCGAGCCTCAGCAAGGGCAACACCGTAATCGCCGTCGCGATATTCGCGGTTGTCGCGGTAATCGGAATCGTCTGCATTCTCTATAAGGACAAAATCATGGACGCTTTGCGCGGCTTCAAAAAGTCGCATTTAAAATCGGAATAATGTAAGAACAGACTCGGTTTTCGGGTCTGTTCTTGCGTTTTGGTAGCTTTATTTTGCAAAAAGTATGAAATTTTGAATTTTCTGTGGAAAATCACGCGGGATTGTGATATAATCTGAGAAATTATTTTTTCGCAAAGGGGTATTTATATGTCAGCTTTTAAAATTTTTCACGGCGGTGCGCTCTGCGACATTTTGGTCGAAAACAGCGCGTTTGAGGGCGTAAAGCGAGTGGCGCAGATTCACGCCGGCGACATTGAGCTTGTATGCGGCAAAAAGCCGAATGTCGTATCATGCGTTTCGGAGATAAAATCCGAAAGCGTTATAATCGCGGCGACCGTCGGAAAAAGCGAAATTCTCGATAATCTGATAAAAGAAGGAAAGGTATCCGCCGAGGGCGTCAGGGGCCTTCGCGAGGTTTACAGAATAGTCAGGGTCGAAAAGCCCTTTGAAAACGTCGGCGAAGCACTTGTCATAATCGGCTCCGACAAGCGCGGAACCATATACGGAATATTCGACGTTTCGGAGAAAATCGGCGTTTCTCCGCTTGTCTACTGGGGCGACGTCGTTCCGAAAAAGCGCGGTGAAATTTCTGTAGACTACGGCGCGGGATATACCTCAAAGGAGCCGTCCGTCAGGTACCGCGGGCTCTTTATAAACGACGACTGGCCGGCGTTCGGCGGCTGGTGTCATTCCCGCTTCGGCGGCTACAACGCAAAGGCTTACGACCACGTTTTCCAGCTTATTTTAAGGCTTAAGGGAAACTATCTCTGGCCGGCGATGTGGACGGGTATCTTCTCGGAGGAAGGCCCCGGCCTTGCGAATGCAGAGCTCGCCGACATATACGGAATAGTCATGGGCGCATCGCACCACGAGCCGATGTGCCGCGCGGGTGCGGAATGGCAGAAAATCTATAAAAACTACGGCGACGACAACACTTGGAGCTTTGTATCAAACAGCAAGGCGATTACCGAGTTTTGGCGCGACGGCTTAAAGCGCAATAAGGACTTCGAGAACGTTATAACCGTCGGAATGCGCGGAGAAAACGATTCGCTGCTGCTCGGCAAAAACGCAACGCTCGAGGACAACATAAACGTTCTAAGAAACGTAATCAACACCCAGAACGACCTCATGCGCGAGGTCGTCAATCCCGACCTCAAAAAAATCCCGCGTATGCTCGCGCTTTACTACGAGGTCGAGGACTTCTACCACGGGAACGAAACGGCAAAGGGCCTCAAAAACTGGGAGGCTCTCGACGGCGCGATTTTAATGCTCTGCGACGACACCTACGCGAACCTGAGATTTTTGCCTGACGACTCCGACCGCGACCATAACGGCGGCTTCGGTATGTACTATCACTACGACTTCCACGGGCCTTCGATTTCCTACGAGTGGATGAACACCAACCGCCTCTCAAAGACATGGGAGCAGATGACGATGGCGTATGAATACAACGTCCGTGAGCTCTGGATTGTCAACCTTGGCGACATAAAGGGGCTTGAATACCCGCTTTGCTACTTTATGAGCCTTGCATACGACTTTGAAAAATACGGCTCGACCGCCCGAAACAGCGTAGAGGGCTTTGTAAAGGACTGGATTCGTCAGCAGTACGGCGACTGGTTCAGCGAGGAGCAGCTTGAGGAAATCTATACCGTCCTGAACGGCTACACGAAGCTCAATAACGCCCGCACGCCGGAATCCATGAATGAAAACGTTTACGCGCCAATCAGCTTCCGCGAGGGCGAACGGGTTCACTCGGAATGCGAAAAAATAATAAAGCTCGCCGAAAAGCTCTATGCCGAAGCTCCCGAGGAAATCAAGCCGTCGGTGTTCTATGAGATATACTATCCCGCCGTCGCGTCGCTTAATTTTGTCGAGATGTCGATTGAGGCGGGGCTGAACGGGTTCTATGCCTCGCACGGGAGCCTTGCGGCAAATAAATATTTAAATTGCGTCAAAGAAAGGGTGAAGCGCGATACCGAGCTTCACCGCGAATACGACAGCCTTCTTGGCGGAAAGTGGGTACATATGGCGGATTCGCCGCACCACGGCTTCAGAAGCTGGAACAGCGAGGACTGGCGTTATCCCGCGCTTCGCGAGGTCGTGCCGGTCGACACGGTAAAATCCTACGTTTCCTTTGCGGGGAGCGAACGCTACTCAATCGGGACGTTCTGGGTTTCATCGCCGCTACTTGAAAACCGCGAATTCATGCGCCCCGACACGGAAAAAATCACAATCAACATCGAAACCGGCAGCTCGGCGGAGCTTCACTACAGAATAAAGTGCCAGGAGGACTGGCTGAAATTTGAAAAGACCGAGGGCGTTATCACCCCGGAGGACGGCATCGCCTCCGTCGACGTTTTCTTAGACCGCTCAAAGCTCGGGGCGGTTGAGGATATTGCGGACATAACCGTTGAATGCCTCTTCAAGGTTGCGACCGTCGCCGAGAGCGAGATGTACGACAGACCGCTCGGCAGAACCGCCGCGAGGCTCAAAGTTTACGCAGGCGGAAAGTACGACTACCCCGCGATGACATATGTCGACACCGAGGGCTATGTTTCTATGGAGGCAAGCCGATTCAGCGACGCTCACGAAATCCCCGGCGCGGGTTGGAGGGCCATCGACCACCTTTCGAGGCTCGACACGCCTTCGATGAAGGTTCTTCCCTCAACGGAGGAATATATTTCAAACGACGAGGACAGATATATCCGCGACGACGTGCCTTATATGGAATACAGCTTCGCCGTCCGCTCGGCGGGGGAATATGAGCTTATGCTATATCTCGGGAACCGCAACCCTGTTTCAAAGGATTCGCACCTGCGGCTCGGCGTTGAAATAAACGGCGGCGGGCGGGAGATTATCCACACGACCGAAAAGGGCTACAAGCCCGGAATGCACGGCAGCGCGGTTTGGGGAAAAGAGGTTTTGGACCGTATCCGCAAGGTTAAGACTAAAATAAACGTCCGTGAAGGCGTAAACAAGCTCAGAATCTACGGCGGCGACCCGAATATCCTGCTTGAAAAGCTTGTCGTCTACCCCGTCGGGCATGAGCCGGAGAAAACATATTTCGGCGCGCCCGAGAGCTATCTTGTAAAATGACAGGTACAGAGAATTTGAGCCGCCCTGAGCGCGCCTACAGGCTGTTTTTGGAGGGCTGCAACTGCTCACAGGCGGTGTTCTGCGCGTTTTGCGACCTCGTCGGGCTTGATGAGAAAACCGCGCTTCGGCTTTCGTCGAGCTTCGGCGGGGGAATGGGGCGGCTCAGGGAGGTTTGCGGCGCGGTCAGCGGAATGCTGATGGCGGCGGGCGCGCTTTACGGCTATTCCGACGTCAAGGACCCCGCGCTGAAATCGGAGCACTATAAGCTTGTGCAATATCTCGCCGGGAAATTTTCGGAAAGAGCGGGGTCGTATGTCTGCCGGGAGCTATTGGGGCTCAAGGGTGCCTCCGACCCTGTTTCGCCGCCGCGCGACGCGGATTTTTACCGCACCCGCCCCTGCCCGGGGCTTATAAAGCTTGCCGCCGAAATTCTTGACGAATATATCGCGGAGCACCCGCTATGACGGACTATCTTAGATTTGAGGAGCTTACGGCCCTTTCAAAAGAGGAGCTCCATGTCGACAACGGGGTTGGAACGCTTTCGGAAAAGTATCTTCATGTATTCCTGAAAAACTATCTCGAGCCCGACAAGAGCTGTCACGAAGTAAAGGTCGGCAAGTTCACGGCGGATATTTTAAACGGCGGCCATATCACGGAGATACAGACCAAAAACCTCAATCTTCTGCGGGAAAAGCTTGAATATTACCTTCTTGAGGGCTATGAAGTCACGGTCGTCCACCCGATTCCGAGGGTGCGGAAGATGATTAACATCGACGCCGTAACCGGCGAAGTCGTCGGACAGAGGCGTGACGGCCACGTCGGGACGTTTTACGACGGAATACCCGAGCTTTACCGGATAAAATATTTCCTCGACTGGGAGAATTTCGATGTGAGGCTGATGCTCTTTGACATCGAGGAGTACCGCGAATCGACCGGCGGGGGAGTTACAAAAACCGGAAAGCCCCGGCGGCGGCGTTCAAAAAGAACCGAGAGAATCCCGATTGCTATCGGCGACTCGCTTATTTTGGACAACTCCGCCGACTATCTCGAATTTGTACCGAAGGGGCTTTCGGAGGAGTTTTTGGCCAAGGATTTTGCGCGGTGCGCCGGGGTTTCCCTGACAATTGCGAGAATGACGCTGAATATCCTGAACTACCTGCGGGTCGTTGAGCATATCAAAAACGACGGAAGAAAATATGTCTATAGGCTCAACAAATACTTTGATTACGGCAATATCGGCGAATACTGATTTATATAATCGGTATTTGCCGAATTTTTTGAAACTTTTCGGGCGGGTAAAATGTCTAACAGATGTAACGTTACAAAGGAGGGCAGCATTTTGGAAGCTGAATTTGAAAAAAGGCTGAAAGCCCGCGACGCCGACGCGTTCATGCAGCTGTTTTCGGAGGTATCCGGGGAGCTGTACCGCGTGGCATATATCTATCTGAAAAACAGCGAGGACGCCCGCGACGTTGTGCAGGAAACGGCCTACAGGTGCTTTAAAAAAATCGGGAGGCTTAAAAACGCCGATTATTTTCGCACTTGGGCAGTGAGAACCGCCATAAACGCCGCTCTCGACATAATCAAAAGAAACAAACGGACAGTCCCGCTTGAGGACGGCGGCGAGTTTATAAGCAATTCGCTGTCGCCGGAAAGCTCCGCGGAAGTTAGGGTAATTCTTGAAAGGCTGATGAATTCTCTGAACGAGCGCGAAAAAAGCGTTGTGATAATGAGATTTGTCTGCGGAATGAGCCTTGAAGAAATTTCAAGGGCGATGAAGCAGCCGCTGAGCACCGTCAAGTCTACGCTTTACCGGGCTTTAGCCAGAATGAGAAAGGATGATTTTCAGTGACGGATAAAATCAGAAAAGCTCTTGAACTGATAGAGATTCCGGCCGGTCTGGATAAAGACGCCGAAAAAGGCGTCAGGCGGGCCGTAATCGAAGAGAAAAGGAGTCGGATAGCTATGAAAAAAACAGCAATAATTGCCGCAGCGTTCGCGCTTGTGATAGCGGCGTCTGCCGCAATCGGGGGTGGGCTGACAATCGCCAAAAAGCCGGGAAAAGTTGCCGAAAACGACGGCGGGCCGGCGACGGCTGAAGAGGTTAAAACCGTTACCGAGAAGGACGGATATATGTTTATGGGAATCGACGCGGTATCAAAGAAGGCCGCGGTCGGAGTTGTCGGAAAAAGCGGCGGAATCGGCGATATAATTGAATTCGCAGACTACAAAATACTCGACGATTCCGAAAACGAGGTTGGCGGAAGCGAAAGCTTTTTGATGCAGTCGAGCTGGTATGACGGGGAAGGAGTGCTTCATGTATCGGACGTAATTCTAAGCGGCAAGCTTGTGGCCGACGGCGACGGAAAGCACTACGAGCTCGCAATCGACCCAGACGCTTTGAACGGGCTTACGTTCAGCCTTAAGACAAACTACGGCGTCGCCGAGGAGAACGGGGTGGCCGTCGCCGAAGCGGGGGAGAATGATATTGCCCTAAGCTTTGCGGAAGCGGGTGGCGGCAGAAAGAACCTCAATATCGACGTTCTTTCGGAGAAAGCTCCTTTCAGCGAGATAGCCGAAATTATTCCGATAGGCTACAGGGTGTTCGACGAAAACGGGACGGCTGTCGGCGCGGAGTATAACTTTACCGACGGCGAATCCGAAATCAATGCGTCGGAAACGTGGCGGCTTAAACGCGACGGCAAGGCGATGTATGTCGAGGACAGCGACGGCGACGGGGGACAGCGGTGCTTTGTGTACATCTGCGCGTTCAGGGCGAAGCTGAACGACGGAAGCGAGCTTGAAATTCATGGGGACTGGATAGTAGATTTTACGGTATAAAATATATTTTGCCGCCTGCCTTACGGTGGGCGGTAATTTTTTTATATTTTTTTGAAATTTTTTGCAAATAGCTATTGACAACGTAACAATGTTATGTTACACTGTATGCAGTAACATTGTTACACTCACAAAGAGAGGAGGCGACGGCAAAAGTATGGACGAGCTTATTTCCAAAAAGGAGCTTTTGCAAAAGTACGGAATTTCCTACGGAACGCTTTACCGCTGGAAGCGAATGGGGCTTATTCCGGAGGACTGGCTTGTAAAGAAGTCGACCTTTACAGGGCAGGAAACCTTTTTCAACCGCGAGCTTATCTGCACAAGAATTGAGGAAATTCTCTCGAAAAAGGACGTTTCTCCGCTGACTGAGATACAAAAGGAGCTCGGGAGAAAGACGGAGGAGCTTCCGAAGCTCAGGATTGTGACGAACTCGGGCGACAAGCTTTTTTACTTGTCAGACGTGCGCGACCTTATAGTCACGGCAAACGGCGGACAGTACAGCTTCATTGGAGAAATCAACAAAAAAATTATGGAAATTTCCGAAAAGGAGGAATAATTATGGCAGACATCAACATTTACGGAAGCAACGATTTTACCCCGGACGGTTCATTTTACGAAAAGGTGACGATTGCGGGGTCGGGCGACATCAGGGGAAGCCTGAATTGCCTGTCGCTGAAAATTTTCGGTTCGGGCGACATCATGGGCAGCGTTCGCTGCGAGGAAAACGTAGAAATCAGAGGTTCGGGAGACATCTGCGGAAGGCTTGAG
>CANPZQ010000029.1 GCA_947588775.1 uncultured Clostridia bacterium
ACCTAAATCCAAGTGTGCTATGCAGATGCACTTAAAACTTTCTGCAAATCTTATTATACGAGGAGAAAAATCATGAATAACGAATTACTTAACAAGGCAAAGGAAGCAAAAACCCCCGAGGAGCTTCTGAAAATCGCTCAGGAAAACGGAATGACCGACTTCAGCGAGGAAAACGCAAAGGTTTACTTCGATTTGGTAAACCGCAGCGGCGAGCTTTCCGACACCGAGCTTGAGAACGCCGCCGGAGGCTGCAAGAAGGACGGCAAGAGAGTCGTCACCCTCGGCCTCGAATGCCCGGGCTATTACTCGAATAACAACAACGCGCATCTCTGGCTCTGCAAAAAGTGCAAAAAGCCCGACTTCCAATGCAGCTGCTACGGCGACATCTCCCCGAACGCTTTCCAGTTCAACCGCAAGAACCAGTGCGAAACCTGCGAGCACTGCAAATATGTGAAGGGCCTGTGGCTCTGCTGCAACGATAAGTGCAACACCATCTGACTGATTACCGGCCGGTAAAGCCGATACAAGGAGGTAAATAAATGAACGAAGAACTTATCGCGAAAGCGCGCGAGGCGAAATCCCCCGAGGAGCTTCTGAAGCTCGCCAAAGAAGCCGGAATTTCCGACATTACCGAGGAAAACGCCGGGGCATATTTTGAGCTCATCAGCAGCAAGGGCGAGCTTTCCGACGACGAGCTTTCAAACGCCGCGGGCGGCTGTAAGAACGGCGGAAGAAGAGTAGTCACAATCTCCCTCGACTGCGTTGGCTACTCGAAATTCGAGAACCGTCACTTCTGGAAGTGCGACAAGTGCGGCAAACTCGACACCGACGACAAATGCTACCACGATTACGACTGGGGATTCCGCTTCGGGCATAAGGACCAGTGCGGAACCTGCGGCTGGTGCCACTACGAAAAGGGCCTCTGGCTCTGCTACAACCCCGACGCGAACAAGCTGTAACTCATAAAGGAGGATAAACGATGAATTCCGAATTACTCAATAAGGCGATGAAAGCGAAATCCCCCGAAGAGCTTCTTAAAATCGTCCGCGAAGGCGGAATGGAGGACTTCACCGAGGAGAGCGCGAAGGCTTACTTCGATTTGGCAAGCCACAAGGGCGAGCTTTCCGACGACGAGCTTTCAAACGCCGCCGGAGGCTGCAAGAAGGACGGAAAAAGAGTAGTAACCGTCGGCGCGGGCTGTGTAGGCTTCTCGAATACAATGAATCTTCACCTTTGGAAGTGCGACAAGTGCGGCGAGGACGATACCGTCTGCCCCTGCTACGGCGACCCGGGCGGAACGCCTCCCGGAGTTTTCCGCTTCGGATTAAAGAACCAGTGCGGAAACTGCGGCTGGTGCCATTATGTGAAGGGTCTGTGGCTCTGCTATAACCCCAAGGCCAACGAAATGTGACGAACCGTTAAGGAGGACAAAATGAATTCCGAATTACTCAGTAAAGCGATGGAAGCAAAATCCCCCGAGGAGCTTATCGCCGTCGCAAAGGAAACCGGCAGGGAGCTTTCCGCCGAGCAGGCCGAAAAGCTGTTTTCAAGCCTTAAAAACGGCGGCGAGCTTTCGGACGACGAGCTCGACAGCGCGGTCGGAGGCGGCTGCGCGGCGCATATGCCGAGGCTTGAAATCGACTGCAAATGCCTTGAAAGAACCGGCCTGAGCGAATGGACCTGCCGCATCTGCGGAAGCAGACCCCACCGCAAGGGGCCGAATCCCTATATCTGCGAGGTCGACTGCGAGCACGCGATAAGAATGAAAAAGCTCAACTGCTATAACTGCGCGAACCTCGAATCCGGCGTCTGCACGGCTTTAAACGAAAAGGTTAAGTAAACAATTCCGCGCGCGGGGGAAAACGCTTTCCCCCGCCGCTCCCGCCGTTCGGGAGGACATTATACGATATGACTAATATTACAAACGAAGAAATCATCAACGCCGCGAGGGCGGCAAAATCCCCCGGAGAGCTTTTGGAAACAGTAAAGGGCTTCGGCGTGGAGGAATTTTCGGAGGAGAACGCGAGGGCTTATTTTGAGCTTTTGAACCGAAACGGCGAGCTTTCGGACGACGAGCTTGAAAACGCCTCCGGCGGAGGCTGCACAAATAAAGGCAGAAAGGTCGTTTCAAAGGGAAACGTCTGCCCGTCGTCCAAGGCGGTCGTCACCTGTCAGGACAGCGAATGGCAGTGCAAACAGTGCAAAAAGTGGGGCTGGAGCTGCACCTGCGGCCGCCCGCTGCTCAACGAACTTGAGCGAACCTGCCAGATGAGCTTTCGGTTCAACGCCATCGGCGTATGCGGCTCCTGCAATCTCTGTATCTACGAAAACGGGCTGTGGATTTGCACCAACGACAAAATAAACAACCCCCGCGGCTGACGGCCGACGAAAAAATTGGCAAAGAAGCTTATCGGCTTCAAAAAAAACGGCGCGGCCGGGAACACCTGCCTCCTGGCCGGCAAGGCAGCAAGTAAGGAGATTAACTATGGCTGACGAAAAGATTATTCAAAAAGCAAGGGCCGCGAAATCCCCCGAGGCCCTTATGGCACTTGCCGAAGAAAACGGCAAGGCTTTGACAGATGAGCAGGCAAAGGAATTTTTTGAAAAGCTAAACCAAACCGGCGAGCTTTCCGATTCCGAGCTTGAAAACGCCGTGGGCGGCTGCGGCGGCGGAAGCGCGGACGATTCCGTTTTGGAGTACCGCATAACCTGTATGAACGACTGGGCTCACAATAAAACCGGCGACGGTTGGTCGGCGTGGGGCTGCAAAACCTGCGGACAGGTGATTCACACGGTCGACGGCAAGGTTATGGAGCGGTGCGAGCACGCAAAGAAATGGTTCCTGCTCGACTGCACCAACTGCATTAACTACCAGCCCGAAAACCTGAGCCATCTTAAGTGCGGCTGGACGCTCGTTCCTCCTCCGGGCATGGGCAGACATTGAGGGCGGCCCGGCTATGGCTGACAAAAAACTTATCCAAAGGGCAAGGGCCGCGAAATCCCCCGAGGAGCTTTTGAAGCTTGCCGAAGAAAACGGAATGGCGGATTTCACAGAAGAAGAAGCCGAGGAATATTTTAAAATCCTCAACCGCAGCGGCGAGCTTTCCGACAGCGAGCTTGAAAACGCGTCGGGAGGCTGCAAAAAGGGCGGCAAGAGGGTCGTCACGATGGGAACCGTCTTCCGACCTTCATATGGACGGGAACGGCAAGTACTACACCCTGTCCTGGAAGTGCAAAACCTGCCATAATTTCGAGGAAACCTGCACCTGCAACCGCGGCACCCTCAACAACATAATCGTGGTGGACGGAGGCTTCGTGTTAGACTTCGGCGTCTGCGGCGTCTGCGGCTCCTGCCAGTGGTGCGCCCGCGAAAAAGGGCTGTGGGTCTGCACAAACCCGATTGCTAACGCGATTTGAGGGGATAAGGGGAAGTGACATGAAAGGGGCTCCCGGGTTGAGGGAGCCTTTTTCTGTGCATAAAAAAGCGAAGCCCCCCATGCTTCGCCTTTACCCTATTCCAATTCAACCCACGAAATCTCCCCAACGTCCCCCACGGCGACAACCTCCCCGTCTTCAAACCAAACCGCCCCTATTTCATCGCCGAATTCGGGCGGCCGGAAGCTCTCCGCGACGAAAACCGGTGCGAGGGCGAGGGCTACGTCGGCGCAGCCGAGGGCTCGCGAGTTGCCGTAAAGCTCGCTTATCGAGGTGCGGTTCAGGCCGTCGGCGGGGTCGATAAACCGCGAGCGAAACTCTTCGCCGAGGTCGAGGTACCTCTCATTCTCGGCGTCCGATGCCGGATAGGAGCGAAGCGCGACGGTGCTCATCTTTCCGCTGTACCTCATCGTCGCGGCGGGGACCGCGGCTTTGCCGTCGAGGCGAAGAAGGGTTTCGGCGCATTCGCCGCTGTCGCCGAGGCAGCGCGTATAGCCGTCGAAGCTCGAAATTATGCAGGCGTTAAGCCCTTCCTCCTCAAAACGCGTTGCAATCATATCCGCGATAAACGCGTTTTTCAGCCAGTAAAAGTTAATCAGCTCGTCAATTTCGTTTTCTTTTAAATAATCTAAGTAATCTGCCGAGGCTTTCAGCTTCACCCTGTTCTCCCCCAAAAGCTCAAGGTCGATTTTTTGCGGGTCGCGGGCAAATTCGCATACCCTCTCGCCGAACTGCCGTAGCCCCTCGTTCCGGGCGGGGTCGAAGTCGCCGGACATCTCGGGCGACGAGGCGAAAATCCCGTCGTAGGTCGAGTAAATCGGCCCGAGATAAAGGAGCCTGTCGCCGCTTTTTACATATTTTTCAAGGGCGGCGTAGAGCTGCGAATCTACCTCGATCTCCTCGTTCGGGTGGAGGCTCAGATATTTAAGGTTGTGAACGTTTTCAAGCTCAGTTTCCGCGTTGAAAAGCTCATAGCCGTCCCTTGCCGCTTCGGTATAAAGCGCGGTGACGGCGCGTTTTTCCTTTGAAACGGAGCCCTTGGAGCCGACGTTGTAGAGGAGCATGAAGTCGCTCGAACATGTCGTCCCCTCGGAGGTATACGCCTGAATCTCGCGCCAGCCACTGTCGCCGTTAATCAGCCCCGAAATCCCGTATGCAAGAGCCGAAGCTCCCACAATCAGGAAAAATACCGTTGCGGCTATCCTAAGCCCGATATGGCTTGTCGACAGCTCAACCTTTTCCACTGAACGCGGGGGCCTCGGCGCGCGTGCTCTTGTGCTTTTCACTTAAATTACCGCCAGAACGAGCAGCAAAAGGAAGATTACGATTATCACGGCGATACAGATAAATCCTGCAATCGCGCCCTTTTTGCACGCCCTGAAGTTCCGCAAGTGTTTAAAGTGCTTGAATATCAGTCCGGCTATAATTCCGAGAACCGGGAGGAAGAACGAAAGTATCGTATACCACACCGAGCCCGTGTCATGGACGGGGGTCTGGAGGAATTTTTCTTCCTCAAGCTCCTCCTGAGCATCGATGTGCTCCTCATTGTGGACCTGGTCGGCGATTGTAATCGCCTTAAGCGGCACGCCGGCCTCGCGGATTTTTTTGTACTCCTCGATTTCCTTCTTGTTGCCGTAAACCCAGTGGTCGTTGCCGATGCAGACAAACTCCGGCTTATCCACGGAATAGTCGTGGACCGACGGGTCGTAGGTGAAAAGAACCTTGTGCTTTTCAAGCTTCGGGTCGGGTATCGGAATCGCGGAGATAAGCGAGCGGGTATACGGGTGAAGCGGGAAGTTAAAGAGCTCCTCCGAGGAGGCGATTTCGACGATTCTTCCCTTATAGATAACGCCGATTCGGTCGGAGATGAATCTTACAACCGAGAGGTCGTGCGCGATAAAGAGGTAGGTGAGGTTCTTTTCGCGCTGGAATTTTTTCATCAGGTTAAGAACCTGCGCTCTGATTGATACGTCGAGGGCGGAAATCGGCTCGTCGGCGACAACCAGCTCCGGCTCCATTACCATCGCCCTCGCGATGCCGATTCTCTGGCGCTGTCCGCCCGAAAATTCGTGGGGATAGCGCGTAAGGTGCTCCGGCAGAAGGCCGACCGCCTCAATCATATTCTCGACCTTTTTAACCCTGTCCGCCTCGTTTTCAAAGAGGTGGAAGTTATAAAGTCCCTCGGAGATTATGTAGTCGACCGTCGCGCGTTCGTTAAGCGAAGCGGCGGGGTCCTGGAAAACCATCTGGATATTTCTTATGACCTCGCGGTCGAGCGAGTGCGGGATTTTTCCCGAAATCTTAACGCCCTTATAGTCGATTTCTCCGGCGGCAAGCGGGTTTACGCGGATAACCGCGCGTCCGATGGTCGTTTTTCCCGAGCCGGATTCGCCGACTAAGGAGAACGTTTCGCCGCGGTAGATGTCGAAGCTCGCGTCCTGGACCGCCTTTACGGCGTCCTCGCCCTTGCCGAAGGTTATATCTACGTCTTTAAGGGAAAGCAGGATTTCTCTGCCGTTTTCATCGATGGGGCCGTGCTCCGGCAGCTGCTTTGCGCGAACTCCCTCGGTCTTGTTTACATTTTCAGCCATTGTCCCGCCTCCTTAAATGTTAAATACTTTGCAGAGCGTTCCGTGGATGTCGCGAATGCCCTCGGGCTTTTCAATCTTCGGGGCGCGCTCGTCCAAAAGCCATGTCTTAGCGTAGTGGGTGTCGGTGATTTTGAACATGGGAGGCTCGGCGAGGGTGTCTATCTTCATGCAGTAGGGGTTGCGGGGCGCGAAGGCGTCGCCGACAATCTGGTTATAGAGCGACGGCGGCGTGCCGGTGATTGAGTAAAGCTTTGTATCCTTCTGCGCAAGCTGCGGCAGGGAGCTTAAAAGAGCCCATGTATAGGGGTGCCTCGGGTCGTAGAATACTTCCTCAACGGTTCCGAGCTCAACAATCTGTCCCGCATAGAGAACCGCTACTCTGTCCGCGACGTTTGCGACAACGCCGAGGTCGTGGGTGATAAACACGGTGGTGTAGTTGAATTCCTTCTGCAAATCCTTAATAAGCTGAAGAATCTGCGCCTGAATGGTAACGTCGAGGGCGGTTGTAGGCTCGTCGCAGATTAGGATTTTGGGCTGGCAGGAGAGCGCGATTGCGATAACGATTCTCTGGCGCATACCGCCCGAATACTGGAACGGATAGTCGTCGAATCTCGCCTCGGGGCGCGGAATTCCGACCTTGTGCATGAGGTCGAGGGCGCGCCGCCTTGCTTCGACCTCGGAGCAGCCCTGATGCTTTATAATTATAGAGGTTATCTGCTTGCCGATGGTTATAATCGGGTTCAGTGACGTCATCGGGTCCTGGAAAACGGTCGCGATTCTGCGGCCGCGAATCTGCATCCAGTCCTTCGCGTACTTAACGTTCGCGAGGTTTAAAATGCAGGTGCCGTGGAGCTGCTCGGGGGTTTCGTCGAGATAGCGGACGCGGAATACAACGTCGTCGAAAACGTTGTTTCTTACGTCATCGTTCGAGAGGTCTACGCCCATGAGCATCGCCTTTTTAAGGCATTTGAGGAGGCCGAAGATAAACTTGACCCTCTTTACAATCCCGTAGCGGCCGACCGAGAGATAGATTTCCTTCGCGAGGATTTCGTTTCTCTTGACAGTGTCGGGGGTGATTTCGGCCTTGATTTTTTCGGCGTGCTTAGCCTTAAGCTCCGCCATTTTCTTGTCGTATTCGGCGCGGTAGGCCGTGTCGGCCATAGCGGCGGCATGTTTCGCCTTAAGCATTTCGTTTTCGCGGCCTTCAAGCTCCTTGATTTCGCGGTCATAGGCTTTTAGGCGGGCCTTCGCGTCGGCGATTTTGTCCTTTTCCTTCGACGGGTCGAAGGTTTGCTTTAAGTTAAACAGCTCGGTGCGCTCGTGAATAACGTCCTTGAGCTTCTTTTCTACGTCGGCCTTTTCCTCTTCGGAAAGCTCAAGCTTTGCGCGCTTTTCCGACTCCATGTCGAGCATCGCGCAGTACTCCTTCGCGCCGAATTCGTACTTTGAATACTTATTCAGCCGGGAGAGCGAGTAGGAAATAAGCTTTTTCGCGACGGGGTTGAGGCTTACCTTTGTATCGGCGAGCTCGTCGTCCGAGAAGATAATCTGGCCGTCCGAGATAAAGCCGTTCGAGTCGAGCATTCCGGCAAATGTCTTGGTGAAAACCGATTTTCCGGAGCCGGATTCGCCGACGATGGCGATTGATTCGTTTTCATAGATGTCGAGGGAGATTCCGCGGATTGCGGTCAGGATTCTGCCGCGGACGCGGAACTTTACCGACAGGTCCTTAACGGACAAAAGAACTTTTTTATCTTCCACAGTCAGCCCTCCTTACATATGCGTGCGCGGGTCGGAGGCGTCGCCGAGGTTCTGGCCGACGACGTATAAAACGACCGTGATTACGGAGGCTATCGCGACAGGGCTCCAGAATTCCATCTGCCAGCCCGGCGTTACCATCGCGCCCTCGGCGGCGTAGATGAGGCGTCCCAAGGACATTTCGCTCATACCCATGCCGATGTAGGCGAGGAATACCTCGGTGGAGATATAGCTCGGAAGCTCGGTTGCGAGCATCGTTACTATAACGGAGGTCATAAACGGAAGGATATTTTTCAGGGCAATCTTAAACGTCGAGGTTCCGAGGCAGCGGCTCGCGAGGTTGTATTCGCGGTCGCGGATGATGATAACCTGCGTTCTGATGAAGTACGCGATACCGAGCCAGCCGACTACCGTAAGGGCGAAAACCATCGTCCAGAAGGTCGGGGAGAAGAGCATCGCCAGAACCGAAATCAGAAGGATTGACGGCACGTTTCCGATGATGTTGTAAACCTCGGTCATGAACATGTCGACCCTCTTGGAGAAGCCCCAGACTGCGCCGATAAGTACGCCGACGGTCATGTTAATCGCGGCGCAGATAAACGCAAGCGAAATCGAGATTCTCGAACCGTACCAGATTGAGTCGAAGGTCGATTCGCCCGACGCGCCGGTACCTAAAATCCAGTGAATGTTCCTGCCGAAGTAGTTCATCGCCTTCGAGGGTGAGAGATGCTTCGAGTTCGCGTCAAGAAGGTTCAGGTAGGGCGTTACCGAAGCGTCGTAGTGCGTAACCGCGGGGTAGATAAACGCAAATACGATGATAAAGACGAGCAGAAGAAGGATAACGATATTAAGCTTGTTGCGGAAGAAAACCCTGAAAACCGAACGCCAGTAGGAATAGCGCGGCGCGGTAATCTTTTCGGATTCAAGCTCGTTGTGGTCGACGGGCGCGAAGAGCTCCTCGTCTGTCATGTTAAACATTTTGTTGAGTTCATCGTTCATCTTACGTCACCTCGCCTTTTCAGAAAAGGATATTCTCGGGTCAACCATCGACATGAACACGTCGCCGAGAATTATCGAAATAACCGACAGAATGGCGTAGAACAGCGTAACGCCGACGATAACGCCGTTGTCGTATTTGTTGATGGCCACGGTCAGAAGTCCGCCCGCGCCAGGCACCGAGTAAACGCGCTCGGTGATGATGGCTCCCGTCATCGCGAAGATAACGCTTCCGGGGATTCCGTGGACAATCGGGATAGCCGCGTTTTTCCAGATATGCTTCGTAAAGATTTCGGTTTCGCTCAAACCGCCCGAACGCGCGAATTTAACGTAGTCCGAGTTCATCTGGTCAATCATGTAGCGGCGCATCCACTTCATCAGGTTAGCTACGCTCGGCAGCGCGAGCGATATAATCGGAAGAATATACATCAGCTTATCCTTCGAGTCGACGTTGAAGAGCGTCGGGAGGTGGAACACGCTTCCGCCTATCTGCTTGAAGAGGAAGATATAGGCGAGCGAAGGAACCGCGATGATGAACATAATATAAACCGAGCCGATTTTGTCGAGGATTCCGTCCTTGAACCGGGCCATAAGAAGGCCAATCGGCAGGCCGAGGATATATGCTAAAACCGTGGAAATTATACCTATAACGAAGGAGAAGCCGAGTCTCGACATTCCTACCTTATGGGTACGCACGTTTGTATAGTCGTCGGTAAAGTGTTCGGCATAAACGAGGTTGATTTCGCGCGAACCGGCCGCGTATGTCGCGGTATGAAGGTCGTCGGCGCGCTCCTCAACCTTTCCCGTCGGGAAGGTCATCGTCCGAAGGACATATGAGCCCTGCGACTCGGTCATCGTGGTGAAAACGTCGATACCGCGGTTTACGGTATAGGATTCGCCAAGCTGAATGGTCGCGAAATTCTGGTGAATGAACGGGAAGTGGCTGTCGAAATAAAGAAGGTATTTATGCATCGTTCCGTTGCCGATGATAGCGGGGGCGAGCTTTTTTTCGGTTCCCGTCGGGTTATAGACGGGGTCGTAGAGGGTAAACGTAAGCCCGCGCTTTCCGATGTCGGTTTCGTCGGGAACATAGTGTACGTTGTCGATGAAAATCATATGCGTGAAATATTCGACAACGCGGGTAATAAGCGGACGGTCGCGGTACGCGAAAACAGCCGGCTGGCCGCCGTCCTTAATCTGGCCGTTGGTCTTAACGCTCGCGTCGAGCCTCATGACTGTATAGCCCTGTTTTTGATAGCTGTCGGTGAATTTTTGTATGTATTCGGCCGAAATTTCCGAATCCTTATCGGGCGTGCGTCCGATAAGCGCCGCATTCTTACGGGTATCATCGTCAATTTCCCCGCTGTTATACAGCCCCATGATGTATTCGGAATAGTTCACATAGTCTACATATCCGAATGCCTCGTATCTGCTGTATTCATAGGTGGTACGGGCATTGTTCTGCTGCTTTGAGTAGTTGGGGTCACCCGCAAAGATTACCGACCTGTCCAGAAGCGAATAGACAAGTACCATTACGATGACGACAACGCATATTACAGAGAAGAGTCCGTGCAGAATTCTTTTTACCAAATATTTTCCCATGTTCTTGCATCACTCCGTCTTTTTAATGCGGCAATTAAACTTTAAAAAATTATTACAACAGGGGGGTGGGTTGAGAACCCACCCCCTTGTGGTTTCATGCCTGAATTTTCAGGTGAGGGTTATTAGTAGATACCGAGGTTCTTGCACATGTAGCCGTAAGCCTGAATGGTATCGAGGAAGGACTGAGCGTCGCCGTAGTCAGGGCCCCAGCCGGAACCGGTCGAAATGTCGAAGTTAGCCTCGGCACCGGTCGAGTTGCGGTAGTAGGAGTTTTGGAGGGTCTGTCTGTCCTCATAAGCTATGAGGTTTACGATTACCTTGCCTTCGAGAGAGGCCTCGATGGTCTGCTTGTAAGCGTTGGCAGCGTTGGTGTTGGTTTCGCTGAAGGAACCGTAAGGATAGTCGATGTAAATCGGGTTATCCGCGGAAACCTCTACGCCGACAGCCGCGAGCTCGGCAACAGCCTTGTTCATGAAGTCGCGGGCGTTGTCAACGTTGTACCAACCGTCGAAGCCGTCGCCGGAACCTGCGCCGCCGTCAGCCTCGGGATCCCAAACCTTAATCGGGAAGCCGTCAGCGTCGAGCTGATCCTGCATGATAACGCCGTAGGCGGTGCCGGCAGGATAGGTCTTGGAGGTGCCGTTGATGTCAACAGTGGTCTCGCCAACGGTGGAGATGAAAGCACCGGTGGTGTAGGAGTTCTTAAGAGAAGCGTACTTGAGCTCCTCGCCGACCTGAACGGCGTTGTAAGCACCGCGGTCAAAGCCGGTGGCAAGAGCAAGACGGAAGTTCTGGTTGTTCATAGCCTCACGGGTGCGGGCTCTGTCTTCCTCGGTCTGAGGAGATACGCCGACAGACGGGTCGTCGAAGTTCGCAAAGCCCTTACGGTTGAGGTTGAACCAGCCGCAGTAAGTGGTTGCGGAGTTGGTGGTGGTGTAGTGATAGAGGTCGAAGTAAGTCTGAGTTTCGCCGTCCGGAATTTCGGTCTTAGCGAGCTCGAGAGCGTTGGCGTTGAAGCCTGCGCCGTCAATGGTACCCGCCTTGGCGTCGTTGTAGGTTCTGAGAACGTCGGTGCCGTCGTTGTAGTAGTAGTTGATGGCGTGAACGTTAAGAGCGTCGGGGTTCCAGAACTCGGGGTTCGGAGCGTAGGACAGCATGTTCTGAGCGGTGTAGTTGGTGATGATGAACGGACCGCAGTAAGCGATGGTTTCAGGGGTGGTGCCGTAGTTGCCGGAGGTGTACTCAACGCCGTCGGCGGAGAAGGTGCCGCCCTGAGAAGCGTAGAACTGACGGTTCAGAGGAGCGAAGCAGCCGTAGCCGAACATGGTCAGGAACGCAGGGAACTTGTTGGTGAGGGTGTACTGGAGGGTGTAGGTGTCAAGAGCCTTGACGCCGACCTGATCGAAGGTGACCTCGCCGTTTACGAATTCGTCGTAGTTGAGAATGCCGCAGCCGCCGTCGGCAGACATCAAATAGCCGAGGGCGTCGTTGTTGTCGGCAACGTGAGCCATAGAAGCGACCCAGTCGTCGGCGGTGACTTCGCCGATAACGCTGCCCTGGTTGTCAACCCAGTTTACACCCTGACGGATGTGGAAGGTGTAGGTAAGGCCGTCGTCGGAAACTTCATAGCTCTCGGCGAGGGCGGGCTGAGCGACGTTCTTGATGTCGTATTCAAGAAGGCCGGCGTAGGTAGGAGCGATGTACTGGGAGTCGGAGGTGTAGGAAGTCGCGATAACGTCCCAGGTTTCGGGGGTGTCGCTGAAGGTGTTGTCATAGCTGTCCCTGAGGGTGTAGCCGTGAGAAGTGAGGTAGTCCTTGATGGCGGCCTCGGCGGCTTCCGCGTCGGCAGCTTCTTTCCAAGCGGCGGTGATGGCGTCGCGGTCCTCGGACTTGATAAGCTGGTCGGCTACGATAGCGGTGTAGAGTCTGTACTCATCGATACCCCAGGTGGTGGTGGTGATGGAACGGGGAGCGATACGGGACATGGCGAAGTTTCCGCCGTCGCCGTAAATCGGCATGAATACGCCGGACTCAAGCATCTTGGCCTCGGCTATAGCCATGAGGGCAAGTCTTTTATCGGTGTCGTCAAGCTCTTCCTTGGCGGTCGCATAGGTGTCAGCGAATACGCCGAGGTTGCGCTCGTAGATAGCGTCGGACTGCTCGTCGTAGTCCATCGCGTCGATTGAGGCCCAGTCGGGACCGGTGTAGGACGCGGGATCGACGTCGTTGTCGCCGTCGTTCGCAGGGGTTTCTTCTCCGCCGTTGTTGACTTCGGCGTCGTTGCCGCCGTTGTTGTCTTCAACATTGGTGGGGTCGCTGCCGCAGGCTACGAGGCTGATAACCATCGTAAGAGCAAGCAGCAGACATAAAATCTTTCTCATAAGTAAGTTGCCTCCTTTAAGGATTACGGTAGTAATACCGCGTGTGTGCGCATATAACGGGCGCATACCCCGCGCTCATCATAAGCTTACATGCATAATAATACAATCCCCTTGCTTTTGTCAATAGGTTTTTCGCGATTTTGGAATTTTGCACTGTTTTTTTTGTTTTCGGGCTCTTGATAACAGCAAAATTGATAAAGGATTGACCCTTAATTAGGCAAGATTAACCAAACGTCGCCGAAAGCTTCTTTTTTCCCCGAAAGCTTTAAAGCTTTCCTTTGAAAAAGCGTCAGCCTCCCTGTTTTCTTAAAATCCGCCGCGCTTTATCCCGCAAAAACACAGCTGTGCGCCGTATAAATACGTTTTATCCGCGTTTCTGAGTATTTATGCATATTATGCACGGATATATGTATAGAGCGCGTCCGTATGTCCGTCCCCCGCGCACGAAAAAAACTTTTCCGCGAGGGGGCTTGTAATTTTCGGGAATATGTAGTATAATAGTCGGGCTTATTACTATTTTTAAAAGGAGGGCTGCCGCCTTGTCACCGCTGAGGTTTCTCTGGTCCTACATAAAACGACACAAGTGGCACTACATTCTCGGCATCGCCACGCTTTTCATCGTCGACTTCGCCAACCTCTATATTCCCCAGGTCACCGGCGGTATAATCGACGGGCTCACCCTTAATACCCTCGACATGCGCGGGGTAATGCGCGAGGTCGGTATAATCCTCGGCCTCGGGCTTACGCTTGCAGTCGGCCGGTTTTTGTGGAGGTATTTCCTCTTCGGCTCCGCGCGCAGCATTGAAAAGGAAATCCGCGACGATATGTTCGCCCACCTCGAAACGATGGACGTGGAATACTACAATTCCCACAAGACGGGCGACCTTATGACCCGCTTCACCTCCGACCTCAACTCTATAAGAATGTCCATCGGCCCCGCGATAATAAGCATCTTCGACGCGACGGTAATGGCGGTAATGGTAATCGTAAAGATGATGCTCTACGTCGACGTTCGGCTGACGCTTATGACGCTCATTCCGATGGCGGTTATACTTGTCGGGGAAATTTTCTACGGAAAAATCATGCACCGCCGCTACCGCGAAAGGCAGGAGGCAGTTTCCGACCTCACCGACTTCGTCCAGGAGAGCTTTTCGGGAATCCGCGTTATTAAGGCGTTTGTAAGGGAGCGGCGGCAGCTCCGCGAATTTCTGAAATCCAACCAAAACGCCATGGACAAAAACCTCAACATCGTCCGCCTCCAGGCGATAATCATCCCGCTTTTGGACGTTATAATCGGCACGAGCGGGCTTATAACGCTTATTTACGGCGGCTGGCTCGCGCTCGTCGGCGACATCACCCTCGGGCGGTTCTCGGCGTTTCACATGTACGCAAACATGCTCGTCTGGCCTATGATTGCCTGCGGCGACGCGATTAATATGTTCTCCCAGGGCTTCGCCTCGGCCCGCCGCGTTCAGGAGGTTTTCGCCGAAAAGCCCGACATCGAGGACAGAAACACCGTCCCCGTCGACGCGCTTAAGGGAAATATCTCCTTCAACCATCTCACGTTTATCCATAAGGGCATGAGCGAGCCGACGCTCCGCGATATAAACCTTGAAATCCCGGCGGGAACGACGCTTGCGATTATCGGAAGGACCGGAAACGGGAAATCCACGCTTGTGAACCTGCTTCTGCACCTTTATAACACCAAGCCGGGAATGATTCTCTTCGACGGGCGGGATATTAACTCGATTCCCCTTCACACCCTCCGCGAAAACATCGCCTATGTTCCGCAGGACAACTTCCTGTTCTCCGACACCCTTGCCGCGAATATCGCCTTCGGGGCGCACGGCGAGGACATGGAAAAAATCGTCGCGGCTTCGCAGCTCGCCTGTATTCACGACAACATCGCCGCCTTCCCGGAGGGCTATAAAACCGTCGTCGGCGAGCGCGGCGTTACGCTCTCTGGCGGCCAGAAGCAGCGTTCCTCGATTGCGCGCGCGCTGATTAAGGACGCGCCGATACTTATTCTCGACGACTCGCTTTCGGCGGTCGATACCGAGGAGCATATTCTTAAAAACCTCCGCGAAAACCGCGCCGGAAAAACAACTATTATAATCGCGCACCGCGTTTCGACGATTCAGAACGCCGACGTTATAATGGTTTTGGAGGACGGCTCCGCCAAAGAGGTCGGCAGCCACCGCGAGCTTATGGAGCTCGGCGGGATTTATAAGGAAATGTTTGAAAAGCAGCAGTTAGAGGCGGAAATCGGCGAACAGAAGGCCGCGATTGCGCGTGACTTCGCCTCCACCGACGAAAAGGAGGCGGTAAAATGAAACGGCTTTTGGGATATTTGAAGCCCCATAAGTGGGTAATGCTCACCGCTACGGTTTTGGTGCTCTTTATAATCGTTGTTGAGCTGTACCGCCCCGTAATCATCGGCGACGCAATCGACGACTACATCAACGGCTACTACGAGCCCTATATTCAGAGCGAAACCGGCGACACCGTATATAACGGCATAAGGCTCGAACGCCGAACGGGAGAGTTTTCCGAGGAAGAGCTTGCGAACGGAGAAAGAAAATACTATCAGCTTCTTCTCTATGAGGACGGCTACTACATGGCCGAGGGAATAACGGCCGCCGAATCTCAGACACTGATTGACGCGGACCCGGAGGTCGTAAAGGAATTTATCGACGCGCGCTCAAGCGGCATACCCCTTGAAAGAGGAGAGCTTAAAAAGCTCCGCAGACCCGATTTCTACGGAATTTTACGGGCCGCCGCGCTCTATGTCTGCGTGATGGCGGCGGGATTCCTCCTAAACTGGGCGGACACATGGCTTTTGCAGAAAATGGGGCAGAAAATCATCTACTCGATGCGCGAGGAGGTTTTCAGCCATATCCAGAGCCTCTCGGTGAACTTCTTCAACACCACCCCCGTCGGAAAACTCGTCACCCGCGTTTCAAACGACACCGAGGCCATCAACGAGCTGTTTACGACGATTCTGGTCAGGCTCTTTAAAAACGTTGTGATGATTTTCGGCTACGCCGCAATAATGCTCACAAAAAGCCCCGGAATGACGCTTGTTTCGTTCGCTCTTCTGCCGGTAGTCGCGGTGCTGACGTTCTATTTCAGGTATATGTCGAGAAAGGCGTATCAGCTTACAAGAAACAAAATCACCGAGATAAACACGTTTCTTTCGGAACACCTTTCGGGAATGCGGCTGATTCAGATTTTCGCCCGCGAAAAGGAGAAGTACGGCGAATTTGAAAAGAAATCCGACGAGCTCTTCAGCGCGAGCTGGCGCGAAATGATGATTTTCGCAATCTTCCGCCCCTCCATCTTCATGGTTTCGATAATCGCGAGGGCGATTGTAATCGCGACGGGAAGCTACTTCGTCCTTACGGGGCGTATCACCATCGGCACGCTCTACATCTTCATAAGCTATATAAGCTCCTTCTTTGAACCGATTCAGGAGCTCGCGGAGCAGTTCGGAACGCTCCAGTCCTCGCTTGCCTCCGCCGAAAAGGTGTTCTCGGTGCTCGACGTCGAGCCCGACATTGTAAATCCCCCGGAGCCGAAAAAGCCGCCCATGACCGGAAAAATCGAGTTCAAAAACGTCTGGTTCGCCTATGAAAAGGACGACTACATCTTAAAAGACGTGAGCTTTACGATTGAGCCGGGCGAAAAAATCGCTTTTGTCGGCGCGACGGGCGCGGGGAAAACCTCTATCCTCAATCTTATAGGCCGCTACTTCGACATTCAGAAGGGACAGATTCTGATTGACGGCGTCGACATCCGCGAAATCGACACCGACGTTCTTCGCGGTGCAATCGGACAGGTCCAGCAGGACGTTTTCCTCTTCACCGGCGACATAAAATCCAACATCTCCCTCGGGAACGAGGAAATCGGCATCGAGGACGTAAAGCGCGCCGCCGAAACGGTCCGCGCGTCGACATTCATCGAGAAGATGCCGGAGGGTTACGACTCCGCCGTTACGGAGCGCGGCTCGACGCTTTCGGCCGGCCAGCGGCAGCTTATAAGCTTCGCGAGAACGCTCGCCTATAAGCCGTCGATACTCGTTTTGGACGAAGCGACGGCGAATATCGACACCGAAACCGAGGGACTTATTACCGAAGCCCTTGAGAAGCTGATGGAGGGCCGCACGACGATAATGGTCGCCCACCGCCTTTCGACAATCCAACACGCCGACAAGATAATAGTCATGCACCACGGCCGCATTCAGGAGAGCGGCACGCATCAGGAGCTTCTGCATCAGAACGGGTTGTATAAGAAGCTGTATGATTTGCAGCTGGTGGATAAGTAAATCAGAAAATCCCCCGTTATGGGGGATTTTTTAGCTTGTAAAACAAAAAACTAAAAAGTTTTCGTCAACCTTTTTCAAAAGGTTGCAGGGTCAAGGGGCGGAGCCCCTTGTCGCGGCCCGCAGACCGCGAAATCTCTATGCGTAAGCCAGCGCAGGAAGGGGAACCAAGAAATCAGCCCGGTGGGCTGTTTTCAGTGGGGGAACCCTCGCCTACGACAGCGGAACAAAACTCTTTGAGGACGAGCGGTCGGTCATTTATGACCGCGAAGTCCG
>CANPZQ010000030.1 GCA_947588775.1 uncultured Clostridia bacterium
GGGGGGGGGGGAGGGGGGGGGGGGGGGGGGGGGGGGGCGCAGGAGGCAGCTTTCTTAAGCCGCGCGGAAGTTCAGCGCAAGCTTTCAAAAAGCGCGACTGCTCAGGGCGCGAGCTATGTTCCCGTTCATTGGCAGTTTTGGCGCGGATAATTGGCTTTGGCAAAAATTCAAAGTCTGCTACAGAGGCCTGAGCCTCACCCACCCCCGCTCCGCCTGCGGCCTCGGAGGGTGGGATTCGGCTCAGGCGGGGGTGGGCGCGCGGGTTACTCAGGTTTTCTGCGCAACCCCGGCGCGGCGAATGGGGCTGATTTCTGCGGCCGCCATGGCTTTCTGCCCGCCACCCGCCCGCCCACCCCGCCCCATTCGCCGCGCCTTGACGGGAAACTGCGGGGGCGGGCGGGTGGGACCGACGCACCAGCTTTTCCCGCCGCGCGTCCTCCAGCAGAAGCCCTAAAACCGCCGACACGCAGCAAAACCCGCCGTTGCTATCCCCCTATACCCTCCAAAACCTTCTCAAACCACACCTCCCTGCGGAACCTGTCGAACATCGGGCTCTCGGAGCTGCCGAGGAGGCTCAGATAAAGCTCGCCCGGTCCTTCGCCGCTTCTGATGACGGACTGCCGCTCGGGCGAATAGCCCCTGAAAATCGCGCCGCCGTATGGAATCGGAAGCTTTCTGCATCTTAACGCATTCAACTAACTTTTCAAGATGGTGCCGAACCTTGTCATCGGCATTCTCCCAGCCGGCGTAAATCCTCGCGCAGTAGTAGTGGGCGTTCGCAACTTTAACGGCGACCGACCCCATGTTTCCGTCCTCGAAGAAGAGGTTGGCGAGCGCGATAACGAGCCTGTGCCTCGTCAGCCAATCCACCGAATCAACGCGGTAGACAGCGTTCTGGAGAACGCTCACGAGGCCGGAAATCAGGCTTTGGTTGTATCGGTTCTTCGCCTCGCCGACGAGGATATTCGACATGAGAATTTCGCGGGAGGCAATCAGCACCCGCCATGTCGGCGTACTCCTTCGCCTTTTCGCCGTCGCCGAGGAGGCTGTAGGAGTAGCAGAGCCGCTCGACCGCGCCGTCGCGGAGATACTATTCGGTGGATTCGGCGAGGATTCGCTTTTCAAGGTTAATAACTTCGTGAAGGGATTCCGCTTTTTCGCGATGACCGCCGCAATCATAATAAATCGCGAAAGCAAGCCCTCTCACCACCTCGAAATCGTTGGGAAATTCACTGTAAAGCTCACGTCAGACGGCGACCGCCTCTGCGGTTTTTCCCTCTTCCAAAAGCTTTCTCGCCTTTTCGGCATGGCTGTAGATTTTCTCCTTCTTGCGGATTTCCCCCACGCCCAGAAGGTTGTCGACGGTCACGTCAAAGAATGATGCAATCGCGGGAAGAAGCGTCAAATCCGGCAGATTTTCGCCGCGTTCCCACTTGGAAACAGTCTGATGGGTGACGCCAAGAAATGCAGCAAGCCTGTCCTGTGTCACGCCCTTTTCAGCGCGAAGCAGAACGAGATTTTTGTCTAAAGTTATATTCATAGTAATTCTCCTTAATTTATTGAAACGACGTCTGTTTCTGAATTTATTATACCTGCTCCCGCCATGCAGGTCAATAACGCCGTACGCTACTTTAAGGGGAATTTTGCGCGGGGAGGGGGAAATGGGGATTGGGGTGTACGATTGCTTGTGGCTTTCTGCGTAAGCCCGGCGCGGCGAATGGGGCTGATTTCTGCGGCCGACATGGCTTCTGCCTGCCACCCACCCGCCCACCCCGCCCCATTCGCCGCGCCTTGACGGGTGCAACGAGAGAAGCGCGGCGGGAAAAGCGGGAAAATGGCGCGAAACTGCGGGGACGGGCGGGTGGGACCGACGCACCAGCTTTTTCCGCCGTGCGGTCCTTATCCAAAAACCCAAAGTACCCGACATCGCACCTACGCAAGCCTCGGCTAACCCGCCCAGCCATCTTCCCGCCCTGCGTTCCCCCACAAAAAAATTTTCCCTCCCACCCCCCTTGACAACCTCATTAATTTGTGCTATACTTCATTTAACATTTCAGCTAAATGTTAAATGAATGCATTCAGTCGCCGGATTTTCAAAAAGAATTTTTCCCGAGGGGTTCCCTAAAAATTCCAAAAATCGCGGAAAACTTCAAATTTTCAATGACTTCCCCCGAAAATGCGGAGTTCCCGATTTTCCAAGGAATTGTCCCCCAAAGCCTGCGGAAAATTCCCGAAAATCCCTCAATCCCCAAATTCTCTCCAAAGAAAGGATGATGAGATGTCGCTGCAAACAACGCTTAAGGCTCTCGCCGACCCGACGCGTCGGGAAATAATGAACCTGCTTAAGGGAGGAGAGCTCTCGGCGGGCGAAATTGCCGAGCGGTTCGACATTTCCGGCGCGGCGATTTCGCGGCATTTGTCGGTGCTTCGCGAGGCCGATTTGATTCGCGACCGCCGCGACGGAAAGTTTATTTTCTATGAGCTCAACGCGTCGGTTTTGGAAGAAATAATCTTATGGATTAAAGATTTCGGAGGTAATGAAAATGATTAAAAAATATTTACCCATAATCGCGATAACGGCGGCGATAACGCTTTTGCCGATGATTTTCGGAATTGTCGCATGGGATAAGCTTCCCGAAAATATGCCGATACATTTCAACAGCTCCGGCGAGGCCGACGATTTCGGCTCGAGGGCAATGGCGGTATTCGCGCTGCCGCTCGCGATGCTCCTTATTCATATTATCTGCGCGGCGGTCACGCTGATTGACCCGAAACGCCGCAATATCGACGGCAAGCCGTTCAAGATGGTGCTTTGGATCTGCCCGCTGATGTCGCTGCTCGTGTGCGGGCTGATGTACGCCTACGCATTCGGCCTGAAGATTAACATCGCGACGGCGATTTTGATTGCGCTCGGAATTCTTTTCATTGTTTTGGGGAACTACATGCCGAAGTGCGGGCAGAATTATTCAATCGGGATAAAGACCCCATGGGCGTTGAACAGCGAGAAAAACTGGTCCGCGACCCACCGCTTCGCGGGAAAAATCTTCGTCGCGACCGGCTTTGTGACGATAATCCTCGCATTTTTCGCGATGCGCAGCTCTGCCTTTTTCTGGGTATACTTCGCAATCCAGATAGCCGCCGGCCTCGCCCCGGAGCTTTATTCGCTGGTTTATTATCTGAGGTTTGAGAAGAAAAAGTAGGGGGTGGGGTTTGGGGGAGAGGTGGTTTGTGAGGTTGCGGCAAGGACCGCGCGGCGGAAAAAGCTGCCTCCATCGTCCCACCCGCCCGCCCCCGCAGTTTCGCGCCATTTTCCCGCTTTTCCCGCCGCGCTTTCTCATAGCACCCGTCAAGGCGCGGCGAATGGGGCGGGGTGGGCGGGCGGGTGGCAGGCAGAAGCTCCGGCGGCCGCAGAAAGCAGCCACATTCGCCGCGCCGGGCTTACGCACAAACCCACAAGCAACCGCGCGCCCCAATCCCCCGCCTGAGCCGAATCCCACCCTCCGAGGCCGCAAGCCGAGCAGGGGTGGGTGAGGGTCAGGCCTTTACAGCCCAAGTTGTAATTTTCTGCAAAACCCCGATTAGCACACCACCCTATCCCCTAACCCTCTAACCAACTGAGGCTCAATCCTTCACACCCCAAACCAAGCCATTTCCAACCCCCAATTCACTCCCTCCTCCCCCACCCCCTCAACCCCCCCAGCCCAATCATACCCCACCCACAAAAACCGCCGCACCCGCGGCGGTTTTTATTATATTATTATATTATCCGTTACTCCCCAATCCCTCACTCCGCAACGGTGAAGTACAAATGATAGTACCCGTCCGCGGTAGTAACCGTTCCGGAGCCGGAGTAATTGTTGACGTAAACCGGCGTCGCGTCGACGGATTCGGTGAGATAGAAGGTATGCGGCCCCTTCGGAAGCATCAGCCGAATTCCTTCGGGATTGCAGATACACTGTTCGACGGCGACGTTGTCGATTGTAAGCTCATACTGGCGGCCGCCGCAGTCCGCAGGCTCCCCGTCGGGATTCTTCAGCGGGATAACGAGTTCGTAGATGTCGGGCGACTTGTCGTTTGCAATCGTAATCCGCCCCGCGATGTTGTTGATGGTGAGGGTATCCGCGCCGTCGTTGGTGAGGTACAGAAGATAATCCGTAACAAGCTCATCTTCGCCGCCGAGCTCGCCGACCTTCGTCGATGAGCTGAATCCCGCAAATGTGGTTACATAGTTGTTTGTCGCAACCAAAATCGCGGTTTCCTCGTCGTCGCGCGAAAGCTCCGTTCCGTCGTCCAAAACGACCGAAACTACCTTGTTCCCCGATTCGCCGGCGGGGTCGTAGGAATAGCTGAATCCCGAAACCTGAAGGAAGCTTCCCGAGGGCTTTTCGGTGATAAGCCGTCCGTCGCTGTCCTGACCTGTCATCGTCAGGCCGAGCTCGAGCGCGGTGTAGAGCTGCGCCGGGCTGCAGCTGATAACTTCAACGGTATTTCCGTGGTTGAACGCCTCGAGAACGTCGCCCCTCGTGACAATTCCGTAGGGCAAGGTCGCGCTGATGCCGCCGCCGTTTTCAACGCCGACAACCGGCGCGTCCACGCCGTTCTTTTCCGCGAAGATGTCGCCGTAGTACTTAAACGCGTCGGTGACAAGGTCGCCCATCGTTGTTTCGACAATTCTCGGCTCGGCGTAGTCGTAGTAGATGTATCCGCCCCAGAGAGGCGCGCCGGTCAGAACAAGCTCCTCGGCGAGAATCGGGTCGATTTCGACGATGCATTCGTCGATTTTGGCCTGAGCGGAAGCCTTCGCGGCCTCTCCGGCTTCATTTAACTCAAACTGCGAAGCCTTCTCATAGTCCCAAACCTCGCAGGAAGCCTCAAACCCGCTTCCCTCGCCGTTAAACGCCGCCGTAACAACGCCGAGCCCGGTACCGCGGGTTCCTGTCTGGACAATCGGGACGGTGCCGTACATGGTTTCCTCGACGGTGTGGCTGTGGCCGTCGACAACCGCCATAATGCTCCAGAGCTCCTCGGGGGTAAGCCCTTCAAGAAGGGCCTGAACGGTTACATTCGCGGCGACGGGGTTGTCGCCGAGGTGGGTGACGAGAATAAACGCGTCGACCTCGTCCGAAAGCTCCGCCATCTGCGCCTTTACCGACTCGATTTCGTTCTCAAAGGTAATTCCCTCGAGCTTTTCGGGGTTTGTTGAAGTCGCGGTCGAGGTCGTTGTAACGCCGATTATGCCGATTTTATATCCCGCAATCTCCATAACGGTGTTGCTGTCGAGGAGGTGTTCGCCGTCCTTCATGACGTTTGCGGAAAGAATCGGGAACTCCGCCGCCTCCGCGTTCGCCATAAGCGCGTCCGCGCCGTAGTCGAAGTCGTGGTTTCCCGCCGCCATAGCGTCGTAGCCGGCCGCGTTCATGGATTCGATGACAAATTTGCCGCTTCCAACGGTTGCAAAGCTCGCGCCCTGCGTCGCATCGCCCGCGTCAATCAGAATGGCATTCTCGGTCGAAGCCGCGATTCCGGCGACCGTAGGAAGTCCGATAATTCCGTCCTCCTCGCTCCCCTCGACTACGCCGTGCAGGTCGTTGGTCGCGTAAACGGTGATAACGGCGGGCTCGCGGGTATTCTGAGGCTCTTCCGCGTCGTCGGCCTGCGCGGGCTCCTCCTCTTCGGGAGCCTCCGTCGCAGTATCGTTATTTGCGTTCTCCGGCAGGTTCTCGCCTTCGGTATCTGCGTCGCCGCAGGCGAAAAGCCCGAGCGCAAGCGTCAGGCAGAGAAGCACTGCCAGAAGCTTCAGAGGTTTGATTTTTAGTTTCATGATTAGGTCCTTCTTTCTGAAAATGTGGGGGCGGCGGCGAAGCCGCCGCACGCGCTCGCGCGAAGCGCGGCGCGAACTCCCCCTCCCCCTCGGGGGAGGGGGTTGGGGGGTCGGGGGAATTATCCGCGCTTGCGCGGATACCTTTTAAAGTTTGGCGCGGGGACGGAGCGGGGGGTATGCGGGAAATTGGGGTGGGCGGGCGGGGGGAAGGCAGTCGTCAGCGGAGGCCCCGCGCCTCCTGCGGCGAATCCGTCCCCCGAAGCCCCCTTGCGGGGCTGAGCGGGGGCGGGTGAGCCGCAGGACTTTGCCCGGGGCGTTTCACTCGCCCCCGCCCGCTCGCACTCAGAATTTCTTCTTAATAGTAAGTATGTTTCTCCCGTCCGTGTAGGAATATTTCATGTCGTCCATCGACTTTTTTACCATAAAAATCCCCAGCCCGCCGATTTCCCGGTCCTCGGCGGAAAGCGTAACGTCGGGGTCGGCCTTCGCGAGAGGGTCGTAGGGAACCCCGCAGTCGGTAAACGTTATCACCGCCGCGAGCGGGTCCTCCTCAAAGGAAACCCCCACCGTCAGCATGCCCTTTTTTGGCGTATACGCATACCTCGCGATATTCCCGCAGAGCTCGTCGATTGCGATGTCAATCTGCATCTGCGCCTTCGGCGGACAGTCCCGCTTTTCAAGCTCGCGGTTCACAAATTCCGTTACCTCCGGGATTTTCTCGATGTCCGCCTCGACGGTTATCTCCTTCTTAGGGCCGCCGTCGTCGAATCTCTCTTTATATTCGAGAGCGAGCATCGTTATATCGTCAAACTGTTCCGCTTCGCCGCAGAATCTGTCGATGTCCTCCTTCACCGCTTCGAGAATCTCCTGCGGAGAACCGCTGCGGTTGTCGGTGAGGACCTTTTCGAGCCGCTCCATTCCGTAGAGCTGATTATTGACGTCGGTCGCCTCGGTAACTCCGTCGGTGTACTGGAAAATCTTGTCGCCCGGCTCAAGCATAAAGCTTCCCGCCTTATAGCGAATATCCTCCATTCCCGCCAAGACGAAGCCCGGCTTAATCTTATAGGGCTTGAACTCGCCGCCGGCGTGTGAAATAAACGGCATCTCGTGGCCGGCGTTCACAAAGCGGAATTCGCCGCTAACAAGGTCCAGAACTCCCTCAAAGGCGGTTATGAACAGCCCCTCGGAGTTGGAGGCGCAAAGAAGGTTGTTTACCTCGCTGAACACCCCTCCGAGGTCGTTCCCGAGGCCGGTGTGATCCTTGATAAGCGTCTTTCCGATTACCATAAACAGTGCCGCCGGAACGCCCTTTCCTGAAACGTCCGCCATAACTATCGCGAGATGGGTCCTGTCGACCATGAAGAAGTCGTAGAAGTCGCCGCCGACCTCCTTCGCGGGGTTCATCGTCGCGTAGATGTCAAATTCCGTTCTTTCGGGGAACGCCGGGAAGATACATGGCAGCATCGACGCCTGAATATGCTTCGCAACGTCGAGCTCCGCGCCGATTCTCTCCCTTTCGGCGGTTACGCGCGTCAAATCCCTGATGTGCTCGTCGAGGGAGGCCGCCATATCGTTAAAGGAGCGCGCCAAATCGCCGAGCTCGTCGTTCTGTCGGATTTCCGCGCGGTGCTCAAGGTTTCCGCCGCTTATAATCTTAACGTCCTCGCCGAGCTCAAAAAGCGGCCCGGTGAGCTGTTTTGCGAAGAGCCTCGAAATTACCGCGACGACGGCTACGACGACTACTATCGCCACAAGGTTAAGCATAAGCGCGGCAAGAATCGTCCGATGAATACCCTCGAGAGTAGACTCCGTCTTGTCCTCGATGGCGGAAACCGCCTCGGTCGACGGGCCGATTATAAGCTCCGACGGAATCCTGAAAACTATCCTCCAGTCTGCAGAAGCAATCGGGCTGTAGGCGTAGTACATAATCTCCTCGTCGCCGCTGTATTCTCCGCCGCTTTCGCCCGACATTACCCCTTCGGGGAATTCGGGTTCTCCGCCGTTAGGCGACATAATAACCCTGCCGTCGCCGTCCACAAGATAGGCGTAGGAGCCGTCCCCTAAATCGAGGTCGGCAAGCGTGTTTCCGAGCTCGTCAATCATAAGGTCGATGCAGACGACCCCGGCAAACTTATCCTCGTCGTTGTAAAAAGGCGCGGAGCAGGTTACCATAAGCCCTCTGCCGAAGGCGTCGGGGTACGCGTCGGTTATAATCGTTTCACCGGTGTCGCGGGGAACGGTGTACCAGTCCCGTACGGTATAGTCCCAGTATTCGGAGGTCAAATCCGAACGAAGGTCGTAGTTGATCATGAATCCGGATTCGGTGCAAAGGTAAATCGCGCCGATTCTCGAATCCGTCCTCTCCATCACCGGCTGCCACGCGTGAACCGAGTTCGCCAAAAGCCCGATTTCGTCGCTCAGGTTCACGTTGTCGGGCGATTCCTTCGCGTAGACGAGCTGCATGACGTAAGTATAGGCTTTATCCGCGTCGGGCGGCAGAATTTCCTTCGGAAGGTACTCCTCGGGGTTGTCGTAGAGCCTGTGGATAAAGAATGCGAAGTCGTTCACATACCCGAGATACCGCGACAGCGACGCGTCGATGGTCTGGGCGCGGTTTTCGGCGACCGCGATGTAGTTCTGCTCAATCAAGCCCATCATCGAAACCGAGCTTATCGAATAAGCAGTCCTTCCGAGCTCCTTGCTGTCGGTCGAAACCCTTTCTCTTACGACGAGTACGCTTTCGAGCCATAAAACGCTCGTCCAGAACAGCGAGCCCAAGCTCAGAAGGAGCAAAAGCACCATTATTCTTCGGCGTATGGGATGTCTTTTGTTATCGTTCATAGTCTAATCTCCGCCGCCGTCAGTTCATTATGAAGCTGAGCGGCGAAACGCTGTCGGCGACGATTTCTCCGCCGTAGATTCCTCCCTCGGAGGCGTCGCCCTCGATGTCGACCTTATAAACCCACTGGCCGACCTCGAAGCCGCCCGCGTGGACGATATAGTTGTCGAATTCGTCGGTAAGCTCTACGGGCGCGGAGCTTATTCCCGAAACCGTAAACTCGGCTCCGCCCGCGCGAACCGTCTGGCCGGGCTTTACGCTTCCCGCGTCGTCCTCGGAAACATACATCATCGAGCCGTCGGCCGCGATAACGGCGGTGCCTTTGACGACGGTTTCAAGCTTTCCGACCGCTCCCCAGACAATCATTCCCGCGAGGAAAACTATCACCGCAAGAAATACAAGCCAAACCCCGGGGTTCGCGACCCTGATATAGTCGTTAAGCTGTTCGGGCGACGACACCCTGTCAAGGCTCTTTTTTCTGAAAATAGAGTTGTTTTCAGCCATTTGAATCACCCTTTAAAAAGTCTTTTTGATTATAAGCTGCACCTTGTGGGACCTGACCCCCACCAAAACCTCGTCTGCGAGGCTTGCGACTATGGATTTTTCGAGGTCGTCGCGCTTCTCGGCGTTTTCGCCGGAGCCCGCCTCCGAGCCGTCGAGGCTTTCGCGCATGGCTTTTAGGGACCACATTCTCTCATAGCCGTAGTTCGGAACGTCGTCGAACATGAAATCGGCGTAGTCGCCGCCGTACTTCACCGAAGTGTCGTAGGACATCATGCAGTATTCAAAAATCCCGACGAGCTTGCCCATAAAGGTCCTGTGCGCGGCGTTCTTTCCGCTGGTTGAAAGCTCTAAAAGCTGCTCGCGGCGGTCGAAATCGACCTTCGCGTCGGCCTCGAGGCAGAGCCTTGCCTCCTTGCCCTCGCCCTCTACCCAGAAAATCGCGTAGAAGTCGCCGACAATGCTTGTTACAAAGCTCATCATCTCCTCGGCCAGAAGCCTTACCCTAAGCGTTTCCTGCCGGTTGAAGTACTGATACTGCGCGAAGCGTTCCGCCTCGTTGAGCGCGGCCTCCATTCCGGTGCCGCTGTTTTTAACGGCAATGACGTTTGTTTTCATAACGCCTCCGTCACTCGATGGTGAGAATTTCGTCGAAACCGGTAATCTCGAAAATCTCCGAGATGGTGTCGTTTACATGGGTTACGGTCATCTTCCCCTGGCGGTTCATAACCTTCTGCGCGGCGAGAAGAACTCTGAGGCCGGCGGAGGACATGTAGGCGAGGTCGGTGAGGTCCAAAACAAGCTCCTCGACGCCGTCGATGGAGGATTTGAGCTCCGCTTCAAGCTGGGGCGAGGTGCCGGTGTCGAGGCGGCCCTCAAGGGTAAGAGTGAGCTTTTTTCCTTCGGATTTTTTAGTGATTGTCATGATATTTCTTCCTTTCTTGAATAGAAAAATTGATTTGTTTACGCTTTTATATATGCAATCAGGCGTCGAGCCTCTGGCGTTCCACGAGCTCCGCGAACCGTCCGCCGAGCTTTATAAGCTCGTCATAGGTCCCGTCCTCCGCGATACGTCCGTTTTCGAGGTAGATAATCCTGTCGCACTGCTTTATTGTCGAAAGGCGGTGGGCGATGACGATTCTCGTGCATTTAAGGCCGTCGAGCGATTCCGAAACCTTTTTCTGCGTGAGATTGTCAAGCGCGCTGGTCGCCTCGTCGAGCATAAGTATCCGCGGCTTCGGTGCTACGGCTCTCGCAATCATGAGCCTCTGCCGCTGGCCGCCCGAAATTCCGCCCGAGCCCTCGGAAATAATCGTGTTCATTCCCATCGGCATCGCGCGGATGTCGTCGGCGATTCCCGCGAGCTCCGCCGCGTCCCACGCCTCCTGCATGGTAAGCTGCGGCGCGGAGATGATTATATTCGAGAAAATATCGCCGGTAAAGAGCTTTCCGTTCTGCATAACGACGCCGATTTTGCGCCGAAGCGATTTTAGGTCAAGGGTGGAAATGTCCCTGCCGTCGTAGTAAATCGCGCCGCGCTGCGGGGTTTCAAACCCCAAAAGCAGCCTCATCAGCGTTGATTTTCCGCAGCCCGTCGCGCCGACTATTGCGACATACTGGCCGGGGGTGATTTTTAATGAAAGATTCTCCAAAACGTTCGGCATGCTGTCGGTGTAGCGGAAGGAAACGTTGTTTACCTCGATTCCGCCCATGATTTTCGTAACGACCTGCTTGCCCTCCGAAACCTCCGGCTCCGCGTCCAAAATCGGCTTCGCCATGTCGAGAATCGGCTTTATATTCGCGACGGTAAGTCCCGTTGAAAGCACCGTCGATATGAGCATATTGCAAAGGGAGCCGATGTACTGCGCCCTGCTCGAAAGCTCGCCCGAGCTGTACTGCTTGAAGAAGTTCGCGGGAAGGCTCATTACCCGCATCATCGTCGCCGCCTGAATATATATCGACATCTTGGTGTTGAGCCTTGTGAGGATAAGCTCCCTCGCCGCGCCGATAATCAGCTGTGAGAGCGTTACGCTTACCATAAACAGCGCGACGGACAAAAGCAGCTTTACGCTCCCCGCCTCGATTACCGTCGAGAAGAGGAAATTCTGGAGCTTCGGGGTCATCATTCCGATAAGCGTTACGATTAAAATCGTCAGGCCGTAGAAAACGAAGTCCGAAACCGACATGATTGAAATCACATATTTCATCAAATCGGGAATGCTGAGCTTTTTGAGCGGGAAGGGCTTATAGAACGCGTAGGCCATCTCCTCAAAATCGCCCTCGTTCTTTTCGCTTACCTTTACCTTCGAGCCGTTGTCGGGGTTTATGTATTTATAGCCGCCGACCGCGCCGGGTATCATGGCGACGCTCGCGCCGTCCGACTTTCTTGTTGCGAGATAGGGGCCGACCGCGTCCTTATACCAGCCCTTGTCGAGCTTTACGGAACGCTTCATTATCCCGTGGGGCCGCAAAAGGTATTCCATTCTGTCCTCGGGGTCCTTAACGGTATCGGGGACCTCGCGGGATTTAACGCGGTAATACTTTAAAATTTCGTCGACGGCATTTTTCGAGCGTTCGCCGACTCCCATATAAACCGCGGCTTCCTTTTTACCGGTTACGGCGTCGGACAGCTCCAAAAACGCCTCTTCAAAAACCTGCTGGTCGCTTTTCTTTCTCTGTCTAATTTGTTCGTCAAACCAACCCACCGTCCGTCACCTCCTTATTCATTGGAAACGAGCTGGGTATAGTACCCGCCCTTCTTATAGAGCTCGTCATGAGTGCCTCGCTCGACGACCTTTCCGCCGTCCAGAACGATGATTTCGTCGCAGTCGCGAATCGTCGAAAGCCTGTGCGCGACGACTATGCAGGTGATTCCCCTGTCCTTGATGGACTTAACGACCTCGTATTCGGTCTTTGCGTCAAGCGCACTCGTCGCCTCGTCAAGGATTATAATCGTCGGATCCTGTGCGAGAACTCTCGCGATTTCCATTCTCTGACGCTGGCCGCCCGAGAAGTCCTTGCCGCCCTCGGTCAGCTTATAGTTGTAGCCGCCCTCGCGCTTCATTATGTCGTCGTGGAGCTGCGCGTCCTTCGCGGCGAGTATCACCTCGAAGTCCTCGATAGAGTCGTCCCACATTCTGATGTTGTTCGCAATCGTGTCCTCAAAGAGAATTATATCCTGGTCGACGGCCGCGAGAGAACCTGTGAACACCGAGCGGTCGATTTCGCTCATCGGCTTTCCGTCGAAGAGAATTTCGCCGCTCCACGGGTGATAAAGCCCGGAGATAAGCTTTGAAAGCGTGGATTTTCCGCAGCCCGACGCGCCTACGAACGCAACTCTCGCGCCCGGCTTCAGGCTTAAGTTGAAGTCCTCGATAAGCGGGTCGGCGAGCTTCGAGTATCCGAAGGTGACGTTCTTCATTTCGACCGCTCCCGAGAGCTTGTCGTATTCCTTGGCGTCGTCGACCTCGTCGTTTTCATAGTTTACGTCGGTCGGGTACTGCATAACGTCCTCGACGCGCTCCATCTGCGTGCGCATCTCCTGGAGCATCTGTCCCGCCGAAATAAGCGTCATCGCGGGGCCGGTGAATGAGCTTAGGAACCCCTGGAACGCCAGAATCATACCGACGGTGAACTGCCCGTCGATGGTGAGCCATACGCCGATTATCGTGACAGCGATGCTCGTGACCTGTGAAACAAAGGCGGGGATTATTCCGAGATACTGGTTGAGCTTCGCGAACTTTACCGACTGGGCGTTCACGCCCGCCTGATAGCCCGCCCAACGCTCGAAGTAGCCGTTTTCCGCGCCGGCGGATTTGATTGTTTCAATCATCTCGATGCCCGCGACTGTCGCCGCTGCGAGCATTCCCGAGTCGCGCATCTGGACCCTTGTAAGATTTATTCTCTTCTTTGAGATTATTCTCGACATGAACAGGTTCACGAAAATCGAGGCGATGCCGACAAGCGTCAGAATCCAGCTGTAGCGAACCATTACGACGAGATAGAAAATCATCATTACCGCCTGTAAAACGAGCGGCGCGAAGGTGTTTACAAGGCTGTTCGCGATGGAGGCGTTGGTGAACATTCTCTGCTGAATGTCGCCCGCCATTCTCTGGGAGAAGAACTCCATCGGCATTCTCAGCACCTTCCACATATATGTAGCCGAGCCGTAGATTTCCATCTTTCCGTTTATCTTCAGCGACATCGACGCCTGAAGTATCGCGACGATTATCTGGACGCAGGTCAGCGCGGATAAAATCGCTATGAACGGCCAGAACCACTCGGGGTTTTCATGGGTAAGCAGCCGGTCGAGGAAGATTCTCGAAAACGCCGGGTTGATTATTCCGATGAGCGAGGAGATAATCGAAGTCAAAACGACGAACGCAACTGCAACTCCCGCGCCCTGCATACGGCTTTTCGCGAAATCTATCATGCTCTTCTGCTTGCCGCCCGGCTCGAAATTCTCGCCCGGCTCGAACATCATGCATATTCCCGTGAACGACTTGTCGAAAGCCTCCATGCTCACCGAATAGGTGCCTTTAGCGGGGTCGTTTAAGTATGCCTGTCGCCGCGAAATCCGTCCAGAACAACGAAGTGGTTGAAGTTCCAGTGGATAATGCAGGGGAATTTTCCCTCTTTTTTAAGGTCCTCCGGCTCGTAGCGGTAGCCCTTGGCGACAAGCCCGTAGCTTCGCGCCGCCTTGAGAATGTTTCTCGCGTTCGAGCCGTCGCGCGATACGCCGCAGTCCGCCCTGACCTGTTCGAGCGGTATCCACTTTCCGAAGTAAGCCAGCACCATCGTCAGGGAAGCCGCGCCGCACTCAAGTGCTTCGAGCTGCATCACGACAGGCACCTTGGCGACGCCTTCGCGAATCGGCGTCCTCACAACGGGTTTTTTCTCTCGTATAGCCATATTCACACCCTTTTCGCAAAGAAATTCTATGTTAATTATACCACAAATCCCAGCTTTGTACATTGTCGTTTACGTCGCGTTTCGGTCGCAAACGGATATTTGAGTATTATTTAAGGAATAATTTGCCGTCCGCGGCAAAAATTGCGACGTAAAAAGCAATTCTGCGGCGGTTATGGGGATACAATTGTCGTTTTGCGGTTTACGACAAAATTCGAGCGCAAACGACACGGTTTAATATGCTGAAAAACTTGAAAAAGGCCGAAAGTCATGATATAATAACAATGTATTTTTATTTGCGGCTTCGGGCCGCGCGCAATTATCGTTTTCTCCCGGTGATTTAAGTATGCAGAAAACAAAACTGATGACGGCAGTCGCGGTGTTTGCCGCCGCGTGCGTCGCGGTGACCGCGCTCTACTATGTGTTCACCTCCGACACCGACGTTTCGGTAATCTGGCCCTACCAGGACTCGGCTGTATTCGTCCCCGACGACGGAAGCGAGCCTATCGAGGTTACGGTTCCGAACGAAGTGCGCTTTGACGGCGTTTACATATTCACATATTCGCTCGAGCCCGACGGCGACAGCGCCTCAACGGTTTCGTTTTCGGCCGGGGCGGCGGACGTCGTTCTGAGCATGAACGGCGAGGAGATGTTTAACGGCAGCACGGCGCGTTCCGACGCGCTTTCCGGCTCCACGGAAATTCTGTTCTATATTTCTTCCGGCGAACCGAGCGAAACGCTTCCCTTAGAGGCGCGGGTAAGATATTACGACCCCGAATTTTATATATTCCCGGCGTTGGCCTCGGTAAACCACATGGCCCACACTCAGATGTCGGACGCCGCCCTTGTAAACGGTCCGGCGATTTTGGCGGGCATCGCGGGGCTCAGCTTTCTGATAATTTTCGCGCTGTTTCTGTTCGGGATATATTCCTCTTCGCCCGACTTCAGCCTTCTCTATCTCGGAACTGCGACGATAATTTACTGCGTCGACAGGCTCTTCGCGACGGGCGCGAAGGACGTATACTCCGCCGTCGGACAGGTCAGCAGCACCGCGGTATATCTCGTCGCGCCGCTTGCTCTCGTATATGTATTCATGAATCGTCGCAAAAAAATTCTCGGCTATTTCATGATGTTCACGGGACTTCTTTCTCTGGCAATCATAGCCGCGAACGTTCTGCAATATATTTCGGTAAGGGCTCCGGCGGCGATGTCGAATCTCAGGATGATTTCCGACGCGATTTACGACGGACGCTTCGGAAACGCGGTAAGCCTTCTTTCGGGGTATATGATACTTATGTGCCTCGCCTCGGCGATGGTTTCGCATATAAGCACTATTTCCGAAACATACGCCGAAAAATCCGCCCTCGAGAGCCAGAACCGCACCATCGTCGCGGGATATAAGAATATGGTAACGAGCGTAAGAAAAACCGCCGAGGTCCGCCACGAGTGGAAGCACGACCTTGTGACGCTGTCGCTTCTTTACGAACAGGGAAAAATCGAGGAAATCGGGGAATACCTCCGCGATAAGAACAGCTTTATAAGCGAGGCGGACAGGGTTTGCTTCACCGACAACTTCGCGTTCGACACGATTCTGAATTCGGTTTCGTCAAGGGCGGCGAACGAGGGAGTTAAGTTCACGGCGCATGTTTCGGTGCCGTCCGAGCTCGGTATCCGCGAGGAGGACGTCTGCCGGCTGCTTCTTAATATGTTCGACAACGCTTTCAACGCCTGCGCCGAAATTGAAAAGGGCAGGCCGAAATATATTGAATTTACGGCCGAAATGAAAAACGGCTTCTTGGCCGTAAACTGCACCAACAGCGCGCCCGAGGCTTCCGAAAAGCCGGAGGGCGACGGCATAAGCCATGGCTGGGGGCTCAAAAATATGCGGGCAATCTGCCGCCGATACGGCTCCGACCTCGTCGTGAACCGCGAAAACGGCGTATTTACCGCAAAGACCGCGCTGCAGCTTAACGCAGACGGCGCGGCGGAAGGAGGTAATTGAGAAGATGTCGGTATATACGGTGGGAATCTGCGACGACAGCAGGGAGTTCAATAAGTCGATGACCGCTCTCTGCGAGGAGGTTCTCACGAAGCTCAAACTTACATACGAGATTAAGAATTACTTCTGTGAGGAGGACGTTATCCGCGACTTTGCGCGGGGCGGCGGTACGGATTTGCTGTTTTTAGATATAATGCTCGGCCGGAAAAACGGAATCGACCTCGCCAAAAAGCTCAAAGAGCGCGGCGATGAAACCGCCGTCGTGCTTATGACGGTCGACAGCTCCTTCCTCCTTGAGGGATATTCGGTGCAGCCGATTTACTTCATCATGAAGCCTGTTTCCGCCGAGGAAATCGAAAGGGCGATAAAAATCGACATGAACAGGCGAATCCGCAGCAAGAGCATCTATTTAAAATGCGACAAAAAACACGTCCCGATTCCCGTCGACAGCATCACCTACGTCGAAGTCATCGACCACGCCATCACGGTTCACACCCGCTCGCAGGACTACGTCACAAGAATGACCTTCGGCGAGCTTCTGCACGACCTCCCGCAGTCAAGATTCGCGAGGTGCCACAACTCGTTCGCGGTAAACCTCGCCCGCGTTTCGCACTTCTCCCGGTCGCAGGGCGTAACCCTCGACTGCCGCGTCACCCTCCCTATCGGACGAAAATACTTCACCAAGTTCAGACAGAATTTTGTGGATTTTATAGATATGTATTGATTTTTGGGGTTATTGAAGCTTCCCCCGCGGGTAAGGCTGGCGGGGGAAGGTTTTTGTATACTAAAACCCCGCGTTAGACGCGGGGTTCAGTAAAGCTTTAGCGATGAGTCT
>CANPZQ010000031.1 GCA_947588775.1 uncultured Clostridia bacterium
CCCCCACCCTCTCATACTCCTCCTCGCAGCTTCTCATCGCCAGAATCGTCCGGCTGATAAGCTCGTCTAAGTCCCACCCGAGCATCTCCGCGCCTCTGTTAATCACTTCCCGCGAGCAGCCGGCCGCGAAATTTAATGTCTTATACTTTTTCTTCACCGATTTAAGCTCCAAGTCCGACACGCTCTTTGACGGGCGCATAATCGCGACCGCGCCGATAAGCCCCGTGAGCTCGTCGACGGCGTACAGCACCTTCTCCATCTCGTGCTCCGGCTTTATATCAACCGTCAGCCCGTACCCATGGCTCGCAACCGCGTGGATAAGCCGCTCGTCCGCGCCGTATTCCCGGAGGATTTCCTGCTCTTTTATGCAGTGCTCCTCCGGGAATTTTTCAAAGTCAAGGTCGTGCAAAAGCCCGACATTCCCCCAGAAATCCGCTTCGTCGGCATACCCGAGCTCCCTTGCGAAATACTTCATCACGCCCTCGACCGTCACCGCGTGTTTTAGATGGAACGGCTCCCGGTTCCACTCTTTCAAAAGCTCCCATGCTTCGCTTCTCGTCAGTTCTTTTGACATAACTTACATCTCCTTTTTCAATTAAACCTATCGGCATTATATGTATTATACATATTTACCCCGCCGTTGTCAATAGTAACTGTTCAAAAAGCGGATTTTTATTTTTGATATTGACAAACGGGCTTCGCGGCGATATAATACCTACATAGTCAATAGGCAATATATGCGATATTGTGGTATTCGCCGCGGCCGGCAAAAACTTTGACAGACGAAAACAACTCAATTCCGAAAGGAGCAAAACCCAATGAAAACATACGACAGAATCACCGATTTAATTGGCAGAACGCCGCTTCTGAAGCTCACGAACTACATCAAAGAAAAGGAGCTCGGCGCGGAGGTCTACGGAAAGCTCGAATATTTCAATCCCGCGGGAAGCGTCAAGGACAGAATCGCAAGGGCGATGATTGACGACGCGGAGGCGAAGGGGCTTTTAAAGCCGGGGGCGGTTATAATCGAGCCGACAAGCGGCAATACCGGAATCGGGCTTTCGGCCGTTGCGGCGGCAAGGGGATATAAAATCATTTTAACCATGCCGGAAACGATGAGCGTAGAGCGGAGAAATCTCTTGAAAGCCTACGGCGCGGAGCTCGTTCTTACCGACGGCGCAAAGGGAATGAAGGGGGCGATTGCGAAGGCGCAGGAGCTCGCCGAGGCGACCCCGGGAAGCTTTATCCCGAGCCAGTTCACAAACCCCGCGAACCCCGAAATCCACAGAAAAACCACCGGCCCCGAGATTTGGGAGGACACCGACGGAAAGGTCGACATCTTCGTCGCGGGCGTAGGAACGGGCGGAACCGTTACCGGAGTTGGGGAGTATCTGAAATCCAAGAACCCGAATGTAAAAGTAGTCGCCGTCGAGCCGGCAAGCTCCCCGGTTCTTTCAAAAGGCATCTCCGGCCCGCATAAGATTCAGGGAATCGGCGCGGGGTTTGTTCCGGAAACGCTGAACACAGGCGTTTACGACGAGATAATCGCCGTAGAGAACGAGGAAGCCTTTGAAACCGGCCGCACGCTTGCGCGGAAAGAGGGGCTTTTGGTCGGAATCTCCTCGGGAGCGGCGGTCTTTGCCGCGGCAAAGCTCGCAAAACGCCCCGAAAACAAGGGCAAAATAATCGTCGCCCTTCTCCCCGACACCGGAGAGCGTTATCTCTCCACCCCGATGTTCTCCGAATAGTTGTCGGTTTTTAGTTATTAGCAGTTAGTTTCAAGGCGCCGCCCCGCGGCGGCGATTGCGAAAGTGCGGCAGACAATTGCTAACTGCTAACAACTAATCTCTAACTGCCGCTTGCGTGAATAATCGACATTTTCGACATTTTCGGGTCGATTATGCTGATTATGTCGATTATGTGTGTCGGTATGAAAATAAAAAACGGAAGGACATCGGCCTAAAACCGGGAAATGTCCTCCCAACGCATACAATTTCGGGAACCTGTCTTTCGATTGTGCTGAAAATGTCGAAAATTCATGAAGCTGTAAATACCGAAATTTACTTTAATACACTACATCATAAAAGCATACATATATTTTTATTCTTCCCGTTTCATGAATAATACGCATAATACGCATTTTATGCCTCAAAATGTTTAAAATGTGTAAAATTCACAAAAGTGCAGTCCCGATTTCCGATTTCCCGTTTGCATGAACAATCGACATTTTCGACATTTTCGGGTCGATTATGCTGATTATGTCGATTATGCGAGCTGTCTGCCGCACCTTGAAACTAACTGCTAACCCCTAACAACTATATAACGTAATTGTCCGCTCCGCTCTGATTGCGGCTTTCAAGAATATCGCCGAGCGTTATTCCGTCAAGGTACCCGGTTATGGCGCGGTAAAGCCCCTGCCAGACGGGGAGCGTCGGACAGTCCGCGCTTCTTTTGCAGTCGCCCGGGCATTCGGCGCAGAAAACCGGAGCGAGGCTTCCCTCGGTAAGCCTTAAAATCTCCCCGACAGTGTATTGCGACGGGTCCCTCGCGAGCATATACCCGCCCTGGTAGCCGCGGTTCGTTTTAAGAATGTCGGATTTATTTAGAATCGGAACAATCTGCTCCAGATACTTTTTTGAGATTTCCTGACGCGCCGCTATGTCCTTTAAGGCGATATACCCCTCGCTTCGGTGCTCCGCCAAGTCCAGAAGCATGCGAAGCGCGTAGCGGCCTTTTGTGGATATTTTCATCGTCCTGACCTCCTTTTGGGTTCATAACCTAAGTATAACATATATTTTGTAGGTTTTCAAGAGGAGATTTTCGGGACATATAAATAAGGAGGCGAAAACGTTGAAAAGAGGATACTCCCGCAGGTATTCTTCCTGCATTTCGTTTTCGGTGCTTTTGAGCCATAACCGAATGCGCGGATAAGCTGTGTATCGGAATCAACTAAAATAAAAAAATTGAAGCGGCATTGCCGCAGGAGGATAATATTATGGCAAATATACACGACCCCAAAAACTGGAGCTTTGAAACCAGACAGCTGCATATCGGCCAGGAGAAGGCCGATTCCGCGACCGACGCAAGAGCGGTTCCGATTTACGCGACGACGTCTTATGTATTTCACAATTCACAGCACGCCGCCGACCGCTTCGGCCTTAAGGACGCGGGAAACATCTACGGACGGCTCACCAACCCGACGCAGGACATTTTTGAACAGAGAATCGCCTCTCTCGAGGGCGGCGTTGCGGCGTTGGCGACGGCCTCCGGCGCGGCGGCAATCAACTATACTGTCGGCGCGCTTGCAAGAAGCGGCGAGCACATCGTTGCCTCCAAAACGATTTACGGCGGCACATATAACCTTCTTGCGCATACCCTCCCGCTTTCGAGCGGCATAACGACGACCTTTGTCGACCCCGACGAGGAGGGCTCCTTCGAGGCGGCCATACGGGATAACACTAAGGCGATTTTTATTGAAACGCTCGGCAACCCCAACTCGAATATAATAGATATTGAAGCGGTCGCGGCCGTCGCCCATAAGCACGGAATCCCGCTTGTTATCGATTCGACGTTCGCTACGCCGTATCTCATTCGCCCTATCGAATACGGCGCGGATATTGTCGTCCACTCCGCGACGAAGTTTATCGGCGGCCACGGAACCGCCATCGGCGGAGTTATTGTCGACAGCGGGAAATTTGACTGGAAGGCTTCCGGGAAGTACCCCTGGATTTCCGAGGCGAATCCGAGCTACCACGGAATTTCGTTTGCGGACGCGGTCGGCCCCGCCGCCTTTGTAACCTATATCAGAGCGATTTTGCTCCGCGATACCGGCTCGACCCTCTCGCCGTTCCATGCGTTTTTGTTCCTTCAAGGGCTTGAAACCCTCTCGCTGCGGGTAGAACGCCATGTCGAAAACGCGTTGAAGATTGTTGATTATCTCAGCCGCCACCCGAAGGTGGAAGCGGTTCACCACCCGTCGCTCGAAAGCGAGCCGAGCCATAAGCTGTATAAAAAATACTTCCCCAACGGAGCCGGCTCGATTTTCACCTTCGAGATTAAGGGCGACGCCGCCGCCGCGCAGAAATTCATCGACAACCTCGCCATCTTCTCTCTTCTCGCCAACGTCGCCGACGTAAAGTCGCTCGTAATCCACCCCGCGAGCACGACCCACTCGCAGCTCACCGAATCCGAGCTCCTCGAGCAGGGCATAAAGCCGAACACGATACGGCTGTCAATTGGAACCGAGAATGTAAAGGATTTGATTGCCGCGCTGGACGAGGCGTTTGAGAGTGTGGGGTGAGAAATTGGGGGGGATGGAATACCGGGCTTGAAAGCCCGGTATTTTTTTGGTGTGTGGGATGGGAGGAAGCAAGACGGATGCAATTATGCGGTGAGCAGGACTGACGGTAACAGCGAATTATCAGGCAAAATAATATATAATGTTTGGGGGAGTGTATGCTCCCCCCAAAAAACCGGGGAGTGCATTTCTGACACATTACTCATAATATTCGGATTTGTCACCGAAAGCGTCGCCTTGAAATTACGACAATCCGGCTTCCGACTTCTGTTTTTGACGCGGCCGCATCTCGGAACTTTTGCTTCTTGCAAAACAAAAGTATTTGTGATACAATAAATTATACGATTTAGTGCTGAGCTGAGTCTATCCATCTTCTTATATCAAAATTGACGTTGATTGCGATATAGAGAAAGGAATCTGGGATAATGGAACAACAACTTAGTCTTAGTAAAGAGATGCTTGAAACGCTTGACGGCGGGACACCGATTGAAAACAAGTGGGACAGTTTCAGTTTTATAGATTTGTTTGCCGGAATAGGCGGAATCAGGCTCGGCTTTGAATCGGTCGGCGGGCATTGCGTTTTTTCCAGCGAAATTGACGAAAACGCCTGCAAAACATATGAAGCAAATTTCGGCGAACACCCGTCCGGGGATATTACAAAAATCCGGGCCAAGGATATTCCAAATTTTGACATTCTTTTAGCCGGATTTCCCTGTCAGGCTTTTTCCATAATAGGCAAAAAAGAAGGCTTTGCAAACGAAACATGCGGCACGCTGTTTTTTGAAATAGAGCGAATTCTTCAAGAAAAAACACCCCCTGCGTTTATGCTGGAAAATGTAAAGAACCTTTTGTCGCATGACAAAGGAAATACTTTTCGCATAATGAAATCGCACCTTGAAGCACTCGGGTATAAGGTATATCCGAAGGTGCTGAACGCTCTTGATTACGGAGTTCCGCAAAAAAGAGAACGTATTTTTATTGTGGGATTTGCGGACGACGTCGCGTTTGATTTTCCCAAACCTGTTCCCCGAGACGATAGGCTGTCTTTGGCCGACATACTTGAAACCGATGTTGATAAAAAATATTATGTGCGTGATGCAATAAGGGAATCAAGGCTTGAACGAATCAAAGATAAAAATTATCCGCGCCCCTATATTTCGCATGAAAATATGGCCGGCCTCATCACTCCGCACCCATATTCTTCGGCACTTCGCGCGGGAGCGTCCGCAAACTATATTCTTATCAACGACGAGCGCAGACCTACGGAGCGGGAAATGCTCAGGCTTCAGGGCTTTCCCGATACTTATAAGATCGTTTTGCCGTATGGGAAGGTCAGGCACCAATGCGGCAATTCCGTCGCAGTACCGGTTATCAAGGCCATTGCAAGGGAAATGCTGGCTTCGTTGAGAGATTTTGAAAGGAGAAAAAAGAATGCCGAGCAGGGACGACGCCAAGAAGGTACTGGACGCAGTGATTGCAAAATCGAGAATGCATCTGTACAAGCCGATACAGATAGCTGAGATTCTTTACCGCGTCAGAGTTCACAAGGATATAAATCCGCTTGAGCTCGAGGATTATCGCACCAAAAGCAAGCGTTGGCGCGACGATATTTGCCGTCCGCTTCTCGGAAGAGTATGCACGAGCAGCGCGAGATTCCAGGACGACTTGTTCAATGACAACGCCGTTCCGCCGATAATGCTTAACGAGCTGAGCAAAGAGAATATTCGCACCGGCGGCGCGGTGGAAGCGTATATATACCGACGCTTTACAAATAAGCACGACCAGCTTTCCGACGCGCTTTTGTACTGCCTTGACGCAACAAGTGAAACTTTTGATGTAAAGCATTTTATTGATTCGTTTTGGAGCGAGCCCGGTTTGAAAAGAAGTTTGGACAAAATATACGAAATCGTTGTATACGCACTCTTTTCAACTCTCGTGGAAGCCCTCGATTTAAAAGTTGAAATTTCGGTCGATGAAGAGCACGCCGACATTCTCGACGAATTCGAGGATTTTTCAAGGAAAGTCATGTGCCTCGATTTCTCTAATCCTTCTCATCTGACAGACGCTCGGGTTTATCGTGTAGGCGTTACAAATGCCGCAGACCGCGGACTTGATATGTATTCCAACTGGGGACCGGCAATACAAATCAAACATCTGAGCCTGGACGTCGCGCTGGCGGAAAATATTGTCGGCAGCGTGTCAAGCGACAGGGTGGTAATTGTATGCAAAGACGCCGAAAAAGATATAATTGTTTCCTTGCTGACCCAGATTGGTTGGAGAAGTCACATTCAAAGCATAGTAACGGAGAGCAACCTTGTTGAATGGTATGAAAAAGCACTTCGAGGAAAGTATTCCGACGTCATCGGCGACAAACTTTTAAACTGTCTGTGCAGTGAAATTGAAGAAGAGTTTCCGTCCGTCAACGATGTGCCGGAGGTCCTGAAAAAACGCCGCTATGAGAATATTTCCGACCCCTTCTGGAAATAGCAGGCGGCATAATGGCCGAATGGCGAATATCCGCTTATGTCCGAGGCTTATAAGAAGCGCGGATAGCCACCGCGCGGCGGAGAAAGCTGCTTTCTGCGCCCCCCCCCCCCCCCCCCCCCCCCCGCCGTTTCGCACCATTTTACCGCTTTCTCCGCCGCGCTTCCTCGTCAATTCCCCCAATATTTTCGACAAATTTCCCTGATTTTTCATTCAAACCGCAGATTTTCAAAAACCCGTCAAATTTCGACATTTTTCCTCAAAAATTATGTTATACTGAACGCATAAATTTTCGGAGGTGTTTTATGGGAAAGTCGGGGAAAAAGGATAATAATATTAGCAAAGCAGTCTGCGACACACTTTTCAGGCTTTCGGTTCCGGCGCACATGGACGGCTACGACTATCTTGCCACTGCGATTGAAATATCGGTTAAGGAGCCTACCTACATATCCCGCGTAACGAAAACGCTCTATCCCGAAGTCGCAAAGCGGCATAATTCCTCGCAGATAAAGGTCGAAGCGGCGATTCGCAACGCCATCAGCGCGGCCTATTCAAGGCGCGAGGAGAGCGAGTTCAGCCGGTATTTCGACGGGCTCATGAGCCGCAGAACCAACAGGCCGACCAACTCGATGTTCATCGCAACGGTCGCAAGGAAGATTCGGGCGGAGCTGATGACGGTGGATTAAGGAACCGGAATACGCATGCCGACAGAGAATTTGTTATATTGCAGCAAAAAAGCCCCTTTCCCGCCGGAAGAGGCTTTTTTCTTTCCCCCCTTCTAATACACCGTCACCCCCCTGACGACCCCGTCCTTCACGAACACCGCGAGGTATTCCTTCCACGCGTCGTCGGGGACTTCGATTTCGGCAATCATCGCGGCGTCGAAATTGTCGACCCACATGTCCTTGTCGAAGTCCTTCGTGGGGAAGGAGTAGGCGTTGAACATATGAACGCCGCCGAAATATCCGTTGGTGATGTCGAACGTCTGAATATCCATAACTGCCATGTCGGGGCAGATTTTGTTAAGCTCGCTTACGCTCATTCCGTATCTTATGCCGTTTCCGAGCTCATGGCCGGGGGCGGTTATCGCCCAGCTGCAGAGGGGAACGTCCTCATCTCCCGCTTTCTGTCCGTAGAAGTATGAAACGCCGTCGACCTCGACCGTGTACCATGTTCCCCAGAACGCGCCGGGGTAAATCAGCCCTTCGGTTTCGGTCACTTTGCCGATTTTCTTCGCTTCGTCAAAGCTGTAGAGCGTTATTTCGGGGAAAATTCTCGCGTCGATTTCTCTGATTTTTTCAATCTCCCTGCCGGCAAGAATTTTCACCGATTCGCAAACGCCGACGCTCTGCCAGTAAAATTCCTCGCCCGCGTCCTCGGGCTTCACGAACCTCAGATGCACGCAGAATCCGTTCGATTCGACTATAAATTCCAACTGTTCGCGGTCCCCTCCGTCCGAATGCGAAATCGAGCGGCGGCAAAAAAGATACGGCCTTTCCTCGTCCTGGTCGGCTGAACTCTCCTCCAAAACGGTAATCGTTTCGCTTTCGCCCTCGTTTGCGTTAAAATCAACGGGATATTCCGTCCCCTCGGGAAATATCCTGAAAAGCGCGGGGTCGTAGTCCTTTTTCCTGAATACGGGCATGTCGGGTATGTCGTACTCAAAACTGCCGGACTGTTCCGACTGATACCGATACCAATCGTTCGGCATGGTGAAGGATAACCTCACAGTTTCGTCGGTTTCGCTGAAATCGATTCCGCCGTTTGCGGAAACCACCATGACGTGCTCCGTCACCCCGAAGGTCGCCGTCGGGTAGTAGTCGTCGATTTCGGCCGACGTCTGCGGCTGCGGCACCGCGGAGGGAATCGACGTACTCGGCAGAGGAACGGTGTTCCCGACCCCGTAGAGAATCTCCCAGCTGTCGCTGTCCTCGTGATACATCAGCCCGAAGTACCGCTTATAATGCCCGTCCTCAAGGAAAGTTTTCGTGAGGTCGTATATGGCGTTATATTCCGCCGCGACGACGTAGAATTTATCCTCAAGCTCCTGATCGCTCCAGCCGCGCTCCTTGGCAAGCTCGCTTCCCTCGTACATTTCCCGAAGGCGATAGGTTTCGCTCCAATCCAAAGAAACGTCCATAAGCTCGAGGAGCATTACATAGTCCTTTTTCTCCTCGTCCTCAAACCACGCGTTTACTGCCTTTTCCGCGCCGGTTGAGTCGATGTAATAGTAGCTCTGGGAATATTCATAGTACACTTCTCCGTCCAGATAGTCGGGAATCTCAATCGAGGCGATTTTCCAGCTTCCGTCCTCCTTTACAAGGCGGAAGATGTAATCGGAGGCGTTTTCGGGGCCGCCGTCGTACCAGATGTCGGTGTAGACGCTCATTTTATTTTCGCCGTCATAGACCGCGCCGTCGATGGGGAAGTTGCAGAGATAAATCCCCGAAAAATCGCCGCTTATAGCGTACATCTTTCCATCGTGCTCGACAAAAAGCCGATGCCTTCCGAATTCGTTCTGCAAAATCTGCTTGCAGAAGCCGTTGGCGAATACCTTATGCAAAAACGTCTCGCACTTTTCCATGGTGTCGTATTCCTCGGCGAGGGGGATATAGACGTCGCCGTCAAATTCGGCCTCGCCGTTCGCCCTGCGATGAAGATGCAAAAGCTGCGCGGCCTCCTTATAATCGTCCCAAAGCGCGAGCGAAAGTGCCTCTTCGGTGGCCTCGGGGTCGAAGCTTTCGGGAATCTCAATCCCTGTCGGGACCTCGTCGGGTGCCGTACGAACGCTTTCAATCCGCCAGTCGCCGCCCGCTTCCCGGACAAAGACATAGTTTTTAACGCCGACGGATTCGCCGTCCACGCGCGGATTTTTGACCTTCACCGCCACTCGCTCTGCGACGGTTTCGTTTGTATCCGCGTGAAGCGTCGCCTCGGTGCTGTATACGCTGTAGGAAATATCGTCGGTATAGTCGTACCCCCGGCTTCCGCCGTCGCAGTATATCTCCCCGCCGATTAAGACAATCGAATCTGATGAACGCTTCTCCTTTGCGAGCTCGGGCGCGTAAACGTCGCTCAAAAGCTTCTCCCACTTGCTCCATTCGTCGATTTCGGGGTCGGTTACGCGGTAATAGAGCTTCCCGTTGCTTTCCTTGACGTCGTTGAAGTCGCATTCGGGGGATTCGCTGTAAAGCAGCTTATCTATCCTCATATCCTCCGAAACAAGCTTCAGAATCGTTTCGTCGTCGATAATGCCCACGCCCGCCGAAAGCTTCGGCTGAGGGTCGAATTTGTCGGCGTAGGTCGCGATTTCGGGAATCATCGCGTTTTGGTAAACGCCGATATTCGATTCAATCACAGAAACGCTCATGCCGTCTATTGCCGCGGTGAGGTTGGTATTTTCAATCCAGCCGTCCGACGGGTCGAATTCGGAGCAGTTGATGTTTATAATCTCCGCGCCGCCGCGATAGATAATGTTATTAACCGTGGCCCCGCTTTCCTCAATGCCGGCAAGGATTTCCCGCGCGCCGTCGAGCTTCAAAAATTCATCTTCCGAAATCTCAATCCCGCCGTACTCGCGGAAGCCTCCGTCGTAATAGAAATAGTAAGTCTTGTAGGTATGTCCGCCGACCTCGCCGATGTTTTCGTCGTAAAATGCGTCGAAGCCGTTATTGTCGACGCCGATGAGAAGATTATCTCCCGACTGCCTGAGCTCGGAAACCTTTCCTGAGAATTCGTGCTCGTACCATTTGCCGTCCTTAACGCCGTAAATTTTCGTCCAGGAAACGGTGCCGAAGGAAAGCTCAATGGTGTAGAATTTGTCGACGCCGAAGTCGAGAAGGTGTCCGTCGTAGACGACGTATTTGTCCTCGAAAACCTTCTCGGCTCCGTTTTCGTTTACGAACCAAAGGGGAATGACGTCAAAGTCATCGCCGGTCGCTCCGAAGGCCTCGGGCTTTCCGTCGCCGTCGAAGTCGGCTGCCTCAAACGCGCGGATTTCAACGTCGCCGACCGTTTCGCGAAGCTTATCAAGAAGCTCCTGCTTTTGCTCCTCGCTGATCTCGCCAAGCCCGGCTTCCTCATAGCTTATGGGCCATGCGCAGCCGCATTCGGGGTCGTCGCGCTGAGCCTCGGGGTCGACTATTTTGTCGATTTTCCAGTCGCCGCCCTCTTTTTTAAGGGTGATTTCGCAGTCGCTGAGGGAATTGTCCTGCCAGACAAATTTTGTCTTTGCGACTATCTCCCTCGAAGAAACCTTTTCCGCGCTTTCAAACGGATAGAGGTACAGATAATGCGGCGGCTCGCTCATCTCGTAATAGAGAACGCCGTCGATTACCCGGCAGGTGTCGCTTTCTTCAAAATACTCCTCCCGCTTCTGGCAAGCGTTCTTTGTGAACACCTCTCCAAGTGCCTTCATGCAGCTCTTTTTGTTGTCGTAGGGGCTCTTCATCGGCAGGAACGTCGACATATAGGTTTCGCCGTCGCGCGTAACCTCAAGCTCTAAATCCTCATGCTCCTGAACTTCGTCGGCATAATTGCTCCCGACGCTAAATACGAGTATCTCGTTCGCAAGCTCAAGGCTCCCGTCCTCCATCATCGCGGCGACGGCTTCGTTCGCCTTTTCGAGCGGCTCGAAGTCCTCCGCGCTTCCCACCGAACAGCCGATAAGCGCGCCGGCGGCTGCCGCAAGAACCATAACGAGCGTTAAAAGCACCGCGCCGTTTTTGCGGTTGATTTTTGTTAATATATTATAAAACCTCTTCTTCATAACCTTTTTACTCCCCGAAAAATGCGTCGTAAGCGCGTTCGGGGATTTTCTTGACCTCCCGATTGTAGAATACAGAACCTCCGTATAGGCTCTGCGGACGTCGAATCCCGACTGTCCTACCACTCCTTCGTCGACGGAAAGCTCCATGTCGACGTCTGCGCGTCTGCGCATAAGCCACACCGCGGGATTGAACCAGTGAACCGAAGCCGCAGCCGTAAACAGCAGCTTGAACCACAAATCCCGCCGCTTATAATGAATAAGCTCGTGGCGCAAAATGAACCTCAGCTCCTCGCCTGAAAACGGCTCGTCCGGCAGGATGAGCACCGGCTTTAAAAAGCCCATTATCATCGGCCCCGAGGCCTTCGGGCATATAAGAAGCCGGATTTTTCCGCGGATTTTCATTGTCCCCAAAAGCTCCGAAAAAACCTCCGCCGCCTCGCCGCCGAAAGGCTCCTTGCCGCATTTTATCAGCTTTCGCTTATACGCCAAAAACACCGAAAACTGAAAGAGAAATACCGCCGCCGCGCCGAAAATCCATACCGCCGTCAGCACCCCGAGCGGAGTAACGGCTATTTCGCGCTTATTTTGCGCCTTCGGCGTCTGCGGAGCAATCGGCTCGTTGAGCTGTTCGGGGATTGTGAACTCGATTACCCTCGACGGCGCGGGACGCGTGGGGACGTTATAGGCGGGTGCTTCGGAAAAATCCTCCGAAACCGTCGTAACGGGGGCTTCCGCGGGCTTCGGCGATGGGATTCCCCCGACCGGCAAAAGAAGCCGAACGGCCAGCACCGCCCAAATCCAGAACCGCCATTTTGCGGCGTAGCGGCGATTCACGAGCGGAGAAACCGCGAGCAGCAACGCCGCGAGGATTCCCGTTGAAAGCGAAACGCCGAGAACCGTCACAAAAAGCTCAGTCACGGTGCTCACTCTCCAGTCTGTCTATGTACTCCCGAAGCTCCTTTAAATCCTCCTCGCCGAGCAGGTTGTTATCGTAAAGCGTCGCGACAAGGCTTCTTGCGGAGTTGTTGTAGAGCTTTTTGAGGAAGCTCTCGCTCGCGCCGGCCTTGTAGTCGTTTTCCGAAACCGCCGCCGAATAGAGGTTTGTCCCGCCGTCGCGCCGGCAGATGACATAGCCCTTGTCCTCGAGCCGCGAAAGGGAGGTCATAAGCGTGGAAAGCTGCCAGTTGCGGAGCCCCTCAAGCCTTTTTAGGATTTCGACGGAGGTCAGCGGCGGCTCTCCCGCCCATATAACCTGCATAATTTCCAGCTCGGCCTCACCAAGCTTTTTCAGATTGTTTTTCATTGTATCACCCCTTATACTTTGGTATAACTGATTATACCATAGTATAACCGCGCTGTCAAGAGGGTTGGGGAAAAATTTTTGGGGGGTAAGGGCCGGCGCGGCGAATGGGGCTGATTTCTGCGGCCGCCGGAGCTCCTGCCCGCCACCCACCCGCCCGCCCCGCCTCATTCGCCGCGCCTTCGCTGGGAGCAAAAAAAGAAAACAGAAGTCGGTTGCAAGGCTTTGCCCTGTGCGGCTTCTGATTTCTGTTTTCTGACAGGGCGCGGTGGAAAAAGCGGGAAAATGCCGCGAAACTTCGTGGGCGGGCGGGTGGGACCAACGCAACAGCTTTTTCCGCCGCGCCGGTTCAGCAGCAAGCCCCGGCACCCGCCCCCAAAACACCCCATTCCCAAAAAATACCTATTTCCCACCCAAATCCTGCACAAAACTCCCCCTCAATACCGCCCCCAAAATTATCAATTCCAACAAATTTTCCAAAAATCACCCCATTTTATACATTTTTCGACATCGCCCCCGAAAATTCGTGATATAATTTTAAAAAAACCAAACGGAGGAATAAAAATGGAAGATTTTGACCCGATACTTTATCGGGCGGTGAGCGAAACGCTGTTTATGCTGTCGGTTCCCGCCCATATGGACGGATTTTCGTATCTCGCGGAGGCTATCGAGATGACTGTCATGGAGCCGAGCCGCGTTCACGGGATTATGAAGTACATCTATCCCGAGGTTGCGAAAAAGTTCGGGTCAACTCCATCGCGCGTCGAGCGTTCAATCCGCAATGCCATCGAAACCGCCTGCGCGCGGGCTCGCTACGGCGTATTTGACGAATATTTCGGCAACGTCATAAGCCCCGAAACCGGCAAGCCGACCAATGCTATGTTTATCGCAACTGTCGCGCAAAAAATTCGGGTGAAACTCATGACGAGCAGCTTTGAAGAGAGATAAATGGGCTTGCGGAAAACGCAGCATTTATTATTAAATATACCGTAAAAACACGAAGCATCGGATTTTCCCATGCTTCGTGCTTTTTTATTTGTCTTGAGTTATCATGGTTCAAAAAACAAGTGCAACTCAACAAAATTAAGAAAGTTTTAATAATTACACATATACCCCATCAAGCTCCAATACTGCAGCACGCTTCCCGCGAGCACGAAAAGGTGCCAGACGACATGCATATACGGCTTATTTATGCAAAAGAAAATTACGCCGAGGGTGTAGGACATGCCGCCGGCAATCAAAAGAATCAGGCTCGCGGGCGAAAGAGCCCTGAATACCGAGGGCACGGCCGCAACGGCAAGCCAGCCGGTGAGAATATAAAGAGTCATCGACGCCTTCTCGAACCGCTTCATGTCGATAATATTCAGCGCGACCCCGAGGGCCGACAGCAGCGCGTTCGTGACGCATATCGCGAGCCCCGCCTTCCCGCCGACAACGACGAGCGAAAACGGAATATACGTCCCGAGTATCAGCAGGTAAATCGTGCAGTGGTCCGCCACGCGCAGAGCCCGCTTTAGCTTCGACGGCCTCGCCGCATGGTAAAATCCCGAGATGCTGTAGAGGGTTATGAGCGAAAAAACGTATGCCGCCATGCTGAAAATTACTATCCCAGAACCGGTCGAAACCGCCCTGATTATAAGCAAAATCCCGCCTGCGGCCGCCAAAACCGCGCCCGAAAAGTGAGTTAAGCTGTTTAAAAACTCCTCTTTTTCCGTTTGAACGTACTCTTTTTTTGACATATCTGTACCTCCTTATGGGGAAATGTGATATTGGATATTAGTGTTAGTAATATGATATATTAGTATATATCGTTTGGGGGATTATGTCAAGGGGGTGCTGTTTATTTATTTCGGGGAAACAGGTTCGATGTATCAATGGCTGAAACGTTTTGCACTTGTTCAATATAATAATGTCATGCCGAAAACAAGCCTCCGGAGCCGGTTTGAACCGCCTTGATTATAAACAAAATTCCGCCCGCAGCACCCATCAAAAATTATTTCCAAAAAATTTGAAATAAGTCTTGACAAAAATAGTACTATATAGTATAATCCTATATAGTCTAATTTAGGAGGCATTAAAATGGCGTCGCTAAGCGGGTTTATGATTTCAAAAATCAAGAGAATCGGCGACAGAATTTTCCAAAAAAAGCTGGAAAAAGCCGATATTTCGGCGTTTAACGGGGCTCAGGGGAAGCTTTTGTACATTCTATGGCAGCGGGCGGAGCTTGCGAGGCAGTCGGGGCTCGCCGTCACAACACTCACGAGCATGCTCGACCGAATGGAGCAGTCGGGCCTGATTCGCCGCGAGCGGAATTCACCCGACCGCCGAAAGACAAAAATCTGCCTCACCGAGCTCGCACAGGGGCTCAGGGGGCAGTATGAGCGGCTTTCCGAGGACATGACCGACGTTTATCTGCGCGGTTTTTCGCCCGAAGAGGTAAATCTATTTGAACAATTTCTCGGGCGCGTTCTGAAAAATTTGGAGGAGGAAGAATTTCAAGTTAATAAATAATTTTATTTTGCATGTTCGGCAAGCGCGCAGGATTTTTGCTGCAAAAAAGTTTAATGCGCTTTGACAATATCTTAAACGGATTATTTAAAAAAGAGGTACCCTTTTTTGAATAATATATCAGGCAAATAATCAAAACTATTTAAAGGAGAAAGACAAATGATTGAAAAAATTTCCGTGCCCGTTTCAAACGATTTCTGCCCGCAGACGCTGTTCTGCTACGGCACATACTGCGACGACGGACGCCCTGATTTCGGGCTTTTCTGCTGGCTCAGCTACATATGGGACCGCGAGTTAGGCGTGATGATGTGCATCGCCGACGAGAAGCAGACGAAGGACAACATCCGCAAAAATAAGTGTTTTTCTGCAAATCTTGTGACGGAAAAGATGCTGCCGCTGGCCGATTATCTCGGCAACTCCGACGGCAGAAATTCCGAAAAAATAACCCCCGAAATCGCGGTGGAAAAGGGTCAAAAGCTCGACGTTCCGATTCTTGCGGACAGCCCCGTTGTGTTCGAGCTTGAGGTGGTGAATTCCGTTGCGCTTACCGAGGGCGACGTGTTTTTCTGCAAAATCCGCAACGTGCTGATGGACAGGGCTTTAACTGACGAAAGCGTCCCGCTTGAGAAGCGCATCGCCGGCGTCGCGCCCGTTTCCACGACCTGCGAAACCTATTTTTCGTGGGGCGGCAAGGTGCTCGGCGGGTGGGGGGAGGTGATGGGGAGGTAGAAGGGCGAGGAGGGGGAGATAATTTTGGGGGACTGGGGAGCAAGATGGGTTGCGGGGGGCTGCGTAAGTCCCGGCGCGGCGAATGGGGCTGGTTTCCTGCGCCCACCCACCCGCCCTCTAAAGTTT
>CANPZQ010000032.1 GCA_947588775.1 uncultured Clostridia bacterium
ATATCCTCGGAAACGCGGTGAAATTCACCCCCTCGGGCGGAACCGTCACGTTCTCGATTCATGAGCTTCCGTCGCGGATTCACGGAATGGCGTGCTATGAGTTTATCTGCGAGGATACCGGCATCGGAATGGACGAGGAGTTCATAAAGACAATCTTCGACCCGTTCTCCCGCTCAAAGCAGTCGGCCAACATCGAAGGCACCGGCCTCGGAATGCCGATAACAAGAAATATTATAAGAATGATGAGCGGGGATATAACCGTTGAAAGCAAGCTCGGCGAGGGCTCTAAATTCACGGTTCAGCTCCACCTCAAGCTCCAGAAGCAGGGCGACGACGACGCTTCGGAGCTCGCGGACCTTCGGGTTCTCGTCGCCGACGACGACCGCGATTCCTGTATTTCGACAAGCGAAATCTTAGCCGCCATCGGCATGGATTCGCAGTGGGTACTGAGCGGCAGGGAGGCCGTCGATAAAACCGTCGAAGCCCATGAGGCGGGCGACGGCTTCGCGGCGGTTATTCTCGACTGGAAGATGCCGGAAATGGACGGCGTCGCGACGGCGCGGGAAATCCGCAAAAAGGTCGGAAGCGACGTCCCGATAATAATTCTTTCGGCATACGACTGGACGGACGTCGAGCAGGAGGCCCGCGACGCGGGCGTTCAGGCGTTTATTGAAAAGCCGCTCTTCCGTTCAAGGCTCGTTTACGCCTTAAAATCCGTTCTCTCGAGCGGCGCGGGCAACCGAGGCGACGCTGCCAAAGCCCTCGAAGAGGTTTCCTTCAAGGGCAAAAGAGTTCTTCTTGCCGAGGATAACGATTTGAACGCCGAAATCGCGACGGAGCTTTTAGCCGTAACCGGAATCGACGTAGAGCGCGCCGAAAACGGCCGCAGAGCCCTTGAAATGGCGACGTCAAACCCTGCGGGGTACTACGGGCTCGTGTTTATGGATATAAGAATGCCCGAGATGGACGGCTACGAGGCCGCCCGGGCGATAAGAGCCTCGGGAAGGAGCGACCTTCGGGAGCTTCCGATAGTCGCGATGACGGCGAACGCCTTTGCCGACGATATTTTCAAGGCCCGCGAGGCGGGAATGAACGACCATATTTCCAAGCCGGTAGAGGTCGACAAGCTCGTCGGCGCGCTTAAAAAGTGGCTTAAATAAGCCCTTGCCGATTCGGGGCTTCGCGGTTGATTCCCGCTAAGAAAACCGTCTTGCATTTTTTACGCGATTGTGCTATACTCGTTTTAACACACTAAAAGGAGAGCGTTTTTTATGAAGTACGTTGTTTTACTCTGCGACGGCATGGCCGACAGGCCGGTGCCCGAGCTTTCGGGGCTTACGCCGATGGCGAAGGCCCGCAAGCCCCATATGGATATGCTCGCGAAAAAGGCCGAGGTCGGCCTTGTAAAAACCGTCGCCGACGGCCTGAAGCCGGGAAGCGACGTCGCGAACCTTTCGGTTCTCGGCTACGACCCCGCAATCTACTATTCCGGGCGTTCGCCCCTTGAAGCCGGCTCCATCGGGGTCGACATGAAGCCGACCGACGTTTCGCTTCGGTGCAACCTTGTAACCCTTTCCGACGAGCCGGAATACGACGACAAGACGATTATCGACTACTGCGCCGGTGATATTTCGACCGCAGACGCGAAAATCCTTGTCGATTCGCTAAAAAAGGAATTCGACAGCGACGAATTCACCCTCTACGCGGGCGTGAGCTACCGCCACTGCCTTATCTGGCACGGCGGAACCCTCGACCTCGGAACCCTCACCCCGCCGCACGACATCACCGGAAAGCCGATTCGCGGCCATCTTCCCGAACACCCCAACGCGAAAAAGCTCTATGAGATGATGCGCCGAAGCTACGACGTTTTAAAGAATCACCCCCTTAACATTGAAAGGGAAAAGCGCGGCGAACGCCCCGCGAATTCGATGTGGTTCTGGGGCGAAGGCGTTAAAAAGCCGCTCGCTTCCTTTAAGGAAAAATACGGCGTGAACGCCGCGATGATTTCCGCCGTCGACCTTTTGAAGGGCATCGGCAAGTTCTCGGGAATGCGGGTAATAAACGTCGAGGGCGCGACCGGCTATCTCGACACTAACTTTGAGGGCAAGGCCCGCGCCGCCGTCGACGCGCTCAGAAGCGGCTGCGACCTTGTGTATATCCATGTCGAGGCTCCCGACGAATGCGGCCACAGATATGAAATCGAGAACAAGGTAAAGTCGATTGAGCTGATTGACGAAAAAATCCTCGCGCCGATTCTCGAGGCTCTCGCCGGCGAGGAGGACTATAAGATTATGATTCTCCCCGACCACCCCACCCCTCTTTCGCTGAGAACGCATACTAACGACCCCGTGCCGTATATGATTTATCAAAAAACCGCCCCGCGCGACGGCGTTGAAAGCTTCTGCGAGGAATCCGCCGCAAAAACCGGGCGTTTCGAGCCCGTCGGGCATGAGCTGATGGGAAAATTCCTGTCAAGGTGACAAAAAGCGGATTTTCGCGCGATAACGCGGCATTGACAAAGCTTCTTTAATGTGATATGCTTTATATGACATCATGCGCTCGCATGAAATTTTCAGCAAAGGGGATTTTGTTATGGACTTCAAATCCGCAGTCAAAAGTGTTCTGACAACCAACTACGCCAACTTCAAGGGCAGGGCGAGGCGCAGCGAATGCTGGTACTTCTACCTGTTCTCCGCCATCGTAAACCTCGTTATCGGAATTTTGGGAGGACTTTTGGCTGAGGTTCCGGTTATCGGGATAGTCGTCCGCCTCGCGATAACGCTCGTTTTAGCGGTTATGATTATTCCCTCTATCGCGGTAAGCTTCCGCCGCCTCCACGACATCGGAAAGAGCGGCTGGTGGCTCCTTATCGCTCTGATTCCGTTAATCGGCGAAATCGTTCTAATCGTTTTCAGCGTGACCGACAGCCAGCCCGGCGAAAACGCCTACGGGCCGAATCCGAAGGGCGTATAAGACGGACTAACATGACGAAAAAAGCGTCCCCGCCCGAGGGACGCTTTTTTATTTCACTCTCAATTCCTCTTTGAAACAAGCACAACGGTGCTTCTTCCGGTAAGGGTAACGGATTCGCCGGCGCGCTTCGGCCTCTTGACGGATTTGTCCGCGCTGTAGGCGTAAACCGTCCAGTGGTAGTCGGGCGGCAGCAGCGGGAGCGTAAGCGTTCGCTCCTCCCAGTGAATGTTCACGCCGAGATAGATGAATTTGTCCTCGGCGTTGAACTTCTTTCCGTCCTGCGCGTACAGAACGCCGAAGGTGTAAAACGGACGCGACGTATCGAGCTGCCACGGGGTTTCGCCGTGGAAGGACATCTCCGGATAGCCCGTGCCGTTATAGCCGGTATAGAAGTCGCGCGAGGTGATTACCGGGCTTTCGCGGCGGAGCTTTATCATCGCCTTAAAGAAGTCGACGACGTCGCCGTTGCGCTCCCTGTCCTCCCAATCGAGCCATGAGAGCGGGTTATCCTGGCAGTAGCAGTTGTTGTTGCCGCGCTGGGAATTCATAAACTCGTCGCCCATCAGCATCATCGGCACTCCGCGGCTCAGGAAGAGTATCGCCGCCGCGTTTTTGACCTGACGCCTTCTAAGGGCGTTGATTTCGGGGTCGTCGGTTTCGCCCTCCGCGCCGCTGTTCCAGCTTAAGTTGTTGTCGATTCCGTCGCGGTTGTCCTCGAAATTCGCCTCGTTGTGCTTAGAGTTGTATGCGGTCAGGTCGTAGAGCGTAAAGCCGTCGTGGCAGGTGACGAAGTTTACCGAATCGTCCGTGCTGCCGTTCGGGAAGATGTCGGGCGAGCCCTGAATCCTCAATAAAAGCTCCGGCGCGCACTCCGCGTCGCTCTTTAAGCAGTGGCGGACGCAGTCGCGGAATTTTCCGTTCCATTCCGCCCACCTCGCCGGTGCGGGGAAGCTTCCGAGCTGGTAAAGCCCCGCCGCGTCCCATGCCTCCGCGATAAGCTTTGTCCGCGAAAGAATCGGGTCGTTCGCCAAAAGCTCCAGAAGCGGCGGATTCGCCATCGGTCTGCCGCTTTCGTCGCGGGAAAGTATCGGGGCCTCGTCGAAGCGGAACCCGTCGACATGGTAAACGCTCACCCAGTAGCGAAGGCAGTCGAGAATATGATTTCTGACGACCGCGTTGTTGCAGTTCATCGTATTTCCGCAGCCGCTGTAGTTGCAAAACGTCCCGTCGGGGTTAAGGAGGTAGTATGTGCGGTTGTCGATTCCCTTATAGGAAATCGTCGGGCCGAGATGGTCCATCTCGGAGGTATGGTTGAAAACGACGTCAAGGATAATTTCGATTCCGTTTTTGTGAAGCGTCTTGACGGCGTGCTTGAACTCGTCGGCAGTCATTCCGAGAGGCCCCGAAACGCCGTAGGCGGCCTTCGGCGAGAAGAAGTTTACGGTAGAATAGCCCCAGTAGTTGAATTCGCGCTCCGTCCCCTCAAAACGGCGGTACTCGGTTTCGTCGAATTCAAATATCGGCAGAAGCTCAATGCAGTTCACCCCGAGCTCCTTTAAATACGGGATTTTCTCGATAAGCCCAGCGTATGTTCCGGGATACTTTACGCCGCTCTTTTCGCCCTTCGTGAAGCCCCTGACATGCATCTCGTAGATTACCGATTCGTTCATCGGGCGGTTAAGCGGCCTGTCGCCGTCCCAGTTGAAATCCTCTAAGACAAGCCGCCCGCGGAGCGGAAATTCCGAGCCGGGATAGGTTTCCTTCCCCCAGCGGTCGCGCCCCGAAACAAGCTTCGCGTATGGGTCCAAAAGCACCTTCGTCTTGTCGAAGCGGTAGCCGTTCGCGGGGTCGAAGGGGCCGTCGAAGCGGTAGCCGTATTCAATATCCTCGGGGTCGAGGCCGAAAACGATCATCGAATAGTTGCTTCCGATTTTAAACTCGTTCGGGAAGGGAATTTCACAGAACGGCTCCTCGTCGCCGCAGTGGTAGAGAACCAAGGTGCAGGAGGTCGCGTCGTTCGAGTTCACCGAAAAGTTGATTCCGCCGCTTTCCGTCATGCTCGCGCCGAAGGGCATCGGGTTCCCCGAGGCGTATTGCAGCACGATGTCGCCGTATTTTAAGTCATGCGTCGGAAATTCGTTCATCTTGCGCATATGTATCTATCTCCTTTTCAAGCAGTTTCAGCCGCCGCGGCGTTTCCCGCCGAAGCAACCGTTATTGTGGTCACGTTCATTCCGAAGAGCTTCTGGTAGGTCATGTTCTTTGAAAGCTTCGCGATAAGCCTGATTCCGATATTTTTGGTGCTCTCGTCGTCCTTTTCCGCCTCAAGCTGAAGCATCGGGTCGAAGGGCTTGCAGTCGTCGCGGAGGCGTATTACGGTTTCGCCCTTCCGGTACAGAACGCGGATGTCCACGGCGTGCTTTTTGCCGTCCGCGAAGCCGTGTTCGATGATGTTTCCCGCCATCTCCTCAACAGCGAGCGCGGAAAACGACGAGCAGCGGCTGTCGGTGCCGTGGCTCATGCAGAATTCCTCGACATACTCCGAAATACCCATTACGTCGTCCATGCTGTAAAGCGTGGTGTCGAGCCTGTCGCTCTCGGGAACGTCGAACGTCCGCCCGAACTGCACAAGCTCGCTGAGCGAAATCTTGACCTTCTTAAGCTTTATTACAAGCAGTACAAATATCACAAGAATAGTCGTCGCCTCCGCGAGGAACAGGGCGTAGAACGCGCCGTTCGCCCCGAGCGCGGGAGAAAGCATAAGGCTCCACGCAATCGGGAAGAGGAAGTAATCTAAAACATTGAGCACCGAAACGAGCTTTCCGTAGCCGAGGGCCTGGTAGAACTTGACGGTAATCATAACGAGGACGTTCATCACAAGCGCGAGCGCGAGGCAACGGCAGGCCCTTGCCGCCAAAATCTCTACCTCTGCGTTTCCGCCGCTAAACGGCCTTACAAGATAGCCCGCGAAGATAAATAGCAGCGCGCATGCCCCGAATACAATCAAAAAGCCGTATTTATAAACAACCCTTGCAAAACGCTTGAGCGACGCGCCGTCCTCTTCGCCGGCGATAACGCTTCCGACCGTTAAAGTTAAGCTTCCGGCCCCTCCGCAGAGCGAGCCGAAGAAGGACGCGAGCGAGCTTTCCGCCGCAAATGCGGAAACGGCAAGAACCCCGCCGAATTTCAGGAGAATGCGGTTAAAGAGAACCGGTTTTAGGAAGTTGCAGAGCTCGTTCGAGGCGACGGGAAGGCCGGTTTTTACGATTTCGGGGAGCTCCTTCCAGTTTACAAGCTTTCTTTCAAGGCGGATTCCCGAGGAACGCTTTACGAAGTGTGTGAGGTCGTAGAACACCGTCGCATACGCGCTTACCGCCGATGCGAGGGCCATTCCGAACATTCCCATGCTCAAAAATTTAACAAATATAACGTCGCAGGATGCGTTTACGACGATTCCTATGGCGGTGGTGATGAATGTCATCCGCTGCTTGTTATCAAGTATCAAAAACGAGTAGAGTGGCCCCGACATCGCGACGGCGGGCGCGCTTATCGCAAGGCCCAGAAGGTACTGCTCCGCCATCGGCGCAAGCTCGTCGGTAGCACCCAGAAGCCGCGCGAACGGCGCATGGAAGATTGCAACCAGCGACCCGAGGACGACGCCGACCCCGAGCAGAACGGTAAGACACATGGTAAAGCCGCCGTTGAGCTTGTCGCGCTCGCCCCTTCCGAGGCATTTTCCCGCAAAAACCGCCGCGCCGTTTGACACGACGTTTATAAACAGCCAGAAAATAGTCGTCACGGGGCTCGTAATTCCGAGAGCCGCCATCGCGCGGTCGCCGAGCAGTCCGCTGACGATAAAGCTGTCGACGAGGGTGCCGAGGCAGCTTATCAGGCCGTTAAGGGCCATTGCCGGAAACAGCGCGAGGTACATCTTTCTGAGAATTTCCTCGCTGTAGCCGTTGAGTTGTTTTTCCATCCGGAGGGCCTCCTTGTATGGGGTAAATTTTAGTTGTCGGTAGTAATTAGATGTGCATAGAATATCAATTTAAATTATAGCACCCCCCGAGGCGGGGTGTCAATTACCGTTTGCGACCGAAACGGGGCGCGGATGACATTGAATTGACATAAAGCAGCCGCCGGAGCTTTTACCCCGGCGGCAAGATTTTATTTTACAGTATCTCCACCTCGTCCGTCTTAAGCACCTCAACCTTTGCGACGGCTTCTCTTATCTCCGCGACGAGCTTTTCGACCTGTTCGGGGCAGCGGCCGGTGTAGAGGGTCGGCTCCAGAACGGCGGACATCTCGGCCTCCGTCATGGAAAATTCGGGGTGGGAGGCAAGCCGTTTCAGCAGGTCGCAGGGCTCGCCCTCCTTCATCTTCGCGGTCGCCTCCATCGAGCACTGTCTGATGATTTCATGGAGCTTCTGGCGGTCGCCGCCGCGCTTTACGGCCTCCATCATCAGGTTTTCGGTCGCGATGAACGGCAGGTACTCCCTTACGGCCTTATCGACGACCTTTTCGTTCACATGCATTCCGTCGGTGACGTTCTGGGCGAGCCTTAAAATTGCGTCGGCGCAGAGATACCCCTCCGGCAGGGAAATACGGCGGTTCGCCGAATCGTCGAGGGTTCGCTCGAGCCACTGAACCGAGGCCGTCATCGGTGCGTTCATTGCGTCGGCCATCAAATATCTCGAAAGCGAGCAGATTCTCTCGCATCTCATCGGGTTGCGCTTATACGCCATCGCCGAGGAACCGATTTGGTTCTTCTCAAACGGCTCCTCTACCTGTCTGTCATGCTGCAGGAGTCTGAGGTCGTTCGCCATTCTGTAGCAGCTCTGCGCTATCGACGAGAGGACGTTTAGGATTCTCGAATCGAATTTTCGGGGATATGTCTGTCCCGAAACGGTGAAAATTCTGTCGAAGTCAAATTCGGCGGAAATCATTCGGTTCATCTTGTCGATTTTTTCGCCGTCGCCCTCGAAGAGGTCCATAAAGCTCGCCTCGGTGCCTGTCGTTCCGCGGCAGCCTAAGAACCGGAAGCTTGAAATAACGAAGTCGAGCTCCTCCAAATCGGACATGAAATCCTGAGCCCATAGCGCGGCGCGTTTTCCGACCGTAACGAGCTGGGCGGGCTGGTAGTGGGTATAGCCGAGGGTCGGGGTGGATTTGTATTTTTCCGCGAAATCGCAAAGATTCTTTAAAACCTTTGCGACCTCGCCGCGAAGATATTTTAATCCGTCGCGGTAGATAATAAGGTCGGCGTTGTCGGTTACATAGCAGCTTGTCGCGCCGAGGTGAATTATTCCCGCGGCCGACGGGGCGACCTTTCCGTATGCGTAGATATGCGCCATAACGTCGTGGCGGACTTCCTTTTCGCGCTCGTGCTCGACCTCGTAGTCGATGTCGTCGATATGCGCCTCAAGCTCGGCGACCTGTTCGTCGGTGACTGGAAGCCCGAGCTTTGATTCCGCCCTCGCGAGGGCGACCCATAGCCTGCGCCATGTGCGGATTCGGGTATCCATCGAAAAGAGGTTGAGCATGTACTGCGAAGCGTAGCGGAAGCTGAGCGGGGATTCGTAAATATTTGTTGGCATAATTAAATTATTTCCTTTCGGGGTATGTATTTTTGGGGTGAGGGTATGGGAGGGCATGGGTGGGAGGGGGCGGCTTAGGGCGAAGCCCCCGCCGGCCGGAGGCCGGCGCGCCGCCGCAGGCGGCGGTGCGCGAAGCGCACGGGGCTTCGCCCGAACCCCGGCGGTTCCGCCACGGTGCCGAAGGGGCCGCCGGGCATTTTTTTGCAAAGCCTCGTTTTTCCGCGAAACCCCGCCGCCCGGCTTTATTCTCCGACTATTTTATCCTCTGTTATCTGAAGATGATGCTTTCCCTCTCGGGGCCGACGGAAACGTAGCCGATATGGCAGCCGATTTCGCGTTCGACGTATTCGACATAGTCCTTAGCCTCTTTCGGAAGCTCGTTCCAGCTGCGGCAGCCGGAGATGTCGCACTTCCAGCCCGGCATAGAGGTCATAACCGGCTTCGCCTCGGGCAGGACGGCGGGGAAGGGGAAGCGGTCGGTTTTTTTGCCGAAGAGCTCGTACTGCGAGCAAATCGGGATTTCGTCCATATAGCTTAAAACGTCGAGCTTTGTGAGGGCGACGGTCGTCGCTCCCTGAGTTTCTACGCCGTAGCGCGTCGCGACTATGTCAATCGGCCCGACGCGGCGGGGACGGCCCGTTTTCGCGCCGTATTCCTCGCCCGCCTCGCGGAGCTTTTCGGCCTCCTCGCCGAACCACTCGCAGGTAAAGGGGCCTTCTCCAACACAGGAGGAATACGCCTTTACAACGCCGACAATTTTGTCGATTTTAACCCCCGGGAGCCCCGAACCGACAGGCGCGAACGCCGCGATGGTGTTGGAGGAGGTGGTGTATGGAACGATTCCGTAGTCGAGATCCCGAAGCGCGCCGAGCTGGGCTTCAAAGAGAATGCTCTTTCCCTCAGCAGAGGCTTTTTTAAGAAATTCCCCGGTGTCACGTACATACGGCTTGATTTTTTCGCAGTATTTCTCAATCCATTCGTTGAGGTCGTCCATCGTATAGCCCTTCGCGCCGTAGACGTTTCGGAGGGTGAGATTTTTCCATTCCAGCAAATCCTCAAGATGCGCCTTGAGATGCTCGGGATAAAGGAGCTCGCCCGCAAGGACGGTTTTTTTGGAATATTTGTCGGCATAAAACGGCGCGATGCCCTGGCGGGTCGAGCCGTATTTTTTGTCGGCAAGGCGCGCCTCCTCGAGCCCGTCAAGCTCGCGGTGCCACGGCATAAGAAGCGAAGCGCGGTCGCTAAGCATGAGGTTTTCGGGGGAAATCTTAACCCCGCGGCTTCTGACTTCCTCGATTTCCTTTTCAAGGTTCTCCGGGTCGAGCGCGACGCCGTTTCCGAGAATATTGACGACCCCGTCGGTGAAAATCCCGGACGGCAGAAGGTGGAGGGCGAATTTGCCGTACCCGTTGATGATGGTGTGACCGGCGTTGCCGCCGCCCTGATAGCGAACGACGACGTCGTGGTCGCGGGTGATGAGGTCGACCATGCGGCCCTTGCCCTCGTCGCCCCAGTTGATTCCGACTATTGCGCAGTTTGACATAAAAAACAGTTCCTTTCCTATTTGAAGTCGCAATGACAGTGTTTGCACATACAGATATATAATAGCATATTTTTTCGCGAGATACAATAGGGTTTCGGAAAAAATGTTGGGGGTTGAATGTCCACATAGTCTGACAGCTGAACATTTGTTTTTTGTCATATGAACGCCAGCCGCGGCGAATGGGGCGGGGTGGGCGGGTGGGTGGCGGGCAGGGACTTGGAAGGCTGCAGAAGGAAGCCCCATTCGCCGCGGCGGTTTTCGGCGCAGCGAAAAGCAGAATGTCATTGTACAAAAGCGCATAGAAACAGATGCAGTGCGAAATTTTAATCTTTCTGCAAAGCCTGCCCCTCACCCGTCCCCACTCCGCCCCACAAGGGGGCTCCGGGGGACGGGATTCGGCTCAGGCCGGGGGATTGGGCGCGCGGGTTGTTTTGGGGCTTCGTGCATAAGCCCGGCGCGGCGGAAAAGCTGTTGCGTCGGTCCCACCCACCCGCCCCCATAGCCTCCTGCCCTTCCCCCGCTTTTCCGCCGCGCCTTCCTCCCGCACCTCAAAAAATCCCCCCGCGGCCCATTTCACCGCGGGGGGTTTCAATCCCACCTATTATTTAACCTTCCAATAAATCCCGTACCGCTCTTCAACGAGATAATACGGCACGAACGTCTTTCCGGCGAGCTCGAATTCGGTCGGGCCGGTGCGGCGGATGAACTTCTCGGGCTCGGATTTAAGCCGCTCGAGCGTGCAGGGAAGCTCCAGAACGCCGTCCGAAACGCTCTTTTCGGGAATCGCGACCGCAACTCCCGTGCGGGTTTGGGTCATTTCCTCCTTCCCGAGCTTCGCCGCTAAGAGCCACGGCCCGAATTTCAGTGCGAACGCGCCGCCGTCCGAAAGCTCCTTGACTTCGAGCTTCGGGCTGAGGGATACCGTCACAACGTCGCCGCTTCTGACTTCGATATGCGTGAAGCCGCCGGCCGCTTCGGAGTCGGTCGGAACGCCGTTCACCGAAACCGCAAAGCCGTCCGACCACTCCGGAATCCTGAGAAGCAGCGTCATGTCGCAGCCGACATCAAGCGTAACCCGCCCGCTCTGCGCGACGTCCTCTTCCATCTTCATGGAAACGCCGCCGCAGGAAAGCTCGCAGGAGAGATATTTCGTCACCCATACCGCCTCGGGGTTTCTGAAGAAGATCGAATCGCCGAGCTTCGTGAAGTTTTCCATTCCGCTGCCGGTGCAGCACCAGAAATCCTCCCAACGGCTTGAAAATACCTTGAAATATCCCGTCGCCATCGACTGGAAGTAGGTCGTCATGCCGGTTTCGGGGTTCTGTGAAGCGAGAATGTGGTTGATGAAGGCGTTTTCGAGGTAGTCGGCATATTTTTTCTCGCCGGTGAATTTAAAGAGCTCCCGCGTGAGCTTGAGCATGTTGTAGACGTTGCAGGTTTCGCAGTTGCAGTTCGTGCGGTTGCGGTCGAGGGCGTCATCGTCGCGGAAGTGCTCCCACTCGCTGTTTCCGCCCGTGTGGTATGTATGATGGGAAAGGACGTTGTCCCAGAACGCCATCGCGACGGCGGCATAGCGGGTGCAGTCGGTATCCCTCCCGAAAAGCTGATAACGCCGGAACGCGCCGATTATTTTCGGGATAGTCGTGTTCGCGTGGAGCCCGGTGAGGCAGTTTTTCCCGCCGTTGAGAATGCGGTCGAAAAGCTCTTCTTCGTCGAACGCGTGCGCCGCGTCGGCGTATTTTTTGTCCTCGGTGACGCGGTAGAGCTCGTACATCACGTCGTTCATTCCGCCGTATTCGGTGTTCAGGACGGTTTTGCGGACCTCCTCCGACCATCCCGAAACGCGGCCGCATACCCAATCCCCGAGCTTGACGGCGATTTCGAGGGCCTTATCCATTCCCGCGACGTCGTAGGCGGCAATCAGCCCGGCGAGAATTTTGTGCATCGTGTACCACGGCACCCACGCCACGGTGATGATGTTTTCGTTGCCGCGCCCCTGCTCGACGAGGTCGAACTGGATTTCGGGGTTTTCGGGGTCGGAAACGCGCCCCGCCCATAAAAATCCGTTTTCAAGCTGGCACTCCGAGAGCCCGTCGAGAATATCGGATAATTTTTGGCGAAGTTTAAGTTTGACGGATTCTGAGATGCCCGGATTGACGCATGCCTGCGCGAGGGCGGTAAAGTAATGCCCCATCGCGTGTCCGCCGATTAAGTGGGATTCCCACCCGCCGTACGGCTTCGCCGAAGTCGGAAGCCCGGCGTTAAGCCGAAATCCCGCAAGAACGCGGTCGTTTTCAAACGCAAGAAGATAGTCTACCTCCTTCTCAAGCGCGTTCACGCAGTATGCGTCGTTCATCTTTACGCTGCCCAGCGGCAGCGACTGAATGTCGGTAAATTCTTTTATCATTGATAAATCCTCCTGAAAATTTTTCCCGCAAGCCCCACGAACGAAGTTGCCTGATATATTTTAGCACATTTTTCGGGGAAATGCAATGGGGAAAGGGAGGGCCTGTGCGGGATTTTCGGCGAGGTGGGTGGGTTGGGGGAAGGGTGTTCCCCATACTTAAAGACCCGCAAACCATTCCCACACTTACAATATAGATAAGACAATCTCTCGTCTCGCCTCAACTCTTATACTCAAAAATGACCCAAGTGTCGATTCTTATGCTTGAACAATAAATCCAGAACCGTAGGCAGGAAATCGAAATCTATATTCTTTTGTCGGCAAGGTGGACTTACCCGAACTCTCGCCCGACCTGTCCGGCACCGTGAAACGCTGGACGGGAATGGCAAATTTTTTCACTTCATATGCTTTCTCATCTCACATAAGCTAATGCTCATGTACGGTAAAGTAGCATAACAAACAAAACTGATATAGACAGTCGCCCGCGCTATTCCGAGTAAGATAAACATGAATGAATCGCTCTGTCGAGGACAAATCGTCAGAGCGTCTTTTATCCGACATGGACTGAGAATTATTTGATTAACCGTCTTAAAGGACGGTAGATTTCTTCACATTTGAGTAGTACAATACTACCGAATTCGGTATAAACGGAGCAAGCAGGGCGTTTGTATATACAAACGTTCAAAACGAACTTCCGGCGTTGTCGCCGGAAATCCGTTTTTGCTTGCCGGGGCAGCACCTCAGACCCTTTGAACAGCCCCTGCCGGGGCCGGCTGCGCGTTCAGAAACCGAACGCTGTTGCATAATAAAGCCGCTGGACGGAAAAATCCCCTTCCGGCGGCTTTTTACCTTATTGTCCAAATACTTCTTGTTTGCATCATGCGTAGCGATACTTTTTCCTGTTGATAATGAGAAAAACAGTGGTCAGGAGCAGTGCCGCAAATTCAGACACCACGACCGCCGCCCAAATTGCCTCTTTCCCGAAAAGCACCGGCATTAGGAGGATCGCACCAATCTCAAATACAAAGACACGCAGGAAAGAAATCACCGCTGAAACCACGCCGTCATTCAGCGCCGTAAAGAAGGACGAACCAAACGCCGCCACGCCCATGAACAGGAAGGACACCGAGTAGATACGGAGGGCCTGACGGGTCAGCTCATACAGCTCTTTGTCATAGCCGACAAACACAGAGGAAAGCGCGGGTGTCGCCACCTGAGCGATTGCCAGCATCGCAACGCCCAAACCGCAGACGAGAGTCATGCTCTTACGGAAAATGTTTTTCAACTCCCCATGGGTTTGCGCGCCGAAATTGTAGCTTACAATGGGGGCGCTGCCCATGGCGTATCCATAGTAAATGGCAGAGAAAATGAAGCCCACATACATGAGGACGCCATAAGCCGCCACGCCATCTTCACCGTAGTATTTGAGCAACTGCGTGTTGTAAAGGATCGTCACGATGGAATAGGCGATATTGTCCACCATTTCCGACGAGCCGTTTACACAGGCTTGCCCCAAAACCTTTCCATACACCCGTGTCTTTACCGTCAGCCGAAGCAAACTTGAATTGGGACAGGCAAAGTAAATCAGCGCAAATGTGGTGGCCAATGTCTGACTGAGCGTGGTGGCAACCGCCGCGCCCCAAATCCCCCAAGGGATAACAGCAATCAAAAGCCAGTCCAGAACAATATTGGATACCCCGCCAAATACCGTTGTGAACAGGCCCAGCTTTGGCTTTTCGGCGGTGATAAAAAAGGTCTGCATGGAAAATTGCAGCATAAAAAACGGTGCGCCGATAGAACTGATGCGTCCATAGATCACGCAATCCTTCAGCATCTGTCCTTCCGCCCCCAGCAGTCTCGCTAAGGGTTCAACAGCAAACCAGCCGATTGCCGCCGTCACTACGCCAATCAGAAGAACGATATGGACGAACATGGAAAAATACTCATTTGCCTTTTCACTGTCTTTTTCTCCGAGGGCCTTGCAGACAATCGCAGTGCCGCCTGCGCCGATCATCATCCCCAGCGACCCGACGATGGTAAAAACAGGGTCAATCAGGTTGATTGCGGCAAAAGCAGTTTTTCCCACATAGTTGGAAACAAAAAAGCCGTCTACCAAGCCGTATATGGATGTGAATACCATCATCGCGATGGAAGGCAGCGTAAACCGCAGGAGCCTTCCATATATGAAATGGTCAGATAACCGGATTCTCATTTTTTCCTCCAAACCAACGCATAACAAAATCTGCGACCGCAGGGGCCCGCGTTTTCATGTCCCAATAAGTTGTATTGATTGTCATATCGTATGCCGCCGGGTTCCCAACAGCGGTAGGAGCAGAGCAGTTCACGGGTCTTTGCTCGGTTTTTATCTATGCAGAGCATATTCACATCAACATTTCCTTTCGCTACGCCTGACCTTTATAATCGTCCAGTTGTTTTTTCAACGCGGATTTCATACAGATGCAGAAATAATTCAGTGCCTCCACAAACTCCGCAGAGTACCGTTTCATGGTTTCCTCCATAGCCTGATTCTCCACTGCATAGATGGGATAAAGTACCTGCCGGGCATAAGACTTCCCCTTCTCCGTTAAACAGATCGTCATTTCTCTCCGCTTGCCGGGAATAGGAACTAAAGTGAGATACCCGTCTTTCTCCGCCTGCTTGATTGTAGTGTTCAAGGTGGTTTTGGAGAAAGCCCACTTTTCGCATAATTCTCTCTGAGAATGTCCTTCGCCATCATCCAGCGCGTAGAGAAGCCGCAGCATAGATTCCTTCACGCCAATTTGCGGCACATCAGAGCAGTAAATTTCATCAATGTTATTCAAGGCAATACTAAACGTTCTCATAAGCTGTCGCATATCATCCATAATAATACCTCCACATGTAAAATACGGAATCGGACTTTTATATTATAGTCCGATTTCGTATTTTTGTCAAGGGTGTTCAAAAAATTGTTACAAACTTTTTGGAACTTTCCTTTTTACCCAGACGCGGATTACACATAAATCATCTATCCAAAAGATTTGCTGCTTTTTTGTTTCTGCGGTTGCTAAAATCGTCCCGCCGGTGTTCCTTATGCGAAAGGAAAACTCCTCTCCCCGTTTGGGAAACGCCCACCGCATCCGTGTTAGAGGGAAAGGAAAAATTGCTGGGAGTTTGGCAATTTTGCATTTTTCAGTGGTGTAGGGAGCAAAGGGAAACGAGGACGGAGAAAGCGTCGGTTTCATAGAGCAAGATTCTACCGCGGGACCAAATTTGGCTCAAAGCTCAAATTTGGCTGCGCGGAATCTTGTTGGAGTTTACTTTCAAAAAAGAAACTAAAATCTGCACCCATGTTAATCACAAGAACAAGCCTTTCAGAAAACCATGAAAGGCTTATTTTATGGGCTTTTATGCATTATATATACTTAACTTTTCCGCTCTTTGCAGTATGCAAAATATGAGTGGAATTTTTGTTTAGGAGAATAATTATGTCAATATTCAGAGTAGGACACACCACGGGTTTCACCGTCATGAGCAACTATCATCTTCGCGACAAAAATCTGTCGCTCAAAGCA
>CANPZQ010000033.1 GCA_947588775.1 uncultured Clostridia bacterium
TTCCTGAATTACCGCGACCACCGAAAAATCGTCGTTATCGACGGAAATACCGGCTTTACGGGAGGCGTGAACCTTGCCGACGAATATATCAACGAGGTCGAACGCTTCGGACACTGGAAGGACACCGCCGTTATGCTCCGCGGACAGGCCGTCACTAAGCTCACCGAAACTTTTTTGCAGCTCTGGCACTTCTCCCGCGGCGAAACAACCATCGACTATAAAAACTACGAGAGCACGCTTGTCTGCGAGAACGACGGCTACGTCCAGCCCTTCGCCGACGGCCCCTCGACCGACGACAGAACCTGCGAGCTCTGCTTTATGGGCTTAATCAACAGCGCGACGAAGAGCTTCTATATCACGACCCCTTACCTGATTCCCGACAACGAGATGACCACCGCCCTCTGCCATGCGGCAAGAAGCGGCGTCGACGTAAGAATCATCACCCCGCACATTCCCGACAAGAAAACCGTAATGGCCGTCACCCGCTCGAATTACCGCGCGCTTTTAGAGAGCGGCGTTAAGATTTTCGAGTACACCCCCGGCTTCATTCACGCGAAATCCATCGTCATGGACGGCTGCGCCGCCATCGTCGGCACTGCGAATTTCGACTTCCGGAGCCTATACCTTCACTTTGAAAACTGCGTTTTGTTCTATAAATCCTCCTGCGTCCGCGACGTTGAAAAGGATTTTTTGGAAACCCAGTCGAAATCTCAGGAAATCACCGCCGCCCAAATCCGCAAAAAAGGCCCGCTCTACGCGCTTCTTCAGGCGGTGCTTAAGGTGTTTAGTCCGCTGATGTGATTCGGCGCGCCGCATATATATGTCTAAAAGTATCTGCTCTCGGGCGGATACTTTTTTGTAAATCCGCGCCTCCCCTCCCCCTCCGTTTTTCCCTTTTCCACAAAAACCGGCGAAATATTTTGGCGAAAGTTACGGAAAAAAAGACTTTTCAAAGCGGAGGATTTGTGCTATAATTAAATCTGTATAAATCTGATTATTTTTAAAGGAATTGGGATATGGACAGAAAACCCCTTTCAAAGGCCTCGCGGGAGGACGGGCTGATTGTCGGCCGGAACCCCGTTTTAGAGGCTCTTAAGGCTGAAAAGCCGATTGACGCCGTTTACATCTGCGGCGAGGGCGGCTCGCTCGGGCTTATCGCGAAGCTCGCGCGGGACTGCGGGGCCGTGGTTAAGCAGGTTTCACAGCAAAAGCTCGACGCCATGTCGGGCGGGGCCTCCCATCAGGGCGTAATCGCCTCGGGGGCATGCGCGGAATACTCCTCCGTCGAAAAAATTCTCGAAAGCGCGCGCGAAAAAAACGAGCCGCCCTTCGTAATCGTCTGCGACGGAATCGAGGACCCGCACAACCTCGGCGCGATTATCAGAACCGCCGAATGCGCCGGCGCGCACGGGCTTATAATCCCGAAGCGGCGGTCGGCTTCCCTTAACGGAACCGTTTTTAAGACGTCGGCGGGCGCGGCAAGCTGGCTTCCGGTGGCTCGGGTCGCAAATATTGCCTCGGCCATCGAGGAGCTTAAAAAGGCCGGGCTCTGGATTTTCGGAACCGACGCGTCGGGCCGCGACTATACCGAGGCGGACTTCAGGGTTCCGACGGCCCTTGTAATCGGCTCCGAAGGCTTCGGAATCGGCAGGCTCGTTTCTGAAAAATGCGACTTTCTGCTGAGGCTGCCGCTCAAGGGGAAGATAACCTCGTTAAACGCCTCGGTGGCCGCCGGAATATTTATGTACGAGGTTTTGAGGCAGAGGGGCAATCCCGTCGGATAATCATTCAAAGGAGTAAGAATATGGCTGACAAGAATTTTTCGGTTGACGATATTATAAACGAATATTCCAAAAAAACCTCCGGCTCGCATAAGCCGGACGGCTCCCTCGACCTCGACGGACTTATCGACAGCCTCGGAGCGCATGACAAAGAAGCCGTAAAGCCCAAAAAAATCGGGCCGAAAACCGAGGTTATAGAGGACGTTCTGGAAATCGGCAGCAACGAGGGGGTTTTTATTCCCGACGAAAACGGCGGGGAGCCTCACTATGAGCAGCAGACCCGCTATGTCGACGGCGTTCCGGGCGTTCGGCCCGCGTCGGAGGATTCGATTGAGTTCGATAAAATTATCCTTACCGCGGAGGAGGACGGCGAGCCGGAAATCGACGCGGGACTAAGACATGCCAGAAGAACCGAACAGGGAACCGACGTTTTGGAAAAGATGTTCGAGGAGGATAATCCCGCGCCCGCTCATGAGGCGGAAGCCGCTCGGGAAGCATCTTTTGAGCCGGCCAAGGAGGAAATGTCCGCGAAAGAGGTTCTCGAAAGGCTCGCGGAGGAGGCCGCGCGCAGGGAAAAGGAGCGCGAAGCCCCCGAGGAGGCCGAAAGCGTCCGTCGGCAGTCCTCCGACACGGCGGAGATTGAGCCGCCGGTTCCGGAAGAACCGGTTTCGGAAAAGACCGCGGAACTTGAGAACATCGCCGAAAAGGTAGACGACGCGACAAGGGCTTATATCGGCACCGACACCGTCGATATTCCGCAGGCCGAGCCGAAAATAAGGCCGGTCGAGGAGAGCATTCACCGCACCGCGCCGCTTCGCCCCGTTCGGGAAAACGGCTCGAATACAGCTATCATGGAGGGGCTTTTAAAGCTCAAAAAGGAACGCGGAGCACCGAAGCACCGCGATTCAAAGGTTCCGCCGGTGAACCGCGCCTCTTTTGAGGACATCGGCTCGGAGCTCGATTCAAAGATTATCCCGAACACCGAAATCGGCCTCGACGAAAACGCGACCGAGGAGGAACGCCTCGCATACCTCAACGCCAAACGGCGCGAACGCGTAAAACAGTTCGTCATAGACGCCGACGAGGACGAGGAGCCCAAAAAATCCCGCGTTCTGGACTTCACAAGCTTTGAGCAGGCTAAGGAGATGGCGGGAAGCATCGCTTCGCTGAAGGCGAGCCTCGTCGTAAGATGCTGCGTTTTGTTGGTGGCTTCGCTTGTTTCGGCATATATTTCCTTCGCGAACGACCTTAACCTGCCGGTTATCGCGCTTTTGTCCCGCTCCGAAAACCAAGGAATGCCGTATCTGTTTGTGAACGTCGTTTTGGGGCTTGCGGCATGCTTCGTTTCCTACACGGTTATGGCCGTGGGGCTTAAAAAGCTGTTCACCTTAAAGGCCGACAGCGACAGCCTTGCCGCCGTTTCGTCGATACTCAGCATCGCCTCCGGAATCGCGCTTTTGACGGATACCGAGCTCGTACAGCTTTCCGTCGCGAACGTATATATCAGCGCGGCGGTCATAGGGCTTCTCATCAACACCGTCGGAAAGCTTTTCATCGTTACAAGGACGGAGCGGAATTTCCGCTATGTTTCGGGCGGATATTCAAAATACGGCGTTATGCGAATCGACGACGAGGACGTCGCCTCGAAGTTCACAAAGGGCGCGCTCACCGACTTCCCGTCGCTCGCAACGTCGAGAAAAACGGAGTTTGTATCCGATTTCATCAAAAACAGCTACTCCTCCGACATGACCGACGCTTTCTGCAAATACTACGTCCCGGCGATAACGGCGGTTTCGCTTATTGTCGGCGTTATTTCGGCGTTTTTGCACCCTGCGGAGATAAATACCGGAACGAGAATGCTCCTATTCGGGCTCTCCTGCGCGGCGGGAACGTCGGCGATTTGCTCCGCCGCCGGAATGATGCTCGTTGTGAACATTCCCCTCGCTAAGGCCTCAAAAAAATATCTTCAGGGCTCCGCGGTAATGCTCGGATATTCGGCGGTCGACGAGTTTTCCGACACAAATTCGCTTTTAGTTGACGCCGTCGACCTCTTCCCGGACGGAATGGTCGAGATAATCAACATAAAGCCCGCGAAAAAAACTCCGATTGAGGACGGAATTATCTACGCCGCGTCGCTCTGCTGCCAGACGGAGAGCATTTTAAAGCCGACGTTCTATAAGATGATTAAGGGAAAAACGGAAATGCTCTTCCCGGTCGAGAGCTATCTCTATGAGGACGGCCTCGGGCTTTTGGGGTGGATTCAGAATAAGCGCGTGCTCTTCGGCAACCGCGCGCTGATGGAGAGCCATTCGATAGAGGGGCTCCCCACCCCCGAAAAGGAAGCGCAGTACCAAAAGGAGGATTCGAGCCTTCTGTACCTGTCGATAGGCGGGTCGCTCGCGATGATTTTTGTCGTAAAATTGAAGGCCTCCGTTTCCGTGGCAAAGGCACTTCGGGACCTTGAACGCCAGAATATAACGGTTATAATCCGCTCCGTCGATTCGCTTCTCAGCATTTCGAGGATTGCGGAGCTCTTCGGGGTTATGCCGAATATGTTCAAGCTACTGCCGTTCAGGTTCCACAACGAATACGACGAGCAGACCTCATACGTCGGGAAGATGTCCTCGCCGATGATTTATTCGGGACACTTCGCCTCGCTCGCCATGCTCATAACCGGAACAAAGAGGCTCCAGCGCGCTTCGGCGGTTGGAATCGCGATCCAGCTTATTTCGGGGATTCTCGGGGTTATTCTCTCGGTGATTTTCGCGTTTATCGGGATTTTCACAAGCCTTCTTAACCCCTCGACCGTGATTGCGTATATCCTTTTGTTTGTGGTTATAACCGCAATCGTGCAGTCGATTGCCAAAACCTGACAGCTATTGCCCGGCCCGAGGCGGTCGGGCAAAAAATTTTTTCGGGGCTGCAATTTTTTCCCCTTTAAAAAAGTATTAAGTATAGTAGGCCCTCTGGGCTCCCGAAAGGAGTGCATAAAATGAATTATTTTAAAAGAATTGTCGCCGCCCTGCTTATATGCGCCATGGCTCTTGCGATTTGCGGGTGCGAAGGAGGCAAGGAGGCTAAGGCTTCGGAGGAAGCCGCCGAGGCGTGCAATCGCCTTGACGAGGCTTTTCCGGAGGCTTCGGCAACGCCCGACGAGCACCGGCCGGATTTCGGGGCGGCGGACGGAATGTATACCTATAACACGGACGGCGGCGCGGTTTATGTATATCGCTACGCGAACCGCGACGACGCTATCACCCATGCGGGATATTTTTCCGCCGACGGAACGGAATACGGCGAGCCCGGCGGCGAATGCACCGTCGATTACGTCGACGGCGTTCACTTCTGGCAGTGCGACGACTGCATAGTCAGGTTTGTCGGAGGCGGCAAAACACGAGTAAAGCTTGACGCGGTTTTCGGCAGTCAGTTTGCCGGAGGCGAAACCTATAACGCGGAGGAAACCGCTTATCAGGCCGAGCTTTTTGCTTTGGAGCTTGAAAAGGCCGGAGTGACGGTTGAAAATACCGTCGTGCGGCCGCTTGTCGGCGAAGCTATAAGCGGTATGTCATGGTTCTGGGGCGGTAATACCGTTTTCGCCTACGGATTTGAAAACGCGGGCGAGGCGGAGCGGTTTGCCTCCGGGGAAAGCGAGAGCCGCTTCGGCTCGACATTCGCGCTTTATACCGAAGAGAGCGGCGAACCGATGCCGCGCGCGGGAATAATTTATCAGGTGGGGCCGGTAGTCTATCTTTCACAGGGCGAAGAGGATATTTTTGACTGCGTTTCAAAGCTCGGGCCGGTCGCGGAATTCGACGGCGGCACCGAGGGCGGCGAAATTCCCGAAGACGCCGAGGAACCGGAGGATTCCGTAGCCGCCGGCGATTCGGAGGGCGAGGAGCTTATTAAGCTTGTAAAGGATTTGGGCGTGTTCGCGGACTATGAATACGAAAACCCGCCGAAGGCCGATTTCTCGGGATATGAGCATACCCCCGAGGCGGTTTACGACGTAACCCTCACCGACGGCGGCTGCGCGTATCTTATGCTCTACGACAGTGTTGAAACCGCCCTTGACGAATCGGAAAACTACGGCGGGGACGGCTCGGAATACAGCTTCTCCGGCGGCTCTTCAATCGTCGACTACGCGCTTCCGATACACTACTACCTCAGCGGCCGCGGGATTATCCAGCTCGGGACATGGGACTACGGCGTTGCCGGGGAATTTGAAAAGCACTACGGCGCGCAGTTTGCCGGAAACGTCGAGGTTTCGGAGGGATTTGAGCCCGCCGAGGCCGCCGAAGAGCCGGAGCAGGCCGACGAGCCCTCCGATAATAAAACCGAGGAGCTGTCGTTTGAGGTTGCCGAGGAGGACGTTTATCCCGGCGAGGATTTCCCTTGGGATAATCCGGAGGACGTCGGGCCGGTAATCGCGAACAGCACGGCCGAGCTTGAAAGCTATATCGAGAGCTGCGCGGTCGAGGGTGCGGACATCTCGGAATATGACGAAAGATTCTTTAAAAACCACTCGCTGATGGCGTATCTGATGTATGAGCCGACGGTTTCGGACGGACATGAGGTCCTTAGCGCGATTTTAGAGGACGGAACGCTCAGCGTTGACATATCAAACAACGACACCGGCGACGCGGCCGAGGACTGGAAGGTGCTTTTAGTGAAGTTCGATAAGAAAATCACCGCGAAGGATTTCAAAATAAAGAGGCTCCCCGACGACGGGAGGCTTAAGCCCTGCGGCAACGCCTCGGAGCTTACCGGGCCGGTTCAGGCGGCGAATTTCTCGGCGGAATATATCCGCACCGACGGCAGCGGATACCCCGACTATGCGGTAATTTCATCGCGCGCGGAGCTTGTAAAATACTATAACAAGATTAAGGACAGGGTTTTCCGCCCGTCGGCGTTCGAGAGCGCGATGGAGGGGTATTCCGACGAATGGTTCGGCGAAAATACGCTTGTTATCGTCGCGCGGGAGTTCGGCAGCGGCTCGACTAAGGTCACCGTCACCGGCGTTTCGGTTTCGGAAAGCGCGGTCGACGTCAGCATGACGTTTAACACGCCGGAAACTTTCACCGACGACATGGCGGGGTGGCAGATTCTCGTAGGGGTCAAGGGTAAGCTCGGCGCGGACTGCGAGGTCAGGGTGAACGGCGAGGAAGTTAAGAGGGGCGGAAACGGGGATGCGGCTTATTAGGAGGTGAGGCGCGGCGGAGAAAGCGGGGGGAGTGCGAAAGTATGAGGGGCGGGTGGGTGGGGCTGACGCAACAGCTTTCTCCGCCGCGCCGGGGTTACGCGCAAAACTTCGGCGGGCCGTGCGCCCAACCCCGGCTCGGGCCGAATCCCGTCCCCCGGAGCCCCCTTGCGGGGCGGAGCGGGGACGGGTGAGGCTCGGGCTTTAGCAGGAGGCCGGTTTTTTTGCCGAGGTCGGATACTTGCGCCCCCTATCCCTTTAACACGCACCGAGCCGCGGCTCCGACAATCTGTTTTTTGACCTCTGAGCAATGTGCCTCTGACCGGATTCGTTCCTCACCCACCCCCGCTCCGCCTGCGGCTCCGGGGGGCGGGTTCGTCGCGAATGATGGGCGCGGGGGCTCCGCTTGCTTGGTCGGTCCCACCCACCCGCCCACCCCCCTCCCCTGCTGCCCCCCGCTCCGCCCCCGCGCCCATATCCCCCTACCCCACAACAGAAAGGACCGCACACCCCATGCCCCAACAACTTCAAAACGTATCCCACGGCTTCGGGCCGTTCTGGGAGCCGGACAGCGAAATCCTAATCTTAGGGAGCTTCCCCTCCGTCAAAAGCCGCGAGCAGGCGTTCTACTACGGCCACCCGCAAAACCGCTTCTGGCGCGTTCTTGCGCAAATTTACGGCGAGCCCGCGCCCCAAAGCCTCCCCGAAAAAAAGGAGCTCCTTCGGCGGCATAAAATCGCCCTCTGGGACGTAATCGAGCGTTGCGACATACGCGGGTCGAGCGACGCGTCGATTAAAAACCCGCTCCCCGCCGACCTTTTCGGCATCGCGGAAAAATGCCCGCTTCGCCGCGTCGTTCTCAACGGAAAAACCGCCGAGCGGCTTTTTTTGAAGTTTTTTGAGGATTTTCCGGTGAAAGCCGCGGCCGCGCCGTCAACAAGCCCCGCGAACGCGCAGGTCGGCTTCGAGGAGCTTGTAATAAAATGGAAAAATGTCTTGACAGCTCCCCTGCCGTGTGATATAATTAGGTAAAGATTTTATTTTCGGAGGGATATTTATGTCAAAGTTTTCAAAGCTCTGCGCCGTTTTCGCGGCGTCACTGACGCTTCTTTGCGGCTGCTCGGGCGGCGGCTCGCCCGCCTCTGGAGCCTCGTTCACCCCTGAAACCTCCCCCGCCGCCCTCCTCCATGGGGGCGAGCCCCATGAAACCGAACCGCACGACGATTTCGACTGCGGGGTTGAGGGCTGCACCATTGTCGGCGAGCACTCGCATGACGACGAGCACCATGACGAGGAATCCCACGACGATTTCGACTGCGGCGTAGAAGGTTGCACCATCGCCGGCGAGCACTCGCACCATGACGAACACCACGACGAAGAATCTCACAGCGATTTTGACTGCGGGGTCGAGGGTTGCACCATCGCCGGCGAGCATTCGCACGACGAGGAGCACCACGACGAAGAATCTCACAGCGATTTTGACTGCGGGGTCGAGGGTTGCACCATCGCCGGCGAGCACTCACATGACGACGAGCACCATGACGAAGAATCCCACGACGACTTCGACTGCGGGGTCGAGGGTTGCACCATTGTCGGCGAGCATTCGCACGATGACGAGCATCACGACGAAGAATCCCACGAAGCCGACCACCACGGCGGCGAACACCACTGAGTATTCCCGAAAAACCGCAAAGCCCCCGCTCTATCCTCTGATTCCTGACTTTTGACCTCCGCCTTCCGGCCGGGGGTTTTTCTTGTTCAAATTGTTGATTTTTCACCCGAAATTTTTGGCAGATTGTTCAACGGAAAAACGTTGACAAAAATTGCAAATCAAGGTAAAATGTTATTAGCTGTTATCCTCGGGAAATGTTTTTTCCGGGGGCGGCACTATTGCGGAAAATATTTGATTCACGCTATTTTCTGCGCAAAAGAAAGGATGAATAAAATGGAAAAAGTTTTCAAGCTCAAGGAAAACGGTACCAACGTGCGCACCGAAATCGTTGCCGGCTTGACCACCTTCATGACGATGGCCTATATCATCGCCCTGAACCCGAACCTTATTGTCGGCTTCGGACACGGTGCGTTCGGCGGCTTCGGCGATGACGGCGCGGCCGCTTGGAACGGCGTTTTCATGGCGACCTGCCTTGCCTCGGCAGTTGCGATGTTCTGCATGGCGTTTCTGGCGAACAAGCCCTTCGCGCTTGCGCCGGGAATGGGTCTTAACGCCTACTTTGCCGTCGTAATCGCACAGATTGCCGGCGCGGCGGGCTGCACCTACCTCGTCGGACTTCAGGCGGGGCTCTGCATTATCCTCATCGAGGGCATTATCTTCGTGCTGCTGTCCGTTTTCAACATAAGGCAGAAAATCGTCGAGGCGATTCCTCTCGGCGTTCGGCTCGGAATCGGCCCCGGTATCGGACTTATGCTCATGAACATCGGCTTCGGCTCCAACGCCGGCGTGGGTGCGTCGAATGAAAACTACGTCATGCGCGACTTCTTCGGCGCGCTTGCCGCAAGCTCCGCCAAGGAAGCCCTCGGCGACTACTGGCCGACTATGGTTTTAACCGTCACCACTATGTTTATCGGCCTCTTCGCAATCATCATTCTCGCCCACTATAAGGTAAAGGGCGCGGTTCTTATCGGAATGCTCGCGGCGTCCGTCCTCAACTGGATTGGACAGCTCATTCTCGGCACCAACCCGTTTGCCTCTTTAAAGGAAGCAAGCTGGCTCCCTCCGTTCGGCGACATGGCGAGAACCACCCTCTTTAAGTTTGACTTCAAAACCCTCTTCTCCGTCGGCTGGGGAACCGTAATCGTTTTAATAATCACCTTCTGCATTATCGACATGTTCGACACCATCGGAACCGTTATCGCGACCGCGAACCGCGCTCACATGGTCGACAAGGACGGCAACATGCCCCAGATGCGTGAAACCCTTCTCTCCGACGCCGTCGGAACCGTTGTCGGCGCATGCACCGGCACCTCGACCGTCACCACCTTCGTTGAATCCGCCTCCGGCGTTGAAGCGGGCGGCCGCACCGGCCTTACCGCCCTTACGACGGGAATTCTGTTCCTCGCCTGCATCTTCATCAGCCCGATTGCGGCGATTATCCCGCCCGCGGCGACCTCGGCGGCTCTGATTTACGTCGGCATTCTCATGCTCGGCGGCCTCAAGAGCATCGATTTGTCGGACATCTCCATCGCGGCCCCCGTTTTCATCATGCTGCTCGCGATGCCGATTTCCGGCTCCATCGGCCACGGCATCGGCCTCGGCCTTATTACTTATTCGGTCATCAAGCTCTGCACCGGCAAGGCCAAGGACGTATCCCTGCTTACGCTGATTATCTCGGCGATATTCCTGGTTAAGTTCTTTGTGGCGATTTGAGCCTGATACGAAAGCGCATATATTTAAGAACATTAAAGCCATATCCGAAAAATCGGGTATGGCTTTTTTATAGGCGGCTGCGCGCGGAAGTTTGTCACGCTGCGGGCGGATAAAACATCGGGTAATCGATTATGGCGGCGTGGGAATCACTGTCGTCCAAAGCCTTGAGCTGCGCGTCGGAAATAAGGAAGTAGTCATGGTCTGCGCCGAAACGCGTCGGCGTGAACTTTAAGCATTTTAGACACAATAGACCCTATTGTGCTTATTGTGCCTATTGTTCATGAACCCGCCGACTAACCACTGCCAACTACTCACTATCCCCTATCCGGTACGTTCTCCCGCTGAGGTATCCGAGCAGGCCGTCGGGCGGGATATTGAACCTCAGCTTATAGGCGCGGAGCTCTTGGGTTTTGCGGTGATAACGGCGGTTTACGTCGTTGCGGCCGTATTTGCCGTCGCCGAGAATCGGGCAGCCGATATACGCCATATGCACCCTGATTTGGTGCGTCCTCCCGGTCACGAGCGTCACCTCGACCCGCGACAGCTCGCCGTCGGTTTCGAGCACGCGGTACTTTGTTATCGCGGTTTTCGAGGCGGGGGTTTTTGTTTTTCTGACATAAACCGTGTTCTCGCGCTCGACCTTCTCGAGGTAGGTTTTAATCGTTCCCTCATGCTCCCTCGGGGTTCCGACGACGGTGCAAAGGTAGGTTTTCTCAATTTTATGCTCGCGGATGGCCTCGTTCAGGATTCTTAGGCTCTCGGCGTTCTTTGCACAGATTACAAGCCCCTCGGTGTTGCGGTCGAGGCGGTTGCAGAGCGCGGGCGCGAAGCTCGTTTCATCGGCGGGGCGGTATTCGCCCTTGTTTTCGAGATATTTCGTCGCGCGCGCAATAAGGGTGTCGGCGCAGCCATCGCTGTCGGCGTGAACCGCAAGGCCGGAGGGCTTATTCAATATAAGTATATTTTCGTCCTCGTAGACGATATTTATTTCCCCGGGAATATCCGGGTTCGCGGCTTTCGGAGCCTTCGCGAAAAACTCGTCGGGGATATACATTCTTATAATATCCCCCTCGGCGAGGCGGGTCGATATTTCACATCTTCGGCCGTTCAGTTTTATTTTTTTCTCGCGGATAAATTTGTAGAGCTTACCGTCCGGAAGCCCCGGCGCGGCCTTACGGATAAACCTGTCGGCGCGCTGTCCCGCGTCGTTGTGATTGATTATAAATTCGCGCAACCGTCAATCCCCCCGAACTGATTTCTCATTTAAATATAGCCCCACGCGGAGGTTTTGTCAACGGAAAATCTTAAATTTTCGTAAATTTCGGGGATTTGTTACCGCTTTGTTATTGATTTTTTCCGAGATGATGGTATAATTGTATCGAGAACGGTTTATACCCGATACCCCGCAAAAATGTAAAGGAGATTTATTATGTTTCGTTTAAAAGCAGCAAAATCGGCCTTTCTGGCCTCGCTTATAATATCGTCGTCGGCGTTTTCGGCATGCGCGTCCATTAAAAACGACGGCGGCGGCTCGCCCGCATATACCCCCTCGCCCGCCGTCGACCCTCTTCCCGAAAATACTCAGGACCCGAACGTGCCGCTCCATGTTCTGACCGACGGCCCCGAAGAGCCGCAGCAGCCCTCCGTCACAAATCCCCCCGAAACCGAGCCCATGCCCGATACCGAACCCGCGCCGCAGACTATACCCGAAGCGACCGAAGCCCCCGAAACCGAAGCTGCGGAAACTCAGCCCGAGGGCGAAATCGTCGACGACTGGCGGTCGGGGCTTACGCTTGACGGCGGGGAGGACCCGGACGAGCTCTATGAAAAATTCCGCGTCGATAAAAGCGCGCGGGAGGGCTACTACCGAATGATAAGCGGCGAAACCGCGCTCCCGATTATACATGTTTCCACCGAAAACAACTCCGAGATACTCTCTTTGGACGACTATGTGAACTGCTTCGTCGAGGTGTTCAACTGCCCCGAGGGGCTCGAGCTCGAGGCGGCGAGCGGCGGGATTAGGGTTCGCGGAAACGCAAGCGCAAACTACGGAAAAGTCGACTGGATTCGCAAAAACACCGTTTCCTACCGAATCAAATTCAACGAGAAGCAGTCAATGCTCGGGCTTAACGACTATGCGAGATGCCGTTCGTGGGTGCTTCTTAAGTCATACGAGGCGGCGATTGAGAACTATCTCGCCTTCGAGGCCGCAAGGGCTATAAACGGCGGGAAATACTTCTGCTCCGATTCGACCTTCGTCCAGCTCTATGTCAACGAAAAGTATATGGGGCCATATCTTCTCTGCGAGCAAACGCAGGCAAATTCGAACCGCGTCGACATCAACGAGGCCGAAAACGGCTATACCGGAACCGACATCGGGTACCTTGTCGAGCTCGACAACTATGCTACCGGCGACGACCACCCGTATTTTCTGCTCAACTACAATCTCGAAGAGATAACCGACATATACGGAACGACGAGGATTCCGCGAAAATACGCCTATTCCGTCAAAAACGACCTCTACTCCGACGAGCAGCTTGATTTTATCGAGCGGTTCTTCGAGGTCGCATGGGAAATACCGATGAGGGCGATTAAGTACGGAGAATACTGCAAGGTCGACGAGGATTTCAATGTTATCCCCGCGCAGGAGGAATTTTCCTCGGCGTATGACTGTATAAGCCGGATTTTCGACATAGATTCGGTCGTGGATATGTATATCACATACGAGCTTATAAACGACCAGGACGTCGGCGGCGGAAGCTTCTTCTTCGCCGTTGATTTCGGAGCCGACCCGAAGTATGAAAAGCTGACGATGGTTGCGCCGTGGGACTTCGACTGGGCGTATTACGACTATTCGAGCGACGCGGACGGCGGCCTTTATGCCGCGCGCTTCAAGGACAGCTACTTCGTCGAAAACTGGGGCGACCGCTCGAACCCGTGGCTTATCCTGTTCTACTCCGCAGACTGGTTCCAGGAGCTTGTAAAGGAAAAATGGCGCGAGCGCGTCGACAGCCTTAACGCCGCCGTAGACGCGGTCGAGGACACCGTTGTAACCTACTCCGACGACCTGAACATGGACGGCACCCGCCGCACCGGAAGCGCGAAAACGACCCTGAACTGGGTGAGAAAGAGGATTGAGTACCTCGGGAGTTTGTGGGGATAAATATATGCGCCCTTAAATCCGTTCCGCCCATGCGCGGGGCGGATTCATACGTTTAATCCGGCTATATAAGCGGGCGTTTATGACGTTTTTGCGGCGCACTGCGCATATTGACAAACTTAAAATTCGGTAGTATAATATGAGTTAGCCTGAAACAACCGAAATATTACTGCGAAAAAGGGTAATAATGAAAAAAGTATTTGTATATACGGACGGAGCCTGCTCGGGGAACCCCGGGGCGGGCGGATGGGGCGCGGTTTTGGTATACGGAAGCCACCGGCGGGAGATGTCGGGGTTCGAGCCGGATACCACAAACAACCGAATGGAGCTCACCGCCGCAATCGAGGCACTTAAGGCCCTCAAGGAGCCCTGCGAGGTAACGCTTACGACCGATTCAAAGTATCTCTGCGACGGAATGACGAAGGGGTGGGCAAGGGCTTGGCGGCTCAAGGGGTGGAAAAAATCCGACGGAAAGCCCGCTCTGAACCCGGATTTATGGGGGGAGCTCTTGGAACTCTCCGAACGGCATAAAATCACCTTCGTCTGGGTAAAGGGACATGACGGACACCCCGAAAACGAGCTTTGCGACCGCCTCGCCGTGGAGGAGTACATGAAGCGGCGGGATTCACAATAAAAAGGAAAGAAAAAAGAAATCCGACGAAAGGACTGACGGTAATGGATAAACGGTTTGTTTACGCCGACAACTCGGCGACGACAAAGATTTCAAAGCCCGTTCTCGACGCGATGATGCCGTATCTTACGGAGCACTACGGCAACGCCTCGAGCATTTATTCCATAGGAATGGATTCGGCGCGGGCGATTTTAAAGGCGCGCGAGGCCGTGGCAAAGGCTATCGGCGCAAAGACGAGCGAGATTTACTTTACCTCGGGCGGCTCCGAGGCGGACAACTGGGCGATTAAATGCGCCGCCGACGTTGGAGCCCAAAAGGGCAAAAAACACATCGTAACGACGGTTTTTGAACATCACGCGGTGCTCCACACCTGCGAATATCTCGAAAAGCACGGCTTCGAGGTGACATACGTCCCCGTCGACGAGATGGGGCTTGTCCACGCAGAAGATATTGAAAAGGCGATTCGCGGGGACACCTGCCTTGTAACGGTTATGTTTGCGAACAACGAAATCGGAACGATTCAGCCGATTGCGGAGATAGGAAAAATCTGCCGCGAGAAAAAGGTCCTCTTCCACACCGACGCGGTTCAGGCTGTCGGAAACGTAGAAATTAACGTCGCCGATATGAACATCGACCTTCTCTCCCTTTCGGGACATAAAATCCATGCGCCGAAGGGTATCGGGGCGATGTATATGAGAACGGGAATAAACCTTCCGAACCTCATTCACGGCGGCGCGCAGGAACGCTCGAAGCGCGCGGGAACAGAGAATGTCGCGGGAATAGTCGCGCTTGCGACGGCTATCACCGAGGCGACCAAGAATATCCCCGAAAAACAGGCGCGGCTCTCAAAGATGAGGGACAGAATTATCGCGGAGCTCACGAAAATCCCGGAATCCCGCCTCAACGGCGACCCGGTAAAGCGGCTTTGCGGAAACGTAAACATATCGTTTCGGGGGATTGAGGGCGAGAGCCTGCTTCTGTCGCTCGACCTCGAAGGGATTTGCGCGTCGTCCGGCTCGGCCTGCACCTCCGGCTCGCTCGACCCGTCACATGTTCTTCTGGCAATCGGGCTTCCGCATTCTACGGCGCACGGCTCGCTCAGGATTTCCCTCTCGGACGAAAATACCGAGGAGGACGCGGACTACATCATTGAAAAGGTTCCCGCAATCGTTGAAAGGCTTCGCGCGATGAGCCCGCTCTGGGAAAGAATCCTGCGCGACGAGGACATCGACGCGGAATAATATATTTCAAAGAAAGGATAATTAGCTATGATATATTCCGAAAAAGTTATGGAGCATTTCGCAAACCCCCGCAACGTCGGCGAAATTGAGGACGCGGACGGCGTAGGCGAGGTCGGAAACGCAAAGTGCGGCGACATCATGAAAATGTACATCAAGGTCAACGACGGGATTATAACCGACGTTAAGTTCAAGACCTTCGGCTGCGGCGCGGCCGTCGCGACGAGCTCGATGGCGACCGAGCTTATCAAGGGAAAGCCGATTGAGGAAGCGATGAAGCTCACGAACAAGGCCGTCGTCGAGGCTTTGGACGGCCTACCGACAGTAAAGCTGCATTGCTCGGTTCTGGCGGAGCAGGCCATTCACGCGGCTCTCAGCGACTATTACACCCGCCAGGGCGTCGACGCGAAAGCGAT
>CANPZQ010000034.1 GCA_947588775.1 uncultured Clostridia bacterium
TCAGCACTTCCCCCGCTCCGCCCCCGCGCCCTCTATATCCCACAAAAAAAGCACCCGCCCCAAGCGGATGCTTTTTACAATCTGTAATAATTCCCAAATAATTTTCAAAAAGTATACCTATTCGTTGATTCTTATGTTCTCCTCGGTGTCGACGGTGTGGGTTTCGCCGCTGCGGCTGCCGTAGGCAAGGCCGTCGCCGGTCCTGAAATCGAAATCGAGGTGGCTGCGGTCGAGGATAACCTCGCCCTTGCCGTATTTGTCGCCGACGCCCGAAACCGAGCCGCCCTCGCTGTAAAGCGTGATAAACGAGTTGCGGGTGCGTATAGCGACATCTCCGCCGCGCGCGCCGACGCAGTTTACGATTCTTCCCTTCATCGTGCCGTGCATAATCACGCTCGCGAGGGAAACCCGTCCGGTGCCGGCTTCAACGGTGCCGATTCCGGCGATGTTGATTCCGCTGAGGTTTTCGGTAACGGTGATGTTTTTGGTTTCGATGTCGACGTTTCCGTGGAAGGCTCCGATTCCGATGATGTCGGGCGATGAGGCCGTCACCGAGAGTTCGCAGTTTTCAAGGTCTACAATCGAGCCGCCCTCGTAGGAGCCGATTCCAAGGCAGGAGCCGCCGTTCAGTGTTATGTGAACATGTCCGTCGATAAAGCGAAGGGCCTTTCGGTAGTCGTTTCTGCCGCCGCCGATTCCGGTAACGGTGTCGCCGTTGGCGAGAATCTTCAAATCTCCCCTCATCGCGAGGGTGATGTTTCCGTGCGCGTCGTGGCGGCCGGTGCCGATGGCGTAGCAGTCGGCGTTATTCGCGATAATGCTAAGGTTCCCGTTGCCCCATATCCTCAAAGAAGAGGTGTGCGGAACATGAATTCCTCTGCCGTCAAGCTCGTTGTCGCCGACGACCCTTATCGACACGTCGCATTCGTTTCCGATGTCGATAGTCGGCGGGTCCTTTTCGGTTCTTATGTGAAGGCTGTCAAAGGTAATCTGGCAGTTGGTTCCGTTCTGAACCGAAATCGGCATGTCGAGGTATAAATCCTTCCGCCCCTTTAAGATGGCGGTCGGCGTTTCGATATGTATCGCGTTGTAGCCGTCGCTCTTGACCATATACATATCCACAACCTCGCCCTCTCCGGGGATATAGGGGCGGAACACCGCGCCAGAGCTTATCAGGTTGATGGAGGTGATGTCGCGGCAGACGTTGTCGGCGACCTCGTAGAGCATAATCGGCTTCGGCTTTGAAACATAGTATCCCTGAATAAGGTCGGAGCCGAGATGAATCATCGTGCGGAGCTCCTCGTAGGTTTCAACGCCCTCGGCGAGCGCGAGATAGCCGCTCTCGTGGATAAATTCTATGAACCCGGAAACAAGCTTCCGGATAGTCGGCTTCTTTTCGATTCCCGAAATAAGGGAACGGTCGATTTTAACGTAGTCGGGGGCATATCTAAGAAGGTTTGAAGTGTTTGAATAACCAGTGCCGAAGTCGTCGATGGCGGTTTTAATCTTCGCCGCCCTGAACCTTGCGCGCATACTCTCGACGGCCTCGTCGCTGAGCTCTGTCTGCTCGGTGAATTCAACGACCATCTTTTCCATAAGTTCGCCGTAGCGGGCGGTGAGCTCGTTCCAGTCGTCGTCGGTCAGCATATGCGCCGTAATCGAGTTCACAAAGAGCTTTCTCTTCTTAAACGCGTCCTGATTCTTTTCTATAATGGAGAGCGCGTTGAACATAGTCGCTTTTTCGATGTCGTAGAGCCGCTTCGCCTTGTCGGCGCAGCCTAAAATCTCAAGCGGGTTCATTCCGATGGCTTTGTCGGTACGCATCAGCATTTCATAGGCGACGACTTCGCCGTCCTTCGCGCTTACAATCGGCTGGAAGTAGTATATAAAGAGGTTCTCGGTTACGAGCCGTAAGAATTTGCTCATCTGCTCGTATTCGATTCTGTTTATTTCGTACTGTTCGGAGGAATACCTAAGAACGGTTTCGGGGCCGGCGAGGTTCGCTTCATAGAGCGCGAATTCGGCGGTCGCCATTCTCTGGGCGGGGTCGGGAGAGCCGTCGCCGAGGCCGGCCGCAAAGCGGATATACCGCGAAGCCTCCTTTTCGCCGAGGCGCGCGCCCTGGCCGCTCTCGCGGACAGCCTTCTGCGCCGCGCTTAAAAGTATCGACGCGTCGCCGTCGTATTCCGGGCAGAACACCCAGAAGCAGTTTTTATAGTTTGCGCACAAAAGCGTCCCCTTCGGGAAAACGTTTATAAACGCCGACATCGCGCCGAAGAGGTGGTATTCCTCGAGAGGCGAGCCGTCGGACATGGAAAATTCCACCAGAGCGAGAACCGAATCGGGTCGGCAGTATTTAAGACGGGAAACAAGCTCGCGGCGTTCGCACATCGGGACGACGTCCTTGGCCTGCGCGCCGGAAAAATCGTAGTGCCATCTTAAAATACCCGCGGTGTATTCTTCGTCCTCGTAAAAGACCTGCGGCGCGAGCCGGGAAAAAGTCGTCGAGTCGGCGTTGAGAATGTCTAAAAGCGCGATCATCTCGTTGTATTCCGGGGGCGCGGATTTTTCCGCAAGCTTAAGGGAGTTTTCGTCCATATAAACCTTGCGGAAGCGGTGGTCGATAAGGAATCCGCCCACCTCGGGGCATATTTTGGCTATAGCTTCCCACTTGGTTCCGAAAAGCTCAGTCCATTTTTCCGTTGAAAAGCCTGCCATAACGAGTCATCTCTTTCCTTTTTTCGTTTTGGATATGTCAATTTTCTGCGCGCGGATATTCATACCATATACTATATAATAATTTTGTAAATTTGTCAAGTCGGCGGAAGGAAAATTCGCGAGTTTTGTAGGGTTTGCACATTCGGGGGGGGGTTCTATGTGTAATTTTAACGATGGGCGGGGAAATCGCGCCGCCGATTTTGTCAAAATGTGCAAAAAATATCCTAACTTTTGTTAAATGTGCTGATTGAAAGTAGCGAACAAAGATGATATAATGTTATTACCAAATTTTATTGGAGGTAAAAACCCTATGAAAAGACTTTTAGCGATTTTAGTCGTTGCGACGATGCTTGCATCAATTATCGCGATGACTCCCGTCATCAGCGCGAACACCGCTGAGCTGACCGTAAACTCCGCCGAAGGAACTGCGGTTATCGACGGCGTAAAGGACGACGCTTATTCCGCTGCCACCGAACTGAAGTTCAATCAGTGCGGCAAGGACAACGGCGGCGGCGCGGTCCTCGACACCCCGAAGGCCCTCGGCTACATCATCAATGACGCAAACGGCGTATACGTTTTCATCAGCGTAGCCGACACCGACATTGACAACACCTCTGTCAACAACTATGAGCAGGACGCGGTCGAAGTATTCTTCATGTCCGACAACGCCAAGACCCAGTGGAGAATCCACTATGACGGCACTGTCGACTCCGACTCCGGCCTCGCCGCAACCCAGGGAACCGACTACGCCGTAGTTATGACCGACACCGGTTACGACGTTGAAGTAAAGGTTCCGATTACCGACGTTCAGGACAACCAGATTCAGATGGTTCTCCAGATCAACTCCGCCGCCAACGGCGTCCGTGAAGCCACCGTACATATCGAAGGCCACACCGACGGCGACCTTGCCTATCAGAGAAACACCCGTCAGGACACCGCCTACGACGGCTGGTGGACGCTGCAGCTCGCCGGCGAGTTCGAGAACACCCGCGTAGACCCCGTTGAGGAGCCCGCTGAACTCACCATCAAGAACTACAAGGAACTCCGCGACGCTCAGGTATTCGTACAGGCGTTCGTTCAGGATAAGGTATCGTGGGGCTGGCACGGCGTAGGCTCCGGCTCTGCTCTTTCCCTCGGCGGTTCCGTAACTCCCGAAGGAATTACCAACCTCTTCCCGCCGGTATATGAATTTACCGCTGAAGAAACTGCTGATTGGACCAAGGACCCGGCCTTCTGTGTACAGATTGGCGATAACGGCTACCTTGAACCCTCCATCAAGAACGACGACGGCACATGGAAGGATTCCGGCACCGTCGGCGATTCCGCCCGTTACAACTTCACCTACTCCGACATCACCGTTAAGGCCAACGGCTACAACGATGTAGTTATCCCCGGCGATTCCATCTTCGCGAGATGGACCGCTAAGTCTGAAGGCTCCTACACTTCCGGCACCGCCAACACCATCGACCTTGCTACCCCCGCTAAGGAGCAGCTCGGCCTCGATACTCAGGGCCTTTGCACTTGGATTGCCAACGTTACCGACATCAATGTCACCGTAACCTACGACCAGATTGAGCTTCTTACCCTTGACGACATCAACGCCTTTGAAACCTCTCTTGCCGAAATCGAGCAGACGTTCATCGACGAGTCCCTCGCCGAGTACACCACCCGTGTAAACACCGCTCTTGAAACCGCCAAGAAGGAAGGCGTTACCCTCGAGGAGCTCGAGGCTGCTCTCGACGACGCCAAGAAGGCCGCCAACAGAGCCCGCAAGGATTCCGAGAACGCCGGCTATATCGACGGCGCGGCTTACGCCTTCTGCGACACTCTCCAGGCTTCCGTCGACGAAATCCAGTCCATCTATGACAACGCCGTAGCGGCCGCCGCTCCCGCTGAGGAAGAGGCTCCCGCCGAAGAAGCCGCACCCGCTGAGGATAACACCGAAACCGATGATTCTTCCTCCTCCGGCGGAAACACCGGCCTTATCGTAGGCATCATTGTCGTCGTCGTTGTCGTCATCGTAGCTGTTGTCGGCATCGTCCTCGGCAAGAAGAAGAAATAATCCGCGAACGCTGATTACTTCGGATAATTAAAATCAAGGCCCGCCGGCAAATTTCGGCGGGCTTTTTTTGCGGGAAAACGAGCCGCCCGGGCTTCCCAAATAATTCTGACGTAAACGACACGTATTTGTCGCAAACGACATGCCGCAGACGGTTTTTTTGTGGTATAATCAAATCAACGGAAGAATCCGGAATTTTTTCAGGAGGTATGGTCAAATGAACAAAAACGTTGCCGAAGAAATTAAAAGCGCAAAGTCCGCCGAGGAGCTTAAGGCCGTCGCCGAGAAGCACGGCGTTCGCCTTGACGAAGATAAGGTGAAGGACGCGTTCGCCGCCGTCCAGCGCATCGGCGAGCTCTCCGACGAGGAAATCGACGCCGCCGGCGGAGGCTGCATGATTGCGGGCGAGCTTTTGGAATGCCCGAACTGCAAAACCCAAGGCACCCTCGAAGGCACCCTCAGCGACGACGGCAAAACCGTCACCTACAAGTGCAAAAAATGCACGCACACCTTCACGATTGAATCGATTGAACTGGGGTAATTCGGGGATAAAAAATCCCCCGGCGGTTTTAGGCTGCCGGGGGATTTTTGTTTTTTTGGAACATGCAGGTGCCGCAGAACTGCCTTTTACGCCTTCCTCGCCGCCGCACGAAGTATCCCGAGCTGCGTCTTGGCGTCGGGGATTTCGTCGCGGAGCACCATCGCGAGGGCGTCCTCAAATGGCATTTTTACCACGTCGACGAACTCCTCGGGGTCGAGGTGCTGGCCGCCCGAAAACGTCAGCTCCTCCGCGAGGTACACCCAGATGACCTCGGTGTCGTACGCGACGGTCGGGTAGAGCTTCCCGAGAAGCGTCATTTTCCCGGCTTTCGCGCCGATTTCCTCCGAAAGCTCGCGCGTGCCGCATTCAATCGGCTCCTCGCCGGCCTCGCGCTTCCCCGCGGGGAGCTCTAAAAGCACCTCACCGAACGGGTAGCGGAACTGTTTAACCATATAAACGTTCCCGTCGTCGTCGAGCGGTAAAACGCATACCCCGCCCGGGTGCCTTACGACTTCGCGAATCGCCCGCTCGCCGTTTTCCAGAAGCACGTCGTCCTTATACAGCTTAACTACCTTTCCGTCGTAGAGCTGCTCGCTCGAAAGCGTTTTTTCATAAAGATGCTCCATCGAAATCCTCCTTAACCTGTTTTATTAAACAAATGGCGGCGCAGCTCAATCCTTCACCTTTACGGTGATTTTTTCAAGCCCGCGCGGAAGCTCGTTTTCCTCAACCAAATCAAGCACCGGCTCGCCGTCGAAGCCGAAATGCACGCGCCGAATGCCGCTTGAGCGCGGCCCGTTGATTCCGGGGCGGGCGTGGTAGGTGTTCCAGACGTCGCCGTACTCGTCCTCGACGTAGGCGTTGTGGCCGGGGCCGAATTCGCCCTCTTTGACGAGCGAATGCAGCAGCGGATAGTTGCCCTTCCGCCAACTTTTCGGGTCAAGGAGGTCCGCGCCGCAGTCGGCAGTGAGAAGCCCGACGCAGTATGTCGAGTCGACGAGAGCTGAGCTGAACGTAAGGTAAATTTTTCCGCCGCGAATCAGCGCGAACGGCCCCTCGTCGACGAGGGTGTGGTTGTTCTGCCAGCCGTATTCGGGAATCGTGAGAAGCACGGGGTCGCTCGTAAGCTTCCAAGGCTCGTTCGGGTCGATTGTCGCGATATAAACCCACGCGCCGAGGTCAATCGGTTTGAACTGCCGCTGGCTCCACGCGACATACTGGCGGCCGCCGTCCTCGAATGTCGTCATGTCGAGGGTGATGCCCTTGTCATAGAGCGGCGTGCCGTCCTTTTTGAGGACGCGCTTCGGAGCCTCCCATGAATCCTTGTCGTCGAGCTCGCCGCCGTCCTTGAGGACCATCACATGCGACTGCTCGTCGCCGAATTCCTTCGGCGTGCAGGCGTGGAAGATGTACTCCTTGCCCGCGACATTGTGAAACTCCGGAGCCCACAAAAGCCCGCCGACGTGGGGATATGTCACCGCGTCAAGAATCAGCTTTTCGGGTGCGGTAACAAGCTCGGGGATGGTTTTTGCGCGCCTGACGAAAATCGAGCGGTTGCCGTCGGCGTCGTTTGTGGCGATAAAATAGTATTCGCCGTTATAGCGGTAAACGCAGGGGTCGGCGCGGTTTTCGGCAATCGGGAAGTCGTAGTGCTCAACGTGGATTTTTCCGCTGATTTTGCCGTTTTCGGGGGATTCCCAGTCGACCCGCTTTTCATGTACCGAGCCGTCGGCATAGGTGACTTTTACGCGGAAGTCCGCAAGCTTATCCGTTGAAACCTCCTCGGGATAGTCAACCGAAACCGCCGTCGGAGTTGAGAGCTTTTTAAGGATATAGTCGGCCTTTTCGCCGCATACCTCGAAAACGGTTTCGTCGGCCGCGCCGAAAATCCCGCTTTCAACGGTTTCCCGCCCGAGGTGGCCGCACTGTTTAACATCGAGGGAGGGCGTGCCGAAGGAAACCATCTTCCTGCGGAAAACCCTTCCGCCGACGGAATATTTTGCGACAAATTCGCCGCAGCCGTCGCAGATTTTCAAAGAAACGTCGTCGATATAGTCGTCGCAGAGCTTTATAAGCCCCGTTTCGGTGAAGTGAACAAGGTCGGGCGACTCAAATAATAGCGCGCAGCCCCGGGAGCTTTCGTCGTTTTCGCCGTTCGCCTCGGTGCGAATCGCGATAATCTTAAATCCGTCCTCGGTCGGAAGGACAAAGGGCTTTTTGAGGCTTTTCGGGAAAATCTGCCCGCTGACTGAATCCTGAACGGCTTTTGCGAACAAAACCCCGTAGTTGTGATTCAAGGGCTCGAATTTTCCGTCCTTTTCAACGCCGAGATGCATACTCAGCCCGAGCCGGGGCGCGTATTCCGCTTCCGAAACCGCCGCGCGGGTATAACAAACAAATCTCATAAAAATCTCCTTCCTGAAATAACTATACGCCAACCGCCCGTCGCACGAAGCGGCGGGCGGCCGGTGTTTTTATAAATAGAGGTCAAGTAAATCAGTCGTATTCCGCCATTTTGGCGTTCAAATCGTCCAGATAATACTGGAATGATTCGAGGTTGTTCTCCTTCATCTGAGCCCATGACGACGGGTCGTTAGACCTCGCGATGCCGTCAGGTCCCATTCTTGTGCGGACGGCGTCCTGAAGGTTAGACGGCAGGTTGCCGGTTACGTCAATTACGACGTTGGCCTTTGCAATGTCATCGCAGATGTTGGACATTTCAATCATGTCGTCCGACCAGAGGTAGGTTTCGCGAAGCTGTCTTTCGTCAATCGCGATAACGGTCGGGTCGATAACCTTGAAGCGGACGCATGCAGCAAGAAGAGCCGCACCCTCGGGGTTCTCCGCACCGGTGATGATGCCGATGGCACCCTTGATGTCGTTGAAGCTCGTGGAGATATAGTAGTTGCCGTCGCCCTGTTCATCTCTCGGAAGAGGAGCGAACATTACTTCTCCCTCGTGGAGGTCGCCCCAGATGCCTTCGATTTCCTCAACAGGATACTGGAAGAACTTTTCGCCGATGACATAGAAGAGGCAGTCGCCCTCCTTCATGCCGATACCGAAATCGCCGCCGCGGAGCACCCAACGGCTGTTGCCTTCGTGATAGGTGCAGTCGTTCTTAACGAGGTCGTAGAGGTACTGCATGCCTCTTTCAATCTCGGGCGAGTCGATGTTGGAGTAGTATCTGTTGGTTTCGGTGTTGAGGTAGAGAAGCTGCTGACCGGCGGCTTCCATGAACATTCCCGAATATGCCCAACCGTCGAGGGCATAGCGGTTCTCCTCGCCGTCCGAGAAGTCCATGCACATCTCATAGAACTTCGCCCAAGTCCAGTCGTCGTTGAAGTAGAGCTCGGCGGGGTCGTCGTAGCCGTACTCGTCGATAACTCTGCGGTTATAGACGACGACGTTCGCGGGGGCGGTTTCCATAACTATCTGATAGTGCTGTCCGCCGAGGGTGAAGTAGTCGGCCATGTCCTTTGTGGGAGCCCAGAGCGGGTCGTTAAAGTCAATCCACGGGTCGATGGGCTGGAACATCTTGTTGATGCAGTTCATCGGGAAGATGGCGGTGGCGTTGGAGCCGCCCGTCATGCAGTCCGGCGGGTTGTCGGCAGTGATGAGGTTTGCGAGCTTGTCGGTGTGCTCCTCATAAGTGGTTTCTATGTACTCGAGAGTGCAGTTGTACTTTTCTTTAAAGGTCCAGAATCCGGTGTTGACGATTTCGCCTTCGGAGTAGTTCTGGAACGGGTCGTCCCACCCGAACCATATTACTTTAGAGTTGGCACCGGGTGCAACCGACGCGTCGGGAAGCTGAACGCCGGCGGCGCGCAGAATCGCCTCGGAGTCTTCGGTTGAGAGGGTGAGCACAATCGGCTCGCGTCTTTTGCGGCCGCAGCCAACCAGAGCGACAACCATCAAAAGACTGAGGGCTATTGCAATGAATCTTTTCATAAGTTTACCTCCGTTATTTTTGGGTAATACTTATTATAGCGCATTTATCTTTCCTTCGCAAGAGTAATAATTAACATTTTTGCACCTCGATATTTGTATATATCGCTGTTTTTCAGCTTTTTCGCAGATTTAAATTGACAAATTCTCATCGTCGAAATTCGGATATGTAAAATCGCCCCCTGTTTTTATCAGAGGGCGATGTGAGAATATGTCAATTATTTATGCGGCTTCTTCAATCTGCTTGTTGAGGTCGCAGTATGGTTCGGAAGCAGGCAGAGAAGTATCGCGATAAATTTTTTCATAAAAAGCTGCCTCCGTTATTCTTGGTAAGATTATCATACCACGGAAGCCGCCGCTGTGCAAGAGAAATTATTAACATTTTTTAAGGGGAATGTTTGTATATATCGCTGTTTTCGGGCTTTTTGGCAGATTTGGGTTGACACGACCTCGAAAAGGTTTATTCCGAGCTCGACGGCTTCGACCTCACCGACGAGGCGCGGGAGGCGTTCGAGAAAAAGCTATCCGAAACCATGACATACACCGGCGGCGTGCTTGTCTATAACGACGAAACAGTCGTCTACAACTCTGGCCGCCCGCTATATATGAAGGATTTCACGATTGTCGACGAATTCTATGACGAAAACGCCGACGGGTTCATCTTCTACCTCGCGCCGAACGACAGGAGCGACGAAAACATCTACGCCTGCTTTTATATGTACGACCAGCTGATTGCGGCGGCATGTGACGGGCCGAAGTCGTTCCCCGCGTATGAGGCGGTTTTCCGCTTCACCGACTACTACACCGAAAAGCAGCCCGCGCCGGTCGGGGCGGTCGTGAGGCTCGCGTGGGACGGCCTTGCCGATAATGAATATGAAATCCTTCGCCTGCCGATGCTTTCAAGAATACAGTTTAAGGATACGGATACCCCGTACACGGAAGGTGAGCTTTCCTCGCTTCGGGCTTCCTTGGAGGGAAGATACCTCGATTCGTCGGAGCTTGTCGACGAAATGTGGACAAACTACAGGCTCCCCGGGGACGAAAACACCGTCGAGGTCGGCGGCATTCTCCCGTACAGAATGGCTCCCGAAAGCGAGGTTTTAGAGGATTTTCGGAAGGAGCTTGATAAAAAAGCGGAGATAAAATACCCCGACAGCGCGATGACTTACCTTGACGGCGAGCTTTACGCCGAAACGGGCTATACGCTTACCGAGGAGGAGTTCGCAAAATTCATGTTCTGCGCCGTCCCTCAGCCTTCGGCGTTTCGCGCAACGCTCCCCGAGGGCGTTGAGGCGGATTATTCCGCGGTAATAAATACCCCCGAATTCGTAACCGGCAATTTCACGCTTACCGACGCGCCGCTTAACGGCGGGCTTCAGTCGAACTGCTTTGTCAAAGCCCGGCTTTGGCAGCTTATCGGCGGGGAATTTATCTTCGCGCGGCTCGACGAGGACGTTGAACTTTCGGACGGCGGGGTTTTACACGGCTGGCTTTTCAGGCGCGCCGAACCGGACGAAAACGGGCCTATGGAGGCGGACGGCACGGGGGATTATCCCGAGGAGCTTGAATTTTTAAACAGGCTTTCGGAGTATTACGACGGGGATTACGTCTGGCGAAACGGCGAGCGGTACCGCTACAACCGAATAATCCTCACGAAGAAAAACTGCGAGGATTTCATTGCTGCGGCGGAGTATATCGGCGAAAGCCGCCGCGACCCGAACGTGGAGGGCGAGCTTTGCACGAATATTCTTGAAAGCGGCGCAAGGCTTTACATGTACCGGAGCTTTATTCTCGCCGTCCCCGAGGAGCCGGAGCCGGCCGGACTGGAGTTCGACGGCGAAAAGGCGGCGAAGGTGTATATTTACGGGTATCTTTACGAAAAGGGGTAGGAAATTTTTCCGAAAAAACTTTTCAAAAGCGTTGACAAACCGAAAGTTTTGTGGTATTATATTCAGGCGGCAGAAATGCCGCCGCCGAGGTGTGGCTCAGTTTGGTAGAGCGCCACGTTCGGGACGTGGAGGCCGTGGGTTCAAGTCCCGTCACCTCGACCATATTCTTCCCCCTTTGCCGATTTATGGCGGAGGGGGGAGTTTTTTATGTCGGTTATTTTTGGGCTTTCGGGGGAGGCCCGCGCGGCGGAAAAAGCTGCTCTTCTGCGCCCCACCCGCCCGCCCCCGCAGCTTCCCGCTTCCCCCTCGCTTTTTCCGCCGCGCTTTTTTGATGATGGGGTCAAGGCGCGGCGAATGGGGCGGGGTGGGCGGGCGGGTGGCAGGCAGAAGCTCCGGCGGCCGCAGAAATCAGCCCCATTCGCCGCGCCGGGGCTGCGCAGGAAGCCCAAACAAGCCGCCCGCCCAACCCCGGCTCAAGCCGAACCCCGCCCCCCGAAGCCCGCAGGGCGGAGCGGGGACGGGTGAGGCTTGGGCTTTTTTGCGCTGCCGCCATGAAAACGTCTGAAACGAACACAATTAAGAAAATCGCAGTAACCGGAATTCAGACATAAGACTTTTATAATAGATGCTCCTGCCGCCGTTATGCGTTTTTCAAAACCTCCGCAGCCCCAAATGTCCCAACCCTGCTCGGATTTCCCATCACCTGCTCGACCTCGTCATCTCCACCTCCCCCGCATCTCAGAAGTGGCCGAAACGGCCACATTTAAGCAAAAAGTTTGAGACGGAAAACGCTTAGTAACGCCGAACCGTCAGGCAAAGAATTTTTATGATGTGTGCGGAATGTACTCTCCCAACCCCCTTTTCCCCTTGACATCTTCCTCCCAAAAAGCTATAATATAACAATAACAAATCCATTATAAAGGCGGTGAGGGCATGGACGCGGGCGGTAATGGCTCAGGCATACACCGAGGCGGAACGGCGTTGGACGCTTCGCTTTGCGTTGCGTGCCCACCGGCGGCCTCCTGAAATTTTCGCGGGATTTCCCGCGGCAAGGAGGATAAATAATGGAACAGACTACCCTTTTTGAGGTTATAATGAACCTCTACCGGCGGAAAAAATTTTCAGAGCTCAAAGCGATCATGGCGGAAATGAACCCGGCCGACGTCGCGAATATAATCGAATCGGCGGACGGCAGGGACGTTATCGCGCTCTTCAGGCTGCTCCCTAAAAGCCTCGCGACCGAGGCGTTCGCCTACATCGATTCCGAGCAGCAGGAGCAGCTCATCACGGCCTTTACCGACCGCGAGCTGCGCGAGGTTATCGACGAGCTGTTTTTGGACGACACCGTCGACCTGATTGAGGAAATGCCCGCGAACATCGTGAACAGAATCCTCAAAAACACCGACTCCAAGACCCGGGAGCAGATTAACGAGCTTCTGGCATATCCCGCGGATTCGGCGGGAAGCCTCATGACCCCCGAATACGTCTACCTCAAAACAGACATGACCGTCGAGGAGTCCTTCGCAAAAATCCGCGCCGTCGGCGTTGTAAAAGAAACAATCTACACCTGCTACGTTACCGAGGAGAGAAAGCTCGTCGGCGTCGTATCGCTTCTCGACCTTCTGACCGCTTCCTACGAAACGGTTATCGGGGAGATTATGGATACAAACGTCATCTCGGTGAACACGAAGGACGACAAGGAGGTCGTCGCGACCACCCTCGCGAAGTACGACCTTCTCGCGATTCCCGTCGTTGACGGCGAAAACAGAATCGTCGGCATCGTCACAGTCGACGACGCCATGGACGTCTTGCAGGAGGAAAACACCGAGGATATTGAAAAGATGGCGGCCATCGTTCCGACAGACAAGCCGTATTTCAAAACCGGGGTTTTTGAAACGTTTTTAAAGAGAATCCCGTGGCTGCTTCTTCTGATGGTTTCCGCGACCTTCACGGGAATGATTATCACCGGCTTCGAGGATAAGCTCGCGGCGAGCGTAGTCCTTACGGCGTTTATACCCATGCTCATGGACACCGGCGGCAATGCCGGCGGACAGTCGAGCGTCACGATAATCCGCGGCCTGAGCCTCGGCGACATCGAGCTTCGGGACGTTTTATCGGTAATCTGGAAGGAAATCCGCGTCGGCGTAATCTGCGGCGGCGTTCTCGCAGTCGTAAATTTCGGAAAGATGCTTCTTATCGACCGACTTATTCTCGGCAACCCCGCCGTAACCGCGACCGTCGCGCTGGTAGTATGCCTTACGATGTTCGTGGCGGTGTTCATCGCGAAACTTATAGGCTGTTCGCTCCCGATTCTCGCGAAAGCCGTCGGCTTCGACCCCGCCGTTATGGCCAGCCCCTTCATCACCACCATCGTCGACGCAATCACCCTGCTCGCGTACTTCATGATAGCGCAGGGGTTGATGCATATTTAGGGAGCTTCCATGGAAATCACACCCATCGCGAAAATTGAAAACGGGTTTGTGTCGAAGTTCGGGATTCCGCGGCAGAGCGGGCTTTGCACGGCGTTGTCGCGGGTCGTTTTCGAGCCGGAGTTCCGCGACCCGTCGGCGATTCGCGGAATCGAGGGCTTCTCCCACCTCTGGCTCATCTGGCAGTTCTCCGAGGCCGTCCGAAGCGGCTTTTCGCCGACAGTCCGGCCACCGAGGCTCGGAGGAAACCGCCGCGTCGGCGTTTTCGCAAGCCGCTCGCCCTTCCGTCCGAATTCCCTCGGCCTTACCTGCGTAAAGCTCGTCGCCGTCGAATCCTCCCCGCGCGACGGCAAATTTCTCGTCGTTTCCGGCGCGGATTTGATGAACGGCACGCCGATTTTTGACATAAAACCATATCTCCCCTACGCCGACAGCCTCCCCGACGCGCTCAGCGGCTTTGCGGAAGGCCCCGAGGACTACGCCCTCGAGGTTATAATTCCGCCGGAGCAGCTCGAGGCCGTCGCCCCGGACGACCGCGCGGCGATTACGGAGCTTTTGCGATGCGACCCGCGGCCGTCATACCAACATGACCCGGAGAGAATTTATTACTTTGAGTATAAAAATTACAGAATCGGCTTTCGCGTAGACGGAAAGCTGCTGGAAACCGTTTCCATCACGAAAATCCGATAAAGGAGTTAGCCAAAATTGACCAAAAAGAAGCTACATTTAACTTTTTCACTGCTGTTGATAATCGCGACGGTGGCGTTTATATGGATCAATTCTGCGCTGTCGGGCGCGGATTCAAGCGCGATAAGCGGGCGTTTTCGGGAACTTCTCGGGCGTGTGCTGACGTTTTTGCGGTGTCCCGGCGGGATTGAGGCGTTTTTGCTGGAGCATGTCCGCAAGGTTGCGCATTTTGTCGAATACGCGGTAATCGGGCTCGAGCTCGCGATACTCTGGGCGGGGCTCGGCAAGGGCTTTCAGGGCTTCTGGAACGCGTGGTCGAGCGTGCTTGCCATCGCGGTTTTCGACGAAACGATACAGCTTTTCGCGACCGCCCGCGGCCCCCAGATAACCGACGTCCTCCTCGACACCTCCGGCGGCACGGTTACTATACTTTTTGTATATTTTGTGGCGATATTGGCGGGGGTGTGGAGGAAGGGAGATCGTTTTTGATATAAAAAAGCAGTATGCATAAAAATAATGAAATTAAAGCTATGTCCGAACAATCAGATGTGGCTTTTCTTTATGCATTTATTTTCGGCCGTCCGAGCCGTTTTTTAATTCCAAGCACTTCCCCGTTACACCTAAAAAACGCGCACCGAACGGCACGCGCTTTTTAGAAAATGAAAGTAAGGAGGAATATGGAAAATGTCATTGTAATGTGGGGATGTATAAACCACTTCTTGCTGTTGTGATTACAGTATAGCACAATCTGAGGATAAATCAAGAACAGAGCAGTTACAATGTGGTTACGAAGTGATAACAAAAAACGCGAAAAAGTTACAAAATGGTTACAAACAGAGCTGATTCGGGCTGTTTGACTATGAAAATCACGCCTAAAGACAAATTTACAGTTACGGTTCGGAAAAACGTAACTCATCAGCGAAAGTACAGGCAAGAAACTTTGCTGCAAAACACGAACAGAAAGCAGCCGTCCGCTAAAGCGCAGAATATATAAAGCACGGAGTATAGTTAATACCTATACTTCGTGCTCCTATTTGTCAATTTCAGCCTTGCAACGGCGAAAATTTAATTTTGACTGATAAATTCTTTACGGACAAACTAAGCGGAAAATACTTTTCGACAGGTTAATCCGTTTACCTGATGTTTACCACAGCTCTCCCGAAGTTTCAAACGCCTCAACTCTGGCATTCAAATCGTCGAGGTAGTAGTTCAGCGAGTCGCTCTGGCTTTCCTTGAGCTGGGCCCAGGTGCTGGTGGAGGACTGCATTCCGTTGCGCTCGATGTCCTCAATCAGCTTGCCGACCTGGCCGCCGAGGCCCTGTTCGTCGTAGCTGATGAGGACGTTTTCGGTCTTGTTCGCGAGCTCGACGCAGAGGTCGTACATGTCGAGCATCTCGTCGGTCCAGAGGTACTTCTCGACCTTCTGCATTCTGTCGATGGACATAACGGTCGGGTCTACGGCCTTGAAGCGGTCGCAGGCGGCAAGGAGAG
>CANPZQ010000035.1 GCA_947588775.1 uncultured Clostridia bacterium
TTCCGCAGTTTCGCGCGCAACCCCGCGCGGCGGGGAAAGCTCCTGCGTCAGTCCCACCCGCCCGCCCCCAGCACCTTCCTGCCATTCCCCCGCTTTCCCCGCCGCACTCCCCCCTCCAAAACACAAGCGGCCCCTCAAAAGGCCGCTCTTCCCAAAATTACAATCCCAATCCCCCTCCCCTACCCTCCCTCCCCCACCTCAAATCCGGCCGGATTTTCTCCGGCGGGAGGGCGGTTTCGGGGTAATGTATGAAATCGAACGCGTAAGAATCGGATACGTCGCGGCGGAGGCCGTTTTCGGTGCAGTAGCCCTTCAGGGTGATGCGGGTGCCGCTCACGCCGACGATGTAGTCGGCCTCGAAGCGCGCAGGGAGGCTGCCGCGGTATTCCTCGCAATAGCTCTTAAGCCCGTCGCGGGCTTTGATTAGTTCGTCATGTTCTTTAACCAAATGCTTCGCCGGAGCGACGCTGAATCTCCCGATAACGCGAAAATCCATCTTCGGGCTCGGGAGGACATAGTAAAACTCCGCCCGCGGGTCGTCGCCGCTGCGGATAAAATCCATCGAATACTTCGGGTGGTACCGCCTGTAATAGCACAAAACCGCGAAGGCGGCGGCGAGCGTCAGCAACGTGAAAAACGGATAGAAAAACGCCCGGTAACGCCTGAAAATTGTCCCCTCTTCGGCAAGAAGGCGGTTTTCGTAGTTGTTTTTCGCAATTTCCCTGCGGCGCGCTTCGGCGGCCTCGGCAGGGAGAAATTCGAGGCTTTCGTTGTATCTCAGGGGGCCGTAATCCGATTCTTTAAGATAATTAAGTTCAAGGGGATATTCCTCGTGAATATCCTTTTTAATGCCGTCCTCGGTATAGTATCCCAAAATAACATAGCGGCTCTCGCCGTTTTCAAAGACATACTGCGTTTCGACGTGAAAGGGCATATGCTCTTTGCCGAATTCGTAAAGCTCGGGGATTCGGTCCTGCCAGATAAAGGAGGAAGCCCACATTTTTTCGAGAATTTCGCGGCGGGGGCTCACCGACCATGCAAGAAAGCTCTGACGGGCTATGGTCGGCCGGCAGTAGAGCATGAAAAATTCCTCCGGAGGATATTCCTCAAGCGACATGTCGCCCCCGCCCATAAAGGACGGGTTGATGACGAAGGAGCCGTCCTTGTAGTTCGGCCAATACCTCCATTCGACGGCATATTTCGGGAAAAGCTTAATCTTTATAATCGAAACGGCGGCGACGGCGATGAAAATCGCAAGAACCAAACCGGCTCGCTTCAGCCTTTTCACAAGAAGGCCGACCGACGGAACGCCCATGCCGGGGTCGAAGCTGTATCTTCCCATCTCAGTGTTCCCGGATTTTTTCGGTCAGGATAAAATCGACGGAGTATTCCTCGTGAACGTCCTTTTTTTCGCCGTTTTCGGTATAGTATCCGTCGAGCGCGAAGAAGGTCCGCCCGTCGGCGTTATAGACGCTGCTGTCAAAGAAATACGGGCTGTCGGAGGCGTGCGACTTGCAGGCGGAAATCATTTTGTCGATAACGTCGTAAACCTCGAAATAGCGGGAATCCCACTCCTCGGAAACGCCCCAGCTCGAATTTTCCTCGAGCGTGAACTGCGGAACGGTGTAGGAGCCGCCCTCGCCGTCGACGGTGACGAACGTAACCTCGATTTTCGGGTGATTGAAGCCGTAGGACTGGAGCGCGTACCACCCGACGAGCGCAGCAACGACAACCGCCGCCGCCGCGATGAAAATTTTCGTGAACTTATGCATGGACAACGCCTCCGAAAATAATGTGTATTTATTTTAGCAGATTTTTTCGGGGAGGTCAAGGGGGCGGGTGGGGAGCGTTCCATCCGCCCACATTTAAGCCCAAAGCAGTTAATGGAAAACGGTTAGTAGCGGCGAATCATCAGGCAAAAATTTTTTATAATGTGGCCGCTTCGGCCACTCCCACCCCCCTCCCCCGCTTGACGTTTCCCCATAAAAAGAGTATAATATCCCCATATGAGCATTTTGGCTGCGGCGAAAGGAAAAATTATGCAGAAATCTATCCTGAAAAATAAAGTCTACCTCTATCTCACCGAGTTCTTTGCGGGGATGTCGGTGATGGCTGTCGAGCTCGGCGCGTCGCGGCTGCTGGCACCGTATTTCAGCTCCTCGCAGATTGTCTGGACGATTATAATCGGCACCATTATGATTGCGATGGCTCTCGGGAACATCTACGGCGGGCGGGCGGCCGACAAAAACCCCGACCCCGACAGGCTCTATATCCGCGTGCTGATTTCCGCGGTATGGCTCGCGGCGATTCCGGTGCTCGGGAAGTACATAATCGTCGGGATTTCCGCCGTGATGATTTTTGCGGTGAATACAAACCTGCTGATTTGGGCGGCGTTCGCGGCGTGTATGATAATTTTCGTCTTTCCGCTTTTTCTTTTGGGAACGGTTACGCCCTCCCTTGTCAAATATACCGTCGACAGCCTTGACAAAAGCGGCCGAACGGTCGGGCTTCTCAACGCTTCCAACACCGTAGGAAGCATTATCGGGACCTTCGTTCCGACCTTTGTGACGATTCCCTCCGTGGGGACGTCGGCAACGTTTTTGATTTTTGCGGGGATACTTCTTCTGCTCGCGGCGGTATATTTTCTCTCCGAAAAAAAGAAGCTTCTGCAAATCGCCGCCGCGGTCGTCGTGATGATTCTCTGCTGCGTTTTCGGGGCGAAGTCGAGCTTCGCGTTCTGGCAGGACGACATCGAGTACGAGGGGGAATCCGTCTACAACTATTTGCAGGTTACGGAGGACGACGACGCGGTTATTTTATCAACAAACGTGCTATTCGGCGTTCAGTCGATGCTTGAAAAATCCGGCGGTTTAACCGGAATGTACTACGACTACGCGATGGCGGCTCCGTACATGGCCGGGGTATACGAAAAGGATTCCCTTGACGTTTTGATTCTCGGAATGGGGACGGGGACCTATGCTACGCAGTGTTCGCGGTACTTCGACAATCTCACTTTTGAGGGTGTTGAAATAGACGAAAAGATAATCGGCCTATCAAGGAGCTATTTTCAGCTCCCCGAGAGCGTAGAGGTTACGCTTTACGACGGCAGGGCGTTTCTGAACGCGACCGACAAGAGCTACGACATTATAATGGTCGACGCGTATCAGGATATAACAATCCCGTTTCAGATGTCGACCGTGGAATTTTTCACGCTTGTTAAAAACCACCTTCGCGACGGCGGCGTTATGGTTATGAATATGAACATGCGCACCGGCGGCGGGGGAATAAACGACTATCTTTCGGACACCGTTTCGGCGGTATTCGACGAGGTTTACACCGCCGACGTTGGCAACACGACTAACGTCGAGCTTTTCGCGGCATGCGGAGGCGGGCTTTTGGAAAAAATGTCCGAAAACGCCGCAATGGAGCAAAACGAACAGCTCAGCGCGCTGATGGGGAGGATTTCCGAAAGGCTTGAGAAGTATTCCGCCGGCGAAAAAATAATGACGGACAACCGCGCTCCGGTGGAGCTTCTGGGAATGCGCGCCATCGACGCGATGATAGCCGACGAGGTGGGGTACTATAAGAGTATTTTCAAAAATTACGGGTTCAAGGGGCTGATTGACGCGGTGAGGTAGAGCGGGGAGATGGCGGAGGGCGGATTTTGGTTTGGCACGCTGAGCTGCGGCTCTTTCGTTCTGATTTCCGACTTTTGAATTCTGCGGCTCTTACCGGATTCGTTCCTCGCCCACCCCCGCTCAGCCCGTTGGGCTTCGGGGGGCGGGGTTGTCACGAATGGGGCGCGGGGACGGAGCCGGCCGGGGCTGTTCCACCCGCCCGCCCACCCACTTTCCTGCGTTCCTCCCGCTCCGTCCCCGCGCCCGCTCTTTCCCGAGTTATCGCGATGACCTTCTCTATCTTCTAACGCTCTAACGTTCTAACCATTTAAAAGAAGCGCGGCGGAGAAAGCGGGGACAGGGCAGGAAATGACGGGGGCGGGAGGGTGGGACCGACGCAGGAGCTTTCTCCGCCGCGGCGGTCGGCGGCGCAGAGAACTATTGCGTTCCGCGCGCCCAACCCCCGCCTAAGCCGAATCCGTCCCCCGGAGTCGCAGGCGGAGCGAGGACGGGTGAGGTTCGGGCCTTTGCAGGGGGCTTGGCTTTTTCCGAAACCGGATTACGCGCTTCTATCCTCTGAAGTTTTTGTGCTTCTATCCGGCTGAAAGCCTGACCCTCACCCACCCCCGCTCAGCCCCGCAAGGGGGCTTCGGGGGGCGGGATTCGGCTCAGGCGGCGCGGGGCCTCCGCTAATTTCGTCTGTCCCACCCACCCGCCCACCCACCCTTCCGCGTTCCTCCCGCTCCGCCCCCGCGCCCCTCCCACCCCACCCCCACACAAAATCCCCTCAAAAAAGGAGCCATACCCACAAATGGACGACAAAAAACTCGCCGCACAAAACGCGGCGTCGGAAGCAAAATACATACGAATGACCACCGAGCCCGTCGACAAGCTCGTCGCGACGCTCGCCGTCCCGACGATTATAAGTATGCTCGTCACGTCGTTTTACAACCTCGCGGATACCTTCTTCGTCCGCCAGCTTGAAAGCGACTCGATGATTGCCGCAGTCGGGATAGTTTTCCCGCTGATGGCGATAATACAGTCCTTCGGATTCTTCTGCGGCCACGGCTCTGGAAACTATATCTCCCGCGCGTTCGGCCGCCGGGACTATGCCGACGCGGAAACGATGGCGGCGACTGGCTTCGGCTACGCCGTGATTTTCGGGCTGTTGATATGCGTTCTTGGAACGGCCTTCCGAAGCCAGTTTGTTTCGCTTCTCGGGGCGAAAACCGAGGCGACAGCCTCCGCTTCCGTCGACTATATGAAATGGATTCTCTACGCCGCGCCGTTCATGACCGGGGCGATAGTTATGAATAACCAGCTGAGAATGCAGGGCAACGCGTTTTTCGCGATGCTCGGGCTTACCTCGGGGTCAATCTTAAATATAATCCTCGACCCGCTCTTCATCTTCAAAAAGGGCGACACGCTCTTCGGCGGCGCAATCACAATGCCGTTCGGCATCGGAATGGGCGTGGGCGGCGCGGCCCTTGCGACGGGCCTGAGCCAGCTTGTGAGCTTCGCAGTGCTTTTGATTGGAATTTACCGCAGCGACAATATAAAAATCCGCCTAAAAAACATGTCCTTTAAGCCATACTACTTTAAAGGTATAATTCAGGGCGGCCTGCCCTCTCTGGTCCGTCAGGGGCTTGCGAGTATCGCGACCACGACGCTTAATCATGCCGTCGGAATATATATTTCAAGCGGCGAAATGATAGACGCGGTCCAGGCGGCGATGACCGGCGTTTCAAAGCTGATGAACTTTGCGGCTTCGGCTCTTATCGGCTTCGGACAGGGCTTCCAGCCCGTCTGCGGCTTCAACTACGGCGCGAAAAAGTACGGCCGCGTCCGCGAGGCGTATTATTTCTGCTTCAGGCTGTCGTTTTTGGTGCTTGTCGCGCTCGCGGCTCTCGGAGTAATCTTCGCCCGCCCAATCACGGCCGCGCTTGCGGGCTCTTCCGAGCTTGCGCAATCGATAGCGGCGTTCACGCTTCGCTCGCAGCTTATAATTTTCCCGCTGATGTCCTGGGTGACGCTCTCAAACATGATGCTCCAGAACATCGGAATGACCGGGCGGGCCACCCTCGTCGCGATGACGCGTCAGGGGCTTACGTTCATACCATGCGTTTTAGGGCTTCCGCTTTTGATAAAGATTTTCGGCGGCGACCCGCTTCTTGGACTTGAGCTTGCGCAGATGTGCGCCGACGCGCTTGCGTTTATAATCGCCCTGCCGATAGGGCTTCAGGTGCTTAACGGGATGAAAAGGGAAGAGGGGGAGAAGGAAGGGAGTTGAGAGGGGGCGCGGGGACGGAGCGGGGAGATTTGCAAAAGCTTTGGGGGGGGGGGGGGGGGACTGACGAAAACAGCGGAGGCCCCGCGCCCCGGCCCGAGCCGAATCCCGTCCCCCGGAGCCGCAGGCGGAGCGGGGATGGGTGAGGGTCGGGCTAAAAGCCTCGGCATACCGCCCAAGCCCCAAAAGGAACTCGCTGCGCTCGTGCTATCTTGAGTACCCCTCACCCCCTGCAAAGCTCCCGCGAACCCAAAGCCCGTTCGTCCCCCTCCCCCCCGAGGGGAGGGGGAACCGAAGCTTTCCCGCATACCGTCCCCCTCCCGACCTTTGCGCGTGAGCCCGCGCGGCGGAAAAAGCTGTTGCGTCGGTCCCACCCACCCGCCCCCACACTTTCCTGCCCCATCCCCGCTTTTTCCGTCGCGCTGCAATCACACCCCTCAACAACCAACAATCCCAAACGAAAGGAGCCTCCCGCCCATGGCACTCGGTGTATGGGGAATGTTCTTCCTCAAGCTGTTCATACTTCTTGCCGGGGTATATGTAATCGTTCTTCTGACCCCGAAGCTCGCCGCGTTTATCGACAAACGCCGCAAGCCCGACGACCCCGACAACCCCTCCCCGGACAATTCTCCGGAAATCCCGGAGCCGCGACCCGAAAGGGTGGAGGATGAAAAAATTTCGGAAAATCCCGCCGATGGCGATAACAAATAGTATAATCAAAATTAAATATTAACAGGAGTAGAATTATTATGGCAAAAAATGAAAAATTAGTCGCGTCAATCACCTCTATGGACGAGGATTTCGCGCAGTGGTACACCGACATCGTCAAAAAGGCCGAGCTGATTGAATACACCTCGGTCAAAGGCTGCATGGTTATCCGCCCATACGGCTACGCCATCTGGGAGAACATGCAGAAAATCCTCGACGCCCGCTTCAAGGAGCTCGGCCATGAGAACGTCTGTATGCCGATGTTCATTCCCGAGAGCCTCCTCAACAAGGAAAAGGACCATGTCGAGGGCTTCGCGCCCGAGGTTGCTTGGGTAACTCACGGCGGCTCCGAAAAGCTTGAGGAACGCCTCTGCGTCCGTCCGACCTCAGAAACCCTTTTCTGCGAGCACTACGCCAATATCGTCCACAGCTACCGCGACCTTCCGAAGCTCTATAACCAGTGGGTTTCGGTCGTAAGATGGGAAAAAACCACCCGCCCGTTTTTGCGTTCCCGCGAATTTTTATGGCAGGAGGGCCACACCGTCCACGCCACCGCGGAGGAGGCTATTGAAGAAACCGAGAGAATGCTCAACGTCTACGCCGACTTCTGCGAGCAGTCCCTTGCGATGCCGGTAATAAAGGGTAAAAAGACCGAGAGCGACAAGTTCGCCGGCGCGGTTTCTACCTATGCCATCGAGGCGTTGATGCATGACGGCAAGGCCCTTCAGGCCGGAACCTCCCACTATTTCGGCGACGGCTTCGCGAAGGCCTTCGGCATCACCTATACCGACAAAAACAACACCGTCTGCGTGCCTCATCAGACCTCGTGGGGCGTTACGACCCGCCTCATAGGCGCGATTATAATGACCCACGGCGACGACAACGGACTTGTCCTGCCGCCGGCCGTCGCGCCGATTCAGGCAGTTATAATCCCCGTCGCTCAGCACAAGGAGGGCGTTCTTGAAAAGGCAAACGAGCTCTACGAGGAGCTTAAGGCCGCCGGAATCCGCGTAAAGCTTGACGATTCGGAGCAGTCGCCGGGCTGGAAGTATTCCGAATACGAGATGAAGGGCGTGCCGCTGAGAATAGAAATCGGCCCGCGCGACATCGAGGAGGGCCATTGCGTAGCGGTTGAACGCCACAACAGAAATAAGACGTTTATCCCGCTCAGCGAGCTTGTCGAAGGGGTAAAAGAGAGGCTTCAGGCCGTCCACGACGGAATGTACGAAAAGGCCCTCGAAAATCAGAAGCGCAGAACATACGCCTGCTGCAGCACGGACGAAATCAACTCGGTTTTGGCGGAACGCGGCGACGGCTTCGTCAAGGCGATGTGGTGCGGCGACGAGGAATGCGAGAAAAAGGTCAAGGAGCTGACCGGCGCGGGCTCGCGCTGCATTCCCTTCGAGCAGGAGCAGATCGACGACAAGTGCGTATGCTGCGGCAAGCCCGCAAAATGCATGGTCGTCTGGGGAAAAGCCTACTAAGACGAAGATAGCGGAATAAAAAAATCCCCGGTACCGAAGCACCGGGGATTTGACAAATTACGCCGGATATGCTATTGTTACGTTAAGGGAACCCCGCCCGATTCGTGAAAGCGAAAAAAGCGGAAAACGGCGTGTTGCATGAAATGCCCTTTGGGCAATTTCTGCGCATTGCTTGCACATTGCCCGTAGGAGTAAGTGCCGAAGGGAGGTTATTGTGCAGATTAAGACAGCTTTTCTTGAAATTGTTGCCGACGTTTGCAGCATCATGAGGTTCGTTTTCGACCTTTTGATTTACATATCGAAGCGCGATGAAAAAAAGTGAGCCGTTTGTCTGACACACAAGCGGCTCCTGTCAGTTTAACTGACGCATAGTCACACGTTCAGCAACCCGTCGGGTTCCCTCACTTACTTATATTATACCACGGCGCGGGGATTTGTCAAGCGCAAACCGCCGCTTTTCGTCGAATTTCCCGCGTTTAAAAATTCCCGGAAAAAGGGGGACTGCCTATGAGGATTCCGAGGTCGACAAAGACTAAGCTTCTTATATTCGCGCTGCTTATAACGGCGATGGTTTTCTGTATATTCATGCTGTCGTCGAAGCTCGACATCGGAAGGTATATAAAGTGGAGCAGGCTCTATTCCGAATCCCACCTTACCGCCGCCGTCGAGGCGATGGAGGACTACGTCTCGGGCGGGGAGCTCAGCGACTGGAACGCCGCCGCGGAGCAGTTCCACGCCTATTCGGTGCTTATTACCGAATCCGACCTAAGAGCCGACATGAACCCGAAGCTCTCCTCCGACGTCGATACCCTGACGGCGCAGGCGTGCTATAAGGTTTCGGAAGCAATGCTGATAAACCGCGAGGCGGTTCTGCCCTATTCCGGCGATATTCTCGAAGCCCTGCGGCTTTTGAAGGACGACCCGAACAGCCCCGGGGCGGTGAAAATCCTCCTCGATATTTATAAAACCGTTCAGGCCGGCGGCGGGCAGTGATAAAATTTCCGACTAAGCAAACGCTAAGTCAGAATTTTTTGTTGCAAATGCTGAAACAGCGCGGTTATATTGACTTTGCCGCTTTTGTCTGCTATATTAAGAAGCGATAAAGGCATAAATCGGAGGCGTTCTGATGAAAATAATTACAGCGTCTGACATTCACGGCTCGGCGGAGCACTGCCGCCGCCTTCTGGAGCGGTTCGACAAATCCGGGGCGGATAGGCTTCTTTTGCTCGGGGATATTCTCTACCACGGCCCGCGAAACGGGCTTTCGGGCGGCTACGACCCGAAGGCTGTTGCGGATATGCTCAATGAATACGCCGACAGAATAATCTGTATACGCGGAAACTGCGACAGCGAGGTCGACGGAATGGTTCTTAATTTCCCGATAACCTCCGAAACCGCGATTATCTCAAACGGCGGCGTTACCGCGCTCGCAATCCACGGGCATAAAAACATGGATAACCTGCCGCTCAAAGGGATAGACATAGTTTTTTACGGCCACACCCATGTTCCCGACAACACCGCCGAAAACGGCGTTTTATACCTCAATCCCGGCTCGGTTTCCATTCCGAAGGAGCAGAGCAGGCGCGGATATATCCTCTGGGAGGATAAAACCCTCCGCTGGCTCACCCTTGACGGAGAATGCTATGACGAGCGGGAATTATAACGGTTATATGCAAATATTTTAAGGAGGAGTTATATGGAAATCAAAAAGTACGAACCCGTAGACAGCGTTCCGAAGCTTGAAGAGGTTCTGCGGCGCGTTCGCGAGGCGCAGCAAAGGTTTGCGGAATACTCTCAGGAGGAAGTCGACAAAATCTTCCTCGCGGCGGCGACGGCGGCAAACCGCGCAAGAATCCCGCTCGCGAAGATGGCGGTCGAAGAAACCGGAATGGGCGTCGTCGAGGACAAGGTTATTAAAAACCACTACGCCGCCGAGTATATTTACAATCAGTATAAGGACACGAAAACCTGCGGCGTAATCGAGGAGGACAAATCGGGCGGAATTATGAAGGTCGCGGAGCCTATCGGCGTTATCGCGGCGGTTATTCCTACCACCAACCCGACCTCCACCGCGATTTTCAAGACGCTCATATCCCTTAAAACCCGAAACGGAATTATCATCAGCCCTCACCCGAGGGCGAAAAAATCCACCGTCGAGGCGGCGAAAATAGTCCTTGAAGCGGCGGTCGCGGCGGGAGCCCCCGAAAACATAATCGCGTGGATTGACGTTCCGACCCTCGAGATGACGAATCTACTGATGCGCGAGGCGGATATAATCCTTGCGACGGGCGGCGCAGGAATGGTAAAGTCCGCGTATTCGAGCGGCAAGCCCGCCCTCGGCGTAGGCGCGGGAAACACCCCTGCGATTATCGACGATTCGGCGGATATACTCCTCGCCGTAAACTCGATTATCCACTCCAAAACCTTCGATAACGGTATGATTTGCGCCTCGGAGCAGTCGGTAATCGTCCTTGACGGCGTTTACGACAGCGTTAAGGAGGAATTCAGCCGCCGGGGCTGCTATTTCCTGAATCCCGAGGAAACCGACAAGGTTCGCCATACGATGATTATAAACGGAGCGTTAAACGCAAAAATCGTCGGTCAGACCGCCCCGGCAATCGCGGAGCTCTGCGGGGTCAAGGTTCCCGCGAACACGAAAATTTTAATAGGCGAGGTCGAAAGCGTCGAGCTTTCGGAGGAATTTGCCCACGAAAAGCTCTCGCCGGTTCTCGCTATGTACAGAGCCTCGGATATTGAGGACGCGTTTAAGAAAGCGGAGCGGCTCATCGCCGACGGCGGCTTCGGGCATACCTCGTCGATTTATCTCAATCCGAAAACGCGGGGCGGGGTGCTTTCCGAATTTGCCGAAAGAATGAAAACCTGCCGTATTTTGGTCAATACCCCGTCGTCGCAGGGCGGCATCGGCGACCTTTACAACTTCCGCCTCGCGCCGTCTTTGACGCTCGGCTGCGGCTCGTGGGGCGGCAACTCGGTTTCCGAAAACGTAGGCGTAAAGCACCTCCTCAATATAAAGACAGTTGCCGAAAGGAGAGAGAATATGCTCTGGTTCCGCGCACCCGAAAAGGTATATATCAAAAAGGGCTGCCTGCCCACGGCTCTTTCGGAGCTTTCCGAGATGGGCAAAAAGCGAGCGTTTATCGTTACCGACAGCTTCCTTTACAAAAACGGCTACTCGAAGCCGATTGAGGATAAGCTTTCGGAGCTCGGGGTCGAATACACCTCCTTCTTCGACGTAGAGCCCGACCCGACCCTCGCTTCGGCAAAGGCCGGCGCGAAGGCGATGAGAAGCTTTGAGCCGGACGTTATAATCGCGCTCGGCGGCGGCTCGGCGATGGACGCGGCGAAGATAATGTGGGTGCTCTACGAGCACCCGGAAGCGGACTTTGCAGACATGGCTATGCGCTTCTCCGACATCAGAAAGAGGATTTACAGTTTCCCGAAGATGGGCGAAAAGGCGTATTTCGTCGCAATTCCGACCTCCGCCGGCACCGGCTCGGAGGTAACGCCGTTTGCGGTAATTACCGACGAAACCACAGGGGTTAAATATCCCCTTGCGGACTACGAGCTGCTGCCCGACATGGCGGTTATAGACACCGATTTTCACATGTCCGCGCCGAAGGGGCTTACCGCCGCCTCGGGAATCGACGCAGTCACCCACGCGCTCGAGGCATACGTTTCGGTCATGGCGACCGACTATACCGACGGGCTCGCGCTTCAGGCTCTCAAGGTTATTTTCGAGTATCTGCCCATAGCCTATGAGGACGGAAGCAATGTCAGGGCGAGAGAGAAGATGGCGAACGCCGCGACCATGGCGGGAATGGCGTTTGCGAACGCGTTTTTGGGGGTATGCCATTCGATGGCGCATAAGCTCGGGGCGTATCACCATATCGCGCACGGAATCGCGAACGCGCTTTTGATTGACGAGGTTATAAGGTTCAATTCGGCGGAGGCCCCAGCGAAGATGGGAACCTTCCCGCAGTATGAATATCCGCACGCGCGCCGCAGATATGCGGAAGTCGCCGAAAGCCTCGGAATCGGCGGAAAGGACGACGCCGAAAAGGTTGAGAACCTTATAAAGGCGATTGACGGACTTAAGGAGAAAATCGGAATAAAGCCGACGATACGCGACTATGCGCCGGACGAAAAGGACTTCCTTGAAAGGCTCGACGAGATGACGGAAAACGCGTTCGACGACCAATGCACCGGCGCGAACCCGAGGTATCCTTTAATGAGCGAGATTAAACAGATGTATCTTAACGCGTATTACGGAAAGCAGTGGAAGGAGGAGAACTGAGATTATGAAGCTTGAAAACGTTATCGCCGAAAGGGCGACAAAGACGGTTTACCGCGACGGCGACAGATGCGTGAAGCTCTTTGTCGAGGGGTATTCAAAGGCGAATATCCTGAACGAGGCCCTCAATCAGGCGAGAATAGAGGAAACGGGAATAAATATCCCGAAGCTTTTGGAGGTAACAACCATCGACGGCAGGTGGGCTATCGTTTCGGAGTATATCGAGGGCAAAACGCTCGCCGAGCTTATGGCGGAAAATCCCGAGAAGAAGGACGAATACCTTGAGCAGCTTGTTGACATTCAGGTTGCAATCCAGAGCAAGACCTGCCCGATGCTTAACAAGCTTAAGGACAAGATGAATTCCAAAATTTCGCAGACCAAGCTCGACGCGACCACGAGGTACGAGCTGCACGTAAGGCTTGACGGAATGCCGAAGCACAACAAAGTCTGCCACGGCGACTTCAACCCGTCAAACGTAATCATCACCTCGGACGGCACGCCCTATATCATCGACTGGGCGCATGCCACTCAGGGCAACGCCTCCGCCGACGCGGCGAGGACATATCTGCTGTTCTGCCTGAACGGCGAATTTGACACCGCGAAGAAGTATCTCGACCTGTTCTGCCGAAAGTCCGACACCGCGAAGCAGTACGTCCAGAAGTGGATGCCGATAGTCGCGGCCTCACAGTCGGTCAAGGGGAACGAGAGGGAGAGAGAATTCCTGCTGAATTGGGTCAATGTTGTGGATTATGAGTGATAGAGGGTAGGGTAGGAGCGGCGGAGAAAGCGGGGGGATTGAGGGAAGGTTTGGGGGGTGGGCGGGTGGGGCCGACGCACGAGCTTTCTCCGCCGCGACGGCCACATGGCAGAATGGCCCGGCAGCTTTGCGATAAAGTCTGCGCCATGCCTTTTGCGTTTCTGCCGAAGAACGGCTGTCGGATTCGGTTAGGCGCACTAAACTGCGGCTCTTTCCTCCCGAATTCCGACTCCCGGCCTTTGTGTCTCTGACTGGATTCGTTCCTCACCCCACCCCGCTCCGCCTGCGGCTCCGGGGGTGGGATTCGTCGCGAATGGGGGCGCGGGGACTCCGCTGGTTGGGCTTGTCCCACCCACCCGCCCCCCGCAATTCCCGCTTTCCCCCGCTCCGTCCCCGCGCCCCTCTCTCCCCCACCTACCACTCCCCCAAAAACACCCCGGAGGTTCACACCATGATAGTAATCCTTAAACCAAACCCCGATAAAACCCAGTTGCGCGGGCTTATGACATGGCTCGAGGCGAAGGGTATAGACGTCCGCACGACCGTCGGCGCGCAGCAGACCATTCTCGGCCTTGTCGGCGATACCTCGGCGGTCGACATTGACCTGATTTCCGCCCTCGACATCGTTGAATCCGTCAGGCGCGTGCAGGAGCCGTACAAGAATGCAAACAGAAAATTCCACCCGCAGGACACCGTCGTGAACGTCGGCGGCGTCGAGGTCGGCGGAAAGCGCGTTGTGAAAATCGCCGGCCCCGGCGCGGTGGAATCCCGCGAGCAGATTTGCTCCCTTGCAAAAATTTTAAAGGAAGCCGGCGCGGACATTCTCTGGGGCGGCGCGTTCAAGTCGAGGACTTCGCCATATTCATTTCAAGGCCTTCGCGCCGAGGGAGTGGAGTATCTTAAAGATGCAAAGCGGGAAACCGGGCTTCCGATAGCCGCGGAAATCGCGGAATCCTCCCAGCTCGACCTCTTCGACGGCGTAGACATGCTGATTGTCGGCGGCAGGAACATGCGAAACTACGAGCTTTTGCGCGCGCTCGGGAAGAGCGGCAAGCCTGTTTTGCTGAAACGCGCCGTTTCCGCGACCTACGAGGAGCTTCTGATGAGCGCGGAATACATAATGTCGGGCGGAAACCCGCAGGTAATCCTCTGCGAGCGGGGTATAAGGACCTTCGAGCCGCAGACCGCGTTCACTATGGACATCTCCGCCGCGCCGGTCCTTAAGAGCCTGAGCCATCTGCCGGTGCTTTTCGACCCGTCGAACGCCTCGGGAAAGTATGCCCTCGTCGAACCGCTCGCGCTTGCCGCCGTCGCCGCCGGTGCGCACGGAATCGTCGTCACGGTCCACGCCGACCCCGAGCACGCGATGTGCGACGGCCCGCTTTCCCTGAAGCCCGACCGCTTCGGCCGCCTTTGCCGGACGGTTGAGAGAATGGAGAGGGGTGGGGAGGAGTAGGGAAGGGATTTCTCGGTAAGTGGGAGTGCCGGGGGATTTTTGTTGTTGTGAAATATTGAGGGAGAGGTGTCGATTGTTATGCGGAGGGTTGTTTTCCCCTCCTCATAGGAGGTTGTGTCGCCCTGTCCGGGCTTTCAGCTGACCCCGGCGCGGCGAATGGGGCTCCTTTTCTGCGCCCACCCAAGCTTCCTGCCCGCCACCCACCCTCCCACCCCGCCCCATTCGCCGCGCCTTCCCCCATCAAATAATAAATATCCCCCGGCGTAGCCGGGGGGTCTCTGACGGGCAAAGCCCTGTTCTACTGGCCACGCCTAAAGGCGTTGGTTCGGTCCGGCCCTTGCATTTCTTATGTTACTTGCTACCCGTTAACGGGTCATAATCACTGAAACTCATCTGGTCGCTCAACCTGTCTTCTTCAAGCTGATTCCTGATGTATGCCTCAATATTTTTTGCATTCTTACCTGCCGTATCTACATAGTATCCTCTGCACCAGAATTCTCGGTTTCGATACTTCATTTTCAGATTCCCCCACCTTTCGTATATCATCATACTGCTCTTTCCTTTCAGAAATCCCATGAAACTCGATATACTCATTTTAGGCGG
>CANPZQ010000036.1 GCA_947588775.1 uncultured Clostridia bacterium
TAGGCGCGGGGACGGAGCGGGTAGGTGCATTTAAGGGCGGAGGGGTGGGCGGGTGGGGCGCAGAAAAGGAGCGGAGTCCCCGCGCCGGTCCTCTTCCGGAAAGCCCGCTGAAACGCGCAGACTAAGCCTTGTTCGCGGTTTTCCAGAGGGCGGCAAGCACTATCGCGCCGACGGTGTTTCCCGCGATTACCGAGAGAATGAATCCGAGATACGCGAAATCAATCATTCCCGCAAGGGTGAAGTAAAACATATCCGCAATCGAGTGCTCAAAGCCGGAGAGAATAAACACGGGTATGCAGAACAATACCCCGAGCGGCGAGCCGTTTTTATAGGTTTTCACCGCCGCAAACATCAGAACCCCGCAGAGGCAGCCGAGCGTGAACGCCCGCAGAATCCCGTTGTCGAGCCTCGTTTGGCAGGCGGCTTGGGCATTTTCGACTATCGCCGGTCGTGCGTAGCTCACCAAAAGCCCGGTGAGGGTCGCTCCGATAAAGTTTCCCAAAAGTCCGACGGCAAGCTCGCAGGCGGTTCTCTTTGAGAAGCCCTCGACGACAAAGCCGATTCTTCCGGTATAAAGATAAAGGTTAAGATAGCAAATCGACAAAAGCGCGACGGTGAAGAGAACCGCGCCGACTACCCTGTTCTCGCAGCTTAAAAACACCGTTCCGCCGATGCCGATTAGAAGGCCGGAGCCCGCTCCCCCGAAAAACTGCGGGAAAAAGCTTTTTAACGTTTTCATGTTTTTCCTCCTTGAATAATGGCGCAGCCCGACATAGCGCGGCGGGCTGCGCCGAAATTTTTACAAGCTGTTTACAAGCTTTATGATTCTCTCCGCGGCCTCGGCGGTCTTTTCATGGGTGGAAAAGGACGTTAAACGGAAATAGCCTTTGCCGTTTTCGCCGAAGCCCTCGCCGGGCGTGCCGACGACGTTCGCTTCCTTAAGAAGCTTGTCGAAAAATTCCCAAGAGCCCATGCCGCAGGGGCATTTTAGCCAGATATAGGGCGAATTCTTTCCGCCGAAATACCTGATTCCGCACCTGTCGAGGCCGGACATCAGAATTTTCGCGTTTTCCTGATAATAGGCGATGTTTTCGCGGATTTGCCGCTGCCCCTCGTCGCTGAAAACAGCCTCGGCGGCGCGCTGAACGACGTAAGCCACGCCGTTGAACTTGGTGGTCTGCCGCCTTAGCCACATAGCGTTTAGGTCGCCGTCCGCCTTAAGCGTTTTCGGAACAATCGTGTAGCCGCAGCGCGTTCCCGTAAATCCCGCGGTCTTTGAAAGCGAGCAGAACTCGATCACGCACTCCCTTGCGCCCTCGATTTCATACGCCGAATGCGGAACGTCGTGGTCTGTGACGAACGCTTCGTATGCGGAATCAAGAAGAATAACCGCGCCGTTCGCCCTCGCATAGTCCACCCATTCCTTGAGCTGCGCACGGGTATAGGCGGCCCCGGTCGGGTTATTCGGGGTGCAGAGATAGATTATATCCGCCTTAATCTTCGGGTCGGGCATCGGCAAAAAGCCGTTTTCCTCGTTCGCGTCGGCGAAAATCACTTTTCTTCCCGACATGACGTTTGTATCGACATAAACCGGGTAAACCGGGTCGGTTACGAGGACGGTGTTGTCCTGAGAGAACAAATCGAGAATGTTTCCGAGGTCGGATTTTGCGCCGTCCGATACAAAAATTTCCCAATAGTCGAGGTCCACGCCGAATTTTTCATAGTAGCCTTTTATTGCGTTAATTAAGAAGTCATAGCCGTTGTCGTCGACGTATCCGCGAAACGTTTCCTTTTTCCCCATTTCGTCGACGGCCTTATGCATTGCCTCGATTACGGCCGGTGCGAGCGGAAGCGTTACGTCGCCAATTCCCATTTTAATGATGTCCGCGCCGGGGTTTTGCGATGTATACTCGCGCAGGCGGTGGGCGATTTCAATAAAAAGATAGCTTTTTTTGACGTTTTTGTAGTTTTCGTTGATTTTCATGGTTTGATCCTTTCGGGGTAGTATGTGAGGCGCGGCGGGAGGAGCGGGGGGTGCATTTAAAGGCGAAGGGGTTGGCGGGTGGGGCGCAGGAAGGGAGCTCCTCCCGCCGCGCCGGGGATTCAGCGGTAAGCCTCAGTCGGGGATTTCGCCTTCAAAGGCGGTTTCGGCGGGGCCGGTCATTGTTATATCGAAGTCGCGGGAAACGGTTATTTCGAGGTCGCCGCCCCGGAGCTTAACCGTGAGCTTTTCATCGGCGGGGGCGATTCCGACCTTTACGGCGGCGGCCGCAACCGCGCACGCGCCCGTGCCGCAGGCCATTGTTTCGCCGCTTCCTCTTTCCCAGACGCGCATAACAAAGGTCTTTGAATCGATAACGTTGACAAACTCGGTGTTCACCCGCTCGGGGAACATCTCGTTATGCTCAAAGGCGGGGCCGATTTTCTCAAGGTCGAGGTGCTCTACGTCCTCGTCGGTAAAAACTACGCAGTGCGGGTTCCCGATTGAAACAGCCGTGGCGTTGGCATATGCTTCCGCGACGACAATCGGGACGTATACCATCTCTTCGCACTCGCAGATAACCGGAACGTCGGCGGCCCGAAAGCTCGCCTTGCCCATGTCGACGGTTACGCTGTCGACCTTGCCGCCCGAAACATGGAGCCGCAAGGTTTTTATCCCGGAGAGGGTTTCGAGGGTGACGGTTGTTTTTTTGGTAAGGCCCTTGTCGTAGACGAATTTTCCGACGCATCTCGCGCCGTTGCCGCACATTTTTCCTTCGCTGCCGTCGGCGTTGAAGATTCGCATTTTAAAGTCGGCGATTTCGGACGGACAGATTAAAATTATCCCGTCGCCGCCCACCGAACGCCGCCTGTCGGAGAGCTTCACCGAAAGCGACTGCGGGTCGCCGATTTTTTCCTCAAAGCAGTTTATGTATACATAGTCGTTCGCTATGCCGTGCATCTTCGTGAATTTCACGGAAAATCAACTCCTTTTTAATGGTTTATGTGGGTATAAGCATGCGTATTCGGGGGCGCGGCGGGGAAAGCGGGGGGGATGCGGGGAGTGGGAGGGGCGGGCGGGTGGGCGCAGGAAAGGAGCTTTCCCCGCCGCGCCTTTTGCCCAAGGCCGCGGTTCATATTCCCCGAAAGAGCTGCAAAACGTCGTTCATAATCAGGTCGTCGGGGGTTTCGCGCTTTACGGCGACATAGTCGCTTCCGCCCGAAAGCATTACGACCGGAGGACGGGGAACGCGGTTATAGTTTGACGCCATCGAATAGTTGTACGCGCCGGTAGTCAGCACCGCGACAATATCTCCCCTTCCTATATCGGCGGGAAATTCAACCGCTGGCTGGATAATATCCCCCGATTCGCAGCAGCGTCCGACAAGGTCGGCGGCGAGGGTTTCCCGGGGTTCCGGCTTATTCGCCGTCAAAACGGTATAGCGCGAGCCGTAGAGCGCGTAGCGCGGATTGTCTGTCATTCCGCCGTCGACGGAAACATAGTTTTTGTACCCCGTGATTTTTTTGACGGAGCCGACGGTGTAAAGCGTGATTCCCGCGTCGGCGACAATGCTTCTTCCCGGCTCGAGCCGAAGCGACGGTACCTTTACGCCGACTTCCTTCGCCTTTTCGGCGACGTATTTTGCGACAAGGCGTATATTCGCGGGAATGTCGATTTCGCCCTGTCCGTCGTAATATTTTACCCCGTAACCGCCCCCGAGGTCAAGTATTTTTGCCTCAAAACCGAGAATTTTTTTCATCTCGCCGATAAACTCAGTCATTATCGCGGCGGAGCGTATAAAAACGTCGGAATCAAACACCATCGAGCCGACGTGGCAGTGTATTCCCTCAAGGCTCAGATTTTTCTTTGAAAGCGCGTGCCGGACGGCTTCGAGGGCCTGCCCGGTTTCAATCGCAACGCCGAATTTCGAGTCGACCTTGCCGGTCGCGACCTCGTCGTAGGTGTGCGGGTCGATTCCCGGGGTCACGCGGAGGAGGATTTTCTGGACCGCTCCCCTCTTCGCGGCGATTTTATCTACCGCGTCGAGCTCGTCCGTGCCGTCGCAGACGAAATATCCGACCCCGCAGTCCATCGCAAGCTCAATATCGCCGTCGGTCTTATTATTTCCCTGAAAATAGGCGTTTTCCATCGGGAAACCGGCCTTGTATGCCGTATAGATTTCCCCCGGCGAAACAACGTCCGCGCCGAGGCCTTCTTCGGCGATGATTTTATAGATTTTCCCGAAGCAGCATGCCTTCGAGGCGTAAATCGCCTTTGATTCGGGGCATAGACAGCCCTTCAACGCCTCGCGGTAGCTCCGGCAGTTTTCGCGGATTCGCTCCTCGTCCATCAGATAGAGCGGCGTTCCGTATTTTTCCGCAAGCTCAACGGTATCCCTTCCGGCAAAGAAAAGCCGGTCGTTTTTTATTTCAAGATTGTCGTACAGCATTGGGTTCTCCTGATTTGGGTGGATTTTTTGTATGGGGTGCGGGAGGGAGGGCGGGTGCAGGGGGCGAAGCCCCGCGCGCCCGCAGGGCGCGCGCAGACGCGCCGAAGGCGCGGCTGCCAAACCGCCGCAGGCGGTTTGAGGGCTTCGCCCCGACCCCGGCAGGCGCGAAACCCTGTAAGGCGCGCAAAGCTGCCCCAAAAAAGCCCCGGCAGCCGCCAAGCCCTCCCGTGCCCCGAAAGCCGTCAGCCTAAAAGCCCGGCCTCGCGCATGAGCCCGAAGAGCTTCGCCTCGTGGGCGACCTCCATCTTCGTGAGCGGCAGCCTGAGCTCGTTCTCGCCGTAGCCCATCTCCGCCATCGCCGCCTTCACGGGTATCGGGTTTACCTCGCAGAAGAGCGCGTTAATAAGCGGCAGAAGCTTAAGCTGCGCTCGGCGGGCCTCCTCAACATTTCCCGAGAAATAATCCCTGCACATTTTGTCGGTCGCGGCGGGCATAAGGTTTGAAAGCACCGAAATTACGCCCTTTCCGCCCAGAGAAAGCACCGGGACAATCTCGTTGTCGTTGCCGCTGTAGATGTCGAGGCTGTCGCCGCAGAGAGCCGCGATTTCCGCAACCTGCGCGAGGTCGCCGCTCGCCTCCTTTATTCCCGAGATATTCGGGTGCTTTGAAAGCTCGTAGGCCGTTTCGGGAAGAATGTTGCAGCCCGTCCGCGAGGGGACGTTGTAGAGTATCACCGGCTTTTCGGAAACGTCCGCAACCGCCGTGAAGCTCTTTATAAGCCCCTTCTGCGTGGCCTTGTTGTAATACGGCGTCACCAGAAGCACCGCGTCCGCGCCGGCTTCGCAGGCAAATTTTGTAAGCTCAATCGCGTAGGCGGTGTCGTTCGAGCCGGTTCCGGCGACGACCGGAACCCTCCCCGCCGCGCGCTCGACGGCAAAGCGGATTACTTCGCGGTGCTCCGCGTCGGTAAGCGTCGAGCCCTCGCCGGTGGTTCCGGCGGCGACAATCGCGCTTATTCCCTCCGAAATCTGCCAGTCGATAAGCCTTCCGAACGCCCCGTAATCCACCTGACCGTCTTTAAACGGAGTGATGATTGCGGTGGCTGCTCCCATAAATACGGTTTTTTTCATCATGAATCGCTCCAATACAAAAAATTGCGGGCTGAACGGAGCTCGCAAAATCACAAACGCAATATGCGATAGCTCTCCGCACCTTCGTGCGACAGCGAAACGGCTGTTAAACCCCTTCGCCGAACCGTTTCCCGCCGCGGAAACGTCCTCGGCAGCCGCCCCTTTCAGCGAAACGTCCCCGGCAGACTTTTTTATGTTCCGCTTACTGATGGCAAGCCGCGCCTCTATCAGTCTTAGGTAACGTTATATCACAAAATCGCGCCGTTGTCAATAGCCAAATAGGGAACGGCGGCCGCTTCCCGCGAAAAAAATTCCCCCGCTCCTCTTGTGCAGGAACGGGGGTCGGAATATTTTGATTGTTATCCGTTAGCCTTGCGGGCAGCGGCGGCGCGTGCGACGCTCCAGAAGCAGGGCTTCACCGTAAGGTCGCGGTCGACAAGAAGTGCCGCGTTTCTTCTCATCTTGCCGTCCATGTTGTTGAGCCACGAATTCTCGTCGTCGGTTCCCCAGAACACTATCGCGTCGATTTTGCCCTCCTGAGCGAGGTCGAGGAACATTTCGGTGAGCTCGGCGTACTTCTGAGCCTGCTTCTCGTAGTCCTCGTCGGTCCAGACGTGGAAGCCGTATTCGCCGGCAAGCGAGCCGACGTACATGTTCATATCAAGCTCGGTAATCTGGATTCTGAAGTTGCCCTTGTACTCGGGGAAGCACTCGTCGTAAACCTCCGAAAGGCTCGCGATTTTTTCGAGGCAGCTGCGGTACTTCGCGACGTTGCAGTCGAGGCCGATGTGGGACTGGAAACCGACGCCGTCGATTCTTACGCCCTTGCGGAGCATTCTCTCAACCATGTCGTACATCGCGTTTACCTTTGTATCCTGCCATTCGAGGTTGAAGTCGTTAATCATCAGCACCAAGTCGTCGCCGCCGACCTCTCTCGCCTTGTTGAAGGCGATTTCAACATAGTCGTCGGCATAGCCGTTGCCGTCGACGTCGCCGATAATCTCGGCCCAGTATGAATCGTCGGCGACCTGACGGATTCCGCTGCCGTTGAGGACTTCGTTGCAGACGTCCCAGATCTTTATGTCGTCCTTGAAGTGGGTCATAAGCTCGGTGATGTAGGTTTCAAGCCTCTCGGTGAGCTGCTCGCGCGAGGCGAGGGTGCCGTTTTGGTAGCAGTCCTGAAGCGAAGAAGTGTCGTTCGGGTCGGCCTTGAACCACCACTGCGGGACCTGAGAATGCCAGACAATAGTGTGGCCGCGGAGCTTCGCGCCCATCGCCTTGCCGAATTCAACGAGGCGGTCGCCGTCGTCGAAGTTATATGTGTCCGGCGCGGGATTGCAGTGGTCGGATTTAAGCTCGTTGCCGAGAACATACATATTATAGTGCTTCGCGATGCTCTGGGCAATCTGTACGTTCATGTCCGCGGATTCGGCGGTAAAGTCGACGTTTTCGTCGAAGAAGGGGGAAATCTGGTTCGCGCCGAAGGCTACGCCCAAATCGCACAGCCCCTCGAAGTATTTGTCAAGCTCGGGAAGGTCGTTAGCGTATACCTTTACGTCGTCCATCGCGGCGTAGTCCTCAAGCTCGTCGGCGGAATAGGTAAAGCCCTCCTTCGTCAGAAGCCCCTTGTAGTCCACCGGCTCCTTCTCGCCGCAGGCGGCAAGGCCGAGCGTAAGCGAAAGAGCCAAAAGTATTGATAAGAATTTTTTCATGTTAAAGCCTCCATGGGTCAATAATTATCATAATTTTAACACAGTTTCCCGAATTTTTGAAGTGGCATTTCAAACGATATAGTTTTAACGTCTTTGTGCAGTTTGACAGATTTTTTGTTGAAAAACTTCCCACAACAAAAGGTTTTTTTGTTGAATCAGACAAAAGCGGGGTATTGTCTATTTACATCCGCGAAATATTATTATATAATAGTCGCAGTATATTTTGGGGGAGGCTTGCCCTGTGGACGACTCGAAAAGGGCCGTGTCGGAATTTATGAAATACATCGCCGCCGGCTTCGCGGCATATATACCCGCCGTCTGCCTTATCGCGCTCATTGCGGGCGGGCTCTCGCTAAGGGTCTTTCTCGGCGCGGTCTACGGCTCCGCGGTGATGCTTCTTTACTACTTCCTCTTCGCGAGGGCGACGGCTAAGGCCGCCTCGGAAAGCGACCCCGCCGCCGCGAAAAAGCGGATTCAGGCCGCCTACAGCATGAGAATGCTTCTTCTGGTGCTCTTAATCGGCGCGGGAATACTCTTCTCGACGGATATGGCCCCCGCAGTAGTGTTTCACTGGGCTCCGATCGTCGCCGCGATGATTGTACCGAGGCTTTCGATAGCCGTCTGGCAGCTTTCGCAGAGGGCAAAACAGAAAAGGGAGGAAAATGCCGATGGAAATTGAAGTAACGGGTGCGAAAATACTCCTTGAGCTGCCGCTCGGGATTACAATTACCGAAACGCAGGTAAATATGTGGATTGTGATGGCGGCGATTACCGCCGTATGTATCTGGCTGACGCACGACCTCAAGGTCCGTCCGACCTCTAAAAGGCAGATTGTCGCCGAATACATCGTTAAAACCGCCGAAAACTTCGTTACCTCAAACATGGGTGCGAAGTGGAAGTGGTTCGTTCCGTACATCGCCGCGCTGTTCTCGCTCGCGGCGTTCTGCTCGCTTTCGTCGCTCCTCGGAATGTATCCGCCGACCTCCGACCTTAATACTACCGCCGGCTGGGCGATTATGACGTTTATAATGATTACGTTTTATAAAATCAAAACAAACGGCCCTCTCGGTTACGCGAAGGGGCTCACCGAGCCGATATTCATAATGACGCCTATGAATATTCTGGGCGAATTCGCAACTCCCCTCTCGATGGCGTTCCGTATGTTCGGAAACGTCGCCTCGGGAACCGTGGTTTCGGCACTCGTCTACGCCGCCCTCGCCGTCGCAAACAACGCGCTCTTCGGCTGGCTTCCGGGAATTTTGGGGGAGATGGGCGAAAAGCTCCCGATTTTACAGCTCGGACTTCCGGCGATTCTGTCGCTCTACTTCGACGTGTTCAGCGGGGTTTTGCAGGCGTTTATCTTCTGTATGCTGACGATGCTCTATATCGCGTCGGCCGCCGAAAAGGAATAATTTTAAATAAAAAGGAATCTGCCCCTCGGGGCGTTATCCCGTATATTCGCAAAAAACTGAAAGGAATGTGATTTTATGGAGAATCTGGCAGTTATTCTTGCCGCAACCGTGCAGAACAGCGATGTTATCGCAAGAGCACTCGTTTTAATGGGCTGCGCCATCGGCGCGGGGCTCGCGCTTATCGCGGGTATCGGCCCGGGTATCGGCGAAGGCTTCGCGGTCGGCAAGGCATGTGAAGCGATTGCAAGACAGCCCGAACAGAAGGGCAGCGTTACCACCACCATGCTGATGGGCTGCGCGGTCGCAGAAACGACCGGTCTTTACGGCTTCATCATCGGCCTTCTGCTCATCTTCCTCGCACCCGGCCTCTTCCTCAGAAGGCTCCAGGGCTGATTCAAGAAAGGCAGTAGATAGATATGATTATTATGGCGGGAACGCTCGATTTTCTCTCCGTAAACGTCTGGCATATCCTGATGGCGATAGGGAACCTTCTTATACTTGTCCTTATTTTAAAGAAGTTCCTCTTCAAGCCGGTTCAGAATATCCTCAGACAGCGCGAGGAGGAAATCGGAAAGACATATTCCGACGCGGATAAGGCCCTTTCGGAGGCTAACGCCGAAAAGGAGCTCTACCTTAAAAAGCTCGACGACGCGAAGCAGGAGGCCGATAACCTTATTAAATCGGCGAACGAGCGCGCCAAGGCGGAATCCGCCGAAATTATTTCCGACGCGAACCGCGAGGCCGAACGCCGCCGCCGCCATGCCGACGAGGACATTGAGCTTGCCCGCAAGAAGGCCGCCGCCGAAATGCGCGACGCGGTTTCGGAAATGGTCATCGACCTCGCCGAACAGGTCGTCGGAAAGGAAATTGATTCAAAGGCGCACGCCGAGCTAATCGACGACGCCATAGAAAGCCTCGGTGAATAGCCATGGCAAAGGACTTTTCACGCGAATACGCAACCGCGCTCTATTCCCTCGCCGTCGAGGAAAAATGCTCGGAAAGAATTTTCCACGAGCTCGAGGACGTGAGCAGAATATTTGAACAAAACCCGGAATTTTCGCGGCTTCTTATGAATCCCCGCCTCGGGGCGACGGAACGCGCCGCCGCTATTGGCGACGTTTTCGGCGGGAAGGTCGACAAAAACCTTCTCAACGCGCTTAAGCTTTTGGCGGAAAAACGCCGCTGCGACTGCGTTCCGAAGTGCTATGAGGTCTATAAACGCCTCTGGTGCGAGGACAACGGAGTTTTGCCGGTAAAGGCCGTTTCGGCGGTAAAGCTCAGCGACGAGCAGCTCGAAAGGCTTTCCCGAAAGCTCGAAGCCCAAACCGGCAAGAAGGTTCTTGTCGAATGCCGCGTCGACCCCGCCTGCATCGGCGGAATCAGGCTTGAATACGGCGGAAAACGCTTCGACGCAAGCGTTCGCGGGCGGCTCGAAGGGCTTTCAAGGGCAATCAAAAGCGCGGACTAAGTTTTACGGAGAGTAAGCTATGAATATTGACGATATAAGCAGTCTGATAAAGGCTCAGATTAAAAACTACGACAAAAAAGCGGAGCTTTCGGAAACCGGCTCCGTTATAACCGTCGGCGACGGCATCGCCTCGGTATACGGGCTGGATAACTGCCTCTCGAACGAGCTTGTCGAGTTCTCTAACGGGACCTACGGAATGGCCCTGAACCTTGAGGAGGACTCGGTGGCCGTCGTTATGCTCGGCTCCGACGTCGGAATCCGCGAGGGCGACACCGTTAAAAGAACCGGCTCGGTCGTTTCGGTGCCTGTCGGAAAGGGGCTTATCGGAAGGGTCGTAAACGCCCTCGGCCAGCCTATAGACGGCAAGGGGCCGATTGAAAGCGAGGCGATACTTCCGATTGAGCAGAAGGCAACCGGAATTATTGAGAGAAAATCGGTAAGCGTTCCGCTTCAAACCGGTATCAAGGCCATTGATTCCATGATACCGATAGGAAGAGGCCAGCGCGAGCTTATCATCGGCGACAGACAAACCGGTAAAACCGTCATCGCCGCCGACACCATCATCAACCAGAAGGGCAAAAACTGCATCTGCATCTACGTCGCCATCGGCCAGAAAAACTCGACCGTCGCCCAGCTTGTCGAAACGCTCTCGAAGGCCGGCGCGATGGACTATACAATCGTGGTCAGCTCGACCGCGTCGGAGCTTGCGACTTTACAGTATATAGCACCCTACGCGGGCTGCACGATGGGCGAATACTTTATGAAGCAGGGGCTCGACGCTCTCGTTATCTACGACGACCTCTCGAAGCACGCGGTCGCCTACCGGACAATGTCGCTCTTAATCCGGAGGCCGCCGGGACGCGAAGCATATCCGGGCGACGTATTCTATCTGCATTCAAGGCTTTTGGAGCGCGCCGCAAGGCTTTCGCCAGAGGCGGGCGGAGGCTCCCTTACCGCTCTTCCGATAATCGAAACCCAGGCGGGCGACGTTTCCGCCTATATCCCGACAAACGTAATCTCGATTACCGACGGACAGATTTTCCTTGAAACCGAGATGTTCAACTCCGGCATCATGCCCGCCGTAAACCCCGGCATCTCCGTTTCGCGTGTCGGCGGCGCGGCGCAGCTTAAGGCGATGAAGCAGGTTTCGGGAACCCTGAAGCTCCTTTACTCGCAGTACCGCGAGCTCCAGACATTCGCGCAGTTCGGCTCCGACCTCGACAAGGACACCAAGGAAAGACTTGCGCAGGGCGAGAGAATCGTTGAGGTTCTTAAACAGGACCGCAGCTCCCCCGTCGACGTCGAGCTTCAGGTATGCATTATATTTGCGGTCGTTAATAATTATCTTCGCGACGTAAAGGTTTCGGACGTCAAGGAATACGAAAAAGGGCTTTACTTTGAGATGAGCTCCTACCACCGCGAGCTGCTCGACTATATCGCGTCGGGCGGCGGACTTGACGACGAGCACAAGGCCCGGCTCGCCGAGGCCGTCGGGGAATTCACGAAAAAATTCACCGGCAAATAACCCATTGCTATTATTTAAGGAGGCGAAGTCATGGCCTCGATGAAGGAAATAAACCTGAGAATAAAATCAATCTCGGGAACGCGGCAAATCACTAAGGCTATGGAGCTTGTCGCCATCTCGAAGCTTTCTAAGGCGAGGGAGAGAATCGACCGCACAAGGCCGTTTTACACCGAGCTCTATTCCGCGCTCTCCGACGTTGCCGCGGCGGTATCCCCTCTTGACACCGGCTTCTGCCGAAAGGGCGATATAAAACGCCGCTGCATAGTCGTTATCGCGGGCGACAGAGGGCTTGCGGGGGGCTATAACTCCAACGTTTTCCGGTATTTTGACGAAAACGCCGGGGATAACCCGCTTGTTCTGCCGCTCGGCAAAAGAGCCGTCGAACACTTCGAGCGGCGGGGCTTTGAGCTTATCTCGGACGAATATATGTCGGTCGAGGACATCGACGTCGGGGACTGCTTCGAGATTTCGCGGCTTCTGTGCAAGATGTTTTTGGACGGCGAGTTCGACTGCTTAAGCTGCGTTTACACAAACTTTGTGTCGATGCTCGGTCAGGAGCCGGCGGAGCTTAGGCTTCTGCCGCTCGACAAGGAGCTTATTTCGGACGGCTCCGCCCCGAAATTCACGCTCGTTGAACCCGGCGCGGGAGCGGTTTTCAATTCGATTATACCCGACGCGGTCGCGGGGCTTCTATGGGGCGCGGTGTGCGAAAGCTTCGCTTCCGAGCTTGCTTCCCGCCGCACGGCGATGGAAAGCGCGACCTCGAACGCCGACGACATCATCGCCGACCTCAGACTTAAGTACAACAAGGCCCGAAAGAGCTCGATTACCCAGCAGATTACCGAAATCGTTTCGGGCGCGGGGGCGGAACAATGAGTTTTGAAAGGAATGGTCAAAACTATGGCAAATAAATCCAACAAGGGCGTGGTAACGCAGATTATCGGGCCGGTGCTCGATATTCGCTTCGAGGAAGGGTGCCTTCCCGACCTCAACAACGCCGTCGTCATCGACTATGAGGGAAGAAAAATTACCCTCGAGGTCGCGCAGCATATCGGCGACAGCGTCGCAAGGTGCATCGCCATGACCGGGACCGAGGGGCTTCCGAGGGGAATCGAGGCCGTCGACACCGGCGCGCCGATTTCCGTTCCCGTAGGAAGGGAAACCCTCGGGCGCATATTCAATCTTTTGGGAGAATGCGTCGACAACATGCCCACCCCCGAAACAAAGGAACGCTGGCCGATTCACCGCCCCGCTCCCGCATTCGACGAGCAGCAGTCAACAACCGAAATCCTCGAAACGGGCATCAAGGTCGTCGACCTGATTTGCCCCTACGCGAAGGGCGGCAAAATAGGGTTGTTCGGCGGCGCGGGCGTCGGAAAAACGGTCCTTATTCAGGAGCTTATCAACAACGTCGCGAAGCAGCACGGCGGTCTTTCGGTGTTTTCGGGAGTCGGCGAACGCACCCGCGAGGGCAACGACCTCTATAACGAAATGAAGGAATCGGGGGTTCTCTCGAAAACCGCCCTCGTATACGGCCAGATGAACGAGCCGCCGGGAGCGAGAATGCGCGTCGCCCTCACCGGGCTTACAATGGCCGAATACTTCCGCGACCGCGAAAATCAGGACGTTCTTCTGTTTATCGACAACATTTTCAGGTTCACGCAGGCCGGCTCGGAGGTTTCGGCACTTCTGGGAAGAATGCCTTCGGAGGTCGGCTATCAGCCTACCCTTGCGACCGAAATGGGCGCGCTTCAGGAGCGCATCACATCAACCCGAAACGGCTCGATAACCTCGGTCCAGGCGGTATACGTCCCTGCGGACGACCTCACCGACCCTGCGCCGGCGACGACCTTCGCCCATCTCGACGCGACGACCGTTCTTTCAAGAAGCATAGCTTCGCTTGGCATCTATCCCGCAGTCGACCCGCTTGATTCGACCTCGAGAATACTTTCCCCCGAAGTGGTCGGCGAGGAGCACTACCGGGTCGCGAGGGACGTCCAGAAAATCCTTCAAAGATACAAGGAGCTCCAGGACATCATCGCGATCATGGGCATGGATGAGCTCTCGGACGACGATAAGCTTACCGTCGCCCGCGCGAGAAAGGTTCAAAGGTTCCTCTCCCAGCCCTTCACCGTCGCCGAGCAGTTCACCGGATACATCGGCAAGTACGTCCCCGTTTCCGAAACGATCAGGGGCTTCAAGGAAATCATCGAGGGCAAGCACGACGACCTTCCCGAATCGGCGTTCCTGTTTGTCGGAACCATCGACGAGGCCGTTGAGCGCGCAAACGCGCAGAAATAAGCCGAAAGGAGCTTCGCTGTGGCAGAATTTCACCTGAAAATCCTATCGCCCGACGGCGTTTTCTTCGACGGCAGCGCGAAGCAGCTTTCGCTTCGCTCGGTCGACGGCGACGTTTCTATCCTTGCGGGGCATATCCCCTATCTCACCGCCGTCGGAATCGGCGAATGCCGGGTCTATACCGACGGGGACGAGCCGAGGCGCGCGGCATGCTGCGGCGGGCTTTTGAACGTCACACGCGAAGGGGTTTTCCTTGCGCCGACGACCTTTGAATGGGCGGAGAACATCGATTCCGACCGCGCCGAGGCCGCAAAACAAAAGGCCCTCGACCGGATAGCTTCCCCGAAAAGCGACGCGCAGAAAAAGCTTGCGCAAATAAAACTTCAGCGCGCGGAGCTGAGGATAAAAGTTGCGGGAACGCGAAAATAGGCAAATAAACTAAGCGGCGAACTATCGCCGCTTTTTTTGCGCAAATTTTTACGCCCGCGCTCCGAAAATAACCAGAACCGCCGCGAGCGCGGTCAGCGAGAGCGCGAGGCTCATCGACAGAACCGTCACCGCGAGCCGCATACTGCGGTGCTCGCCCGATTCGCGCGGCTCGAGCTGGGCGACATAGTCCTCGGCGAGGCGTTTTGCCTCGCGCCCGCCGATTGGCGGCCGGCCCGCCCGAAGATAGAGCACCGCGCGCTCGAAATAGCCGTTCGCGGGGCTCTTGATTTCCACGATTTTCCTTTGTACTCCTTTAACCATATTAACCTCTGCTTCCCACGGGCGGCCTTTCGCCTCCCGTTTTTTTACAAAGATTATGTCCCCGGCGGTGGGGTTGTATACACGGGGTATATTCAATTTTCAACGATTTTGTTGAAAAGTCTGTTGAAACCGTTGAAAGCGGCGGGGCTCGGACGGAATTTTTGTTGAAAACTGCGTTGAAAAGTTGGAAAATCCCCGAAATTCCGCCTCCCGGCTTTTAACGGCGGAAATTTCGGGGTAATACCCCGGGTAGAGGATATTTTATTCACGTTTTTTTGAAAAATTTAACATGGCTGTTGTTTTTCCCGCGAAGTCCTAAACGCAAAACCGCTTTTTGCGGGGTGGAATATTTTGGAATCGGCGGTATTGAGGGCGCGGGAGGAAATTGAAAAGGCGCGGGTTTAGGGAGCTGACGGGGGGATTAGTCCGTTTTTTGGGACGGTTATGCATGGGGTGTATAAAAGGCAGGCGCG
>CANPZQ010000037.1 GCA_947588775.1 uncultured Clostridia bacterium
TCATAAATGACCGACCGCTCGTCCTCAAAGAGTTTTGTTCCGCTGTCGTAGGCGAGGGTTCCCCCGCAAGAAACAGTCCACAGGACTGATTTCTTGGCTCCCCCCTCCTGCGCTTGCTGGCGCATGGGGGATTTCGCGCTCTGCGGAGCGCGACAAGGGGCTCCGCCCCTTGACCCTGCGGCCTTTGGAAAAGGCCGGCGAAACTTTTGAGTTTTTTGTTTCGGGGCTTGGGCTCAGAAGCTGTCCCTCTTCTTCTTAATAGCGCGCCTTACGTTCACAAATACCGTCGCGGCAATCAGACAGACCAGAAATACCGGCACAAACCAGACGTTCGAGCTGTCGATTTTAAGCTGGTTCCAGAGGTTCTGCATATATGCGTTAGCGTCGTCCGAGAGGTTCACGAATACCTCCGTACGTTCCGCTAAGAATTCGTCGGGCGGATAACGCTTCTCATCGGCCTTTACCTCGTCGTCCAAAAGCTCATACGCCGCGGCGTTCGGTGTCGAATAGCCGACGTACTCGCAGTTCGCAAGCGCGATTTCGGCTTCGCAGAGGAAGTTTATATACATCTCCGCCGCTTCTTTATTTTCGGCGGTCGTGGGAATGCAGATTGCGTCGACGAACCAGTTTGTGCCTTCCTTCGGAATTACATAGGTGAGGTCGGGGTTGTCCTCGCACATAATCACCGCGTCGCCGGCGTAATAGGGAGCGATAGCGGCCGAGCCGCCCTCCATCTTGTCGAAGATTTCGTCCATAACGTAGCCTTGGACGATTTCCTTCTGTTCTTTTAGAATGGAGCCGCATCTGTCGAGCTCGGCGCGGTTTTCGGTGTTTAAGGAGTAGCCGAGGTAGGCCTCCGCGATTCCGAAAGCGTCGCGTGGGTTATTGAACATGAGTATATTTCCCGCATACTTTTCGTCCCAGAGCGCGCCCCATGAATCTATCTCCTCGTCTATCATCGTGGTGTTGTAGATAATGCATACAACGCCCCAGAGATACGGAACGGAGTATTCGTCGTCGGGGTCGTACTGTTCATGTAAAAAGCTCGGCATTATATTTGCGAGATTGGGGACGTTATCCCAGTTGATTTTCTGGAGCATGTCCTCTTTAATCATCTTTGAAATCATATAGTCGGAGGGGATAACGATGTCGTAGGTCGCGCCGCCCGAGAGGAGCTTCGAGTAGAGGGTTTCGTTCGAGGCGTAGGTTTTATAGTTTACCTCGATTCCCGTCAACGCCTCAAAGAGCTCGTTTACGTCGACCATCTCGTCGTCGTTTATCGACATATATTCGCCCCAGTTTGCGACGTTAAGGGTGATTTCCTGTTCCGCGAGCCTCGAGTAGTCGTAGTCCGAGAAGAGCTCGGGGTCGAGGCCGAATTCCTCAAGGATTTCGTCGCGGGAAACGCTTTCCATGTCCTCTCCCGACGAGCCGCAGCCCGCAAGCGAGAGCATGAGCGCGAAAACGGTTAGTAAAACGACAAGCCTTTTCATTTTACGCGTCCACCGTCCTTTCTTGCGGCCCTTGAAAGGGCGATGTCGCGGCGGAGCCTGCGGTTTTCGAGGATATTTCTTACAACCATTATCGCCGAGATAACAACGAATATAATCGCCGAGAGGGCGTTTATCTTCGGGGAAACCTTGACCCTCGTCATCGATTCAATCGTTACCGACAGCGGTTCCACGCGGGTTCCGGAGGTAAAGTATGAAACGACGAAGTCGTCGACGGAATACGTCATCGCCATAAGGAAGCCCGAGAAGATTCCCGGCATTATTTCGGGGATAACGGCCTTAAAGAACGCCTGACGCGGGTTGCAGCCGAGATCCTGAGCGGCCTCGACGAGGTTCGGGTTCATCGCCCGAAGCTTCGGCAGGACGTTGTATATTACATACGGCACGTCGAAGGATATATGCGCTAAAATAAGCGTCGCGAAGCCGAACTGAAGATGAAAATGGGTCGCGAAGAACCGAAACAGAATCATCAGCGAGATACCCATGATAATTTCGGGGTTGATTACGGGGATATACGTCGCGCCCATTAAAACGGCTCGTCCCGTCTTTTTCATCGAATGAATCCCGAGAGCGGCCATTGTCCCGAGAACCGTCGCAAAGACGGAGGCGCAGACCGCAACTATGACTGTGTTAAGGAGCGCGGTCAGAATCCTCTCGTCGCGGAACAAATCCGCGTACCAGTGAAACGTAAAGCCGGTCCAGTTTGCGCGGGATTTCGACTGATTGAAGGAAAAGACAATCAGAACGAGAATCGGAAGGTATAAAAATACGTAGAGCGCGTACATGTAAATCTTAGAATAAACGCTTTTCACAGTATAACATCCTCCTCCGAACCGAACTGATTAAACAGGCTCATCATAAACAGCACTATAATCATAAGAACAAGAGCCATCGCCGAGCCGAGATGGGGGTTATAGGAGTTGCCCGAGAACTGCATTTCGATTATGTCGCCGATAAGGTCGTTAGTTCCGCCGCCGAGCATTCTCGAGATGATGAAGGTAGAAACCGACGGCACGAAAACCGCGATAACTCCGGTCGAAATTCCGGGCATTGAGAGCGGAAGAAGAACCTTTCTCACAAGCCTGATTTTATTCGAGCCGAGGTCCTGAGCCGCTTCGATAACGCTCTGGTCGATTTTCGCCATCACCGAGTAGAGCGGCAGAATCATAAACGGCAGATAGTTATATACCATTCCGAGAATTACCGCCCCCGAGTTGTTAATAAGGTTATACGGGCCGAGGCCGATAAGCCCGAAGAGCTTGTTAATAAGGCCGTTCTGCTCAAGAAGCGTCATCCACGCGTAGGTGCGAAGAAGGAAGTTTATCCACATAGGCACCATCAGCAGAACTATAAGGGTGGACTGGTTTATCGCGCTTGCGCGGGAGATTATATATGCCGCCGGAAAGGCGATTAAAAGACAGATTACGGTGGCGATTATCGCAAAGAGAATCGAGCGGAAGAGAACCGCCATGTAATCCGACATCGCGAAGATGTTTTCGAGGGTCAATTTACCGTCGGAGTCGGTCATTGCAAAGCCAACCACCAACCCAAGCGGGACGACGGTGAATATAAGCACCCAGACGGCGTAGGGGATAGCGAGAGCCTTCGGAGCCTTCATCTATTCGTCCTCCGTCTTGTGCATAATGTGGATGTCCTCCGGCGTTATGTTCATGCCGATTATCGAGCCGACCTCCTCGCTTCGGGTCGACTGGATTATCCACTTATATCCGAGAGCGTCTACGGTTATTTCGTAGTGAACGCCCTTGAACACTATATTTTCGACAACGCCGACAATCGCGCCCTCCTTCTGGGGGACGACCTTGATGTCCTCGGGGCGGATAACTACGTCGACGAGCTCGTCCTTTTCAAAGCCCTTGTCCACGCAGACAAATTCCCTTCCCGCGAATTCGACCGCGAAATCGCGGCGCATAATTCCGTCGATGATGTTCGATTCGCCGATAAAGTCCGCCACAAAGGCGTTCTTCGGCTCGTTGTAAATGTCCTGCGGAGTGCCTATCTGCTGAATCATGCCGTCCCGCATAACGACTACGGTGTCCGACATGGTAAGAGCCTCCTCCTGGTCGTGCGTGACATAGATAAACGTAATCTCGAGGTCCTGCTGCATTCTCTTAAGCTCAATCTGCATGTCCTTTCTGAGCTTAAGGTCCAAGGCTCCGAGAGGCTCGTCCAATAAGAGCACCTTCGGGCGGTTTACGAGAGCGCGCGCGATGGCGATTCTCTGCTGCTGTCCGCCCGAGAGCGAGTTGATTGAACGCTTCTCGTAGCCGCGCATATTCACAAGCTCGAGCATCTGCGCGACCCGCTTTTTAATCTCGTCCTCCGGAAGCTTCTGAATCCTGAGTCCGAACGCGATGTTCTCGAAGATGTTAAGGTGAGGAAACAGCGCGTACTTCTGAAACACGGTGTTGACCTGCCGCTTATGGGGAGGAAGATTTTTGATATTAACACCGTTAAAAAATAGCTCACCGCTCGCCATTTCGGCAAAGCCCCCGATGATACGCAGGGTTGTAGTCTTGCCGCAACCCGACGGCCCCAGAAGAGTTACGAACTGCTTGTCGATGATGTCGAGGGAGATGTTCTTTAGGATTTTCTCCCCGTCGTACTCAACGACGGCGTTTCGCAAACTGATGATAGTATTTTCCAATTACTTTCTTCTCCTTTGCAAAATATGTAATTTTCCGCGGACATTTGGACATTATCCGACGGCTACATTATAATACATTTTTCCGGGGTTTACAATAAGTAACGAATAATTTTTCATTTCATACAAAAATCGACTTCCCGCGGGGGATTCTTTTTTAAAAATGAACAAAAGATTTGTTCCCGGGAGGTTGAAATTTTCAAAAAAGTATTATATAATAGATACGAAGCCCGGGCGGGGAGCATAACCCTGCCGGAAATACGTTGAGAGGATATGTTTCAATGAGCAAAACAGCACGCTTTTTCGAGGGACTTAAGGACAAAAAAGTCGCCTTTATCGGCACCGGAGTGAGCCACAACGAGCTTATCCGCCTGTTTTTATCGAAGGGAATAGACGTGACGGTTCTCGATAAAAAGCCCGCCGAAGCCTACGATTCGGAGCTTTTAAAGAGCCTTGACGGCGCGAAGTTCATAACCGGCGGCGGCTATCTCGATTCGCTCGAGGACTTCGACGTCGTATACCGCACCCCCGGAATGTACTATAACCACCCCCGCCTTGTCGAAGCGCGGGAGCACGGAGTTGTTATAACGAGCGAGATGGAGAGCTTTTTCGAGCTCTGTCCCTGCCGGATATTCGCCGTTACCGGTTCCGACGGAAAGACCACCACGACCACCCTTATCTCGGAATTTCTGAAAGCCGAGGGCTATACCGTCTGGCTCGGCGGGAATATCGGAAAGGCCCTTCTTCCGCGAATCGAGAGCATCTCTGAGGACGACTACGCAGTCGTCGAGCTTTCAAGCTTCCAGCTTATTTCGATGCGCCAGTCGCCCGACGTCGCGGTGATAACGAATATCGCCCCGAACCACCTCGACGTCCACGGGACGATGGAGGAGTACATCTCCGCAAAATGCAACATCTTAGACCACCAGAGCGCGTTTTCGCGCACCGTCCTGAACCTCGACAACCCCGAAACGATGAAGCTCCGCGACAGGGTTCGCGGGAGCCTGAGCCTCTTTTCGCGGAAGGAAAAGCCGGAGGTCGGGGCGTATGTCGACGCGGGCGGGGTTCTCTGCTATTCCGACGGCAGGAAGTCGGTGAAAATCATCCCCGCCGCCGAAATAAGAATCCCCGGCGTTCACAACGTCGAAAACTACCTTGCCGCAATATCGGCCGTCTGGGGCGACGTTTCGGTCGGGTCGATCTGCAAGGTCGCGCGGTCCTTCGGCGGGGTCGAGCACAGGATTGAGTTCGTCCGCGAGTTTAACGGCGTTAAATATTACAACGATTCAATCGCCTCGAGCCCGACGCGGGTAATCGCGGGGCTTCGCTCCTTCGGGAGGAGGATTATCGTAATCGCCGGAGGCTATGACAAAAAAATTCCCTTCGAGCCGCTCGCAGGGCCGGTCAACGAATTTGTAAAGGTGCTTATACTTATGGGGGCGACCGCCGATAAAATCGAAAAGGCCGTTACCGACACCCCGCTTTACGACCCCGAAAAGCTTAAAATCCTCCGCGCTTCGTCGATGAGAGAGGCGGTTGAGCTCGCAAGGGGCGAGGCCGAAGAGGGCGACGTTGTGTCGCTTTCGCCCGCATGCGCGTCGTTTGACATGTATCCGAACTTCGAGGCGCGGGGCCGCGACTTCAAGGCGATAGTCAATTCCTTAAAATGATTAAACTGCTTGACAACTACGACTGCTCGGGGCTGCGGCAATCCCACTATTCGGGGCTTATTCGCGCGCATTTTGAAACATACGGCGCGGGCTACGATTTTTGCCGCTTTTACGGGATAAGCTACCGAAAGCCCGTCGGCGCGGTATGCGTTTTCAACGGGAGCGCGGTCGCGGACTTCTGCTCGGAATCAAAGCTTCGCGACGCGCGCCGCGAGCTCTCGGAGTTTATAGAATTCGTTTCCCCCGAGAGCATAGAGCTGCCGCCGGAGCTTGTCCCGAGGCAGGGCTTTTCGGGATATACGGGCGTCATGCGGACGTTTTTTGAGATTTCGCCCGCCGAAACCTCCGAGGGGATATTTGCCCCGCCGCCGGAGGCCGTTTTCAACACCGCGCTCCGTGAAAGCGGCGCAAACTACGGCCTTTGGCTAACCGACACCATGAAGCGGGTAAATTCGCGGCGTTCCGCGCTTTACGGCTATGAATCGTCGGTGCTGACGGTAAGGTTTTCCGATTCCGGAAACGCGTACATAACCGACGTCCGCACCCCGCCGGAGGACAGGGGAAAGGGCTATGCCCGAAGGCTCCTCGGAGCGGCGGCAAAAATCCTCGCCGACAGCGGAATGAGCGCGTATTTGAGCGCGCGGGAGGAAGCCGCGGGCTACTACCGCCATATAGGCTGTAAAGAAATCGCAAGCGACAGAATTTTCATAAAAAAATAACGGGAGTACAACTGACATGAAAACATTTTTTGACATCAATCCGAAGCTTCGGGAGCTTTCCGAGCGGGCGGAGGCGGAATCCGCCGGGGATTTTAAAAAAATCGACGAAATCGCCCGCTATAACGGCGAAAAGGTCCTTTCGGCGTTCATAAAAAACAAGGTGCCGGAAACCGCCCTCCACGGGACGACCGGCTACGGCTATGACGACGTCGGGCGGGATATTTTGGACAGGGTTTACGCCGACGCGTTCGGAACCGAGGACGCGCTTGTGAGGTTCAATTTCGTGAACGGCACGCATACCATCTCCACCGCGCTCTACGGGCTTTTAAGGCCGGGCGACAGGCTTCTGATGTGTACCGGAGCCCCGTACGATACCCTTGAGGAAATCGTCGGAAAGCGGGGCGAAAGCGGAAACGGAAGCTTACGCGACTTCGGAATCGAATATGAGGAGGTCGGGCTTTTAGCAGACGGCATGCCCGACCTTGAGAGAATAGCCGAAAGGGCGAAGGGCGCGAAAATCGCGTATATACAGCGTTCGCGGGGATATTCCACCCGCCCGTCCTACAGCGTTTCGGACATCGAAAAGATAGTCAATGCAATCCGTTCGGCCGACAAAAACGCGATAATAATGGTCGACAACTGCTACGGCGAATTTGTCGAAAGGTCGGAGCCGACAGAGGTCGGCGCGGATATAATGATGGGCTCGCTCATCAAAAACCCCGGCGGGGGAATCGCCTCGACGGGCGGCTATATCGCGGGGCGGCGGGATTTGATTGAGCTTTGCGCCTACCGCCTGACATGCGTCGGAATGGGGAAGGAAATCGGCGCGACGCTCCACCAGAACCGCGAGCTGTTCATGGGATTTTTCCTTGCCCCCCAGACCGTCGCTAACGCCGTCAAGACCTCGGTTTTCGCCTGCCGACTGTTTAGCATGCTCGGCTATGAAACGCTCCCGAAGCCCGGCGAGCCGCGTGCCGACATAATCGCTTCAATCCTTCTCAAAGACGAAAAAACGCTCCGCTCGTTTATAAAGGGAATCCAGTGCGGCGCGCCGATTGACAGCTTTCTGTCGCCCGAGCCCGTCGATACCCCGGGCTATGAATCTCAGGTCATAATGGCGGCGGGCGCGTTTACGATGGGAGCGTCGATCGAGCTTTCCGCCGACGCGCCGATTAGGGAGCCTTACGCCGCATGGCTCCAAGGCGGGATAACCTACCCGAGCGGGCGGATGGGAATAATTCTTGCCGCGCAGAAAATGCTTGACGACGGAACCGTAAAGCTTTAAAACGGAGGTAAATTATGGCTGAAACATATAAAGTGTCGCTTCGGCAGTTTGTCGACGAGCTCAAGCTCGAGGTAATCTACGCCCCCGGCGACCTCAAAAACGTCTACATCTACAACAACGACATAAACCGCCCCGCGCTCCAGCTTGCGGGGTTCTACGAGTACTTCAACACCGCGAAGGTCCAGTCCTGCGGCAACACCGAGTTCGCCTATCTCGGCGGCCTCGACAGCGAAACAAGGGCGAAACGCCTTGACAAGCTCTTTTCCTACAAATTTCCCGCGCTGATAGTCTGCTTAAACCACGATATTTTCCCGGAGATGCTCGACGCGGCGAAAAAATACGGCGTTCCGCTTTTAAGAACGCCCCTCGGCTCCTCCGAGCTTTTGGCGCAGGGCATAGCGTATCTCAACGTCGAGCTCGCTCAGAGAATAACCCGCCATGGGGTTTTGATTGAAATCTACGGCGAAGGCGTTCTTATTGTCGGCGAGAGCGGCGTAGGTAAATCCGAAACGGCGATAGAGCTTGTAAAGCGCGGCCACCGGCTTGTCGCCGACGACGCGGTCGAAATAAAGAAGGTTTCCGCGATTTCTCTCGTAGGCTCGTCGCCCGAGAATATCCGCCACTTCATCGAGCTTCGCGGAATAGGAATAGTAAACGTCCGCCGCCTCTACGGAATGGGCTCAATCAAGAATACCGAGAGAATCGACCTCGTAGTGAAGCTTGAGCCTTGGGACCCCGAGAGGTTCTACGACAGAATGGGCGTCGACAGCGAGTTTACGAATATTTTAGGCGTAAACGTCCCGTCGATAACTATACCCGTCAAGCCGGGGCGGAACCTTGCGGTAATTTTGGAGGTCGCGGCGATGAACAACCGCGAGAAGAAGATGGGCTATAACGCCGCTCAGGAGCTTTTGGGGAATCTCGGCCTCGAGATGGAAGGCACCGAAACGGTTCAGAACTGGACGGATTTCTGATGGAAGTATACAGCATTCGGGCGGACATGCATACCCACACCCTCGCCTCGACCCACGCATACTCTACCGTAACTGAGAACGCGAAATTTGCCGCGGAAATCGGCCTTAAGGCGATTGCGACGACCGACCACGCCGGACTTATGCCCGACGCGCCGCATATATGGCATCTGAGAAACATGCACAGGGTGCTCCCGAGGGAAATCTGCGGCGTTACGGTTTTAAGAGGGGCGGAGGTAAATATCGCCGACTTTTCCGGCAAAATCGACACCCGCGATTCCGACCTCGACAGCCTCGACTGGGTGGTGCTTTCCTACCACCGGCACTACTTCAAGGACTATACGACCCCCGACCCGAAATCCGTCACCGACGGCTATATAAAGGCGATGGAAAATAAGCGCGTCGACCTTTTGGGACATCCGACCGCGAGCACCTTTCCGGTAGAATGGGAGCGGCTCGTTCCCGCCGCGAAGGAGGCCGGAGTGCTCTTAGAGCTCAACGAAAGCTCGATAAATTCCAAAAAAAGCCCCGCTTCGGCCGTTTCCGAGATGCTTCGGCTCTGCAAGAAGCACGGCTGCATGATTTCGGTCGACACCGACGCGCATTTCTGGAGCCAAATCGGGCAGATTTCGTCCTGTCGGAAGGCTCTTTCGGAGGCGGATTTCCCGCCCCGGCTCATTGCGAACGCCGACTGGGAGGGGCTTCGGGAAAGAATTATTTCAAAGCGGCCCGAAATCGACCTATAACGCCGCGAAAGCGAATATAATACAGCACAAATATTATTTTGTGAGGGATATTTATGACGCAATCCGAAATGCTTGATTTCATCGGGGCCGAGGCGGAAAAGCTCGGCTGCGAGGCGCGCCGCGGCGAGATGCTTCGCGAACACACCTCCGTCAGGGTCGGCGGAAGCTGCGATATAATGATTTTTTCCCCCGATTCCGAAACCTCGGCTCGGCTCTTTGTGGAATGCACGAAAATCGGGCTTTACGCGATGGTTTTGGGCAACGGCTCCAACTGCCTATATACAGACGGGGGCTTTCGCGGGGCGGTAATCGTTCCGACCCCGAAATCGGGAAAAATTTCCTCCGACGGCGAATTTGTCACCGCTTCGGCGGGAACGCCCCTTTCGGCTCTATGCACATACGCGCTTGAAAAATCGCTTACGGGGCTCGAATTCGCCTACGGAATCCCCGGGACGGTCGGCGGCGCGGTTTATATGAACGCGGGAGCGTACGGCGGCGAGATAAAGGGTATAATCGAATCCGTCAGGGCGATGACCCCGCTCGGCACGATTAAGGAATTCGGAGTGGATGAGCTCGGCCTCGGCTACCGAACGTCGCGCTTCGAGCGAAGCGGGGAGATAATAATTTCCGCGACGTTTAAGCTTACGGCGGGCGAGCGCGAGATAATCGGCGAAAGAATGCGGGAGCTTATTTCAAGGAGAAAATCCCGCCAGCCGCTCGAATATCCCTCCTTCGGCTCGGCGTTCAAACGCCCCGAGGGCAGCTACGCGGGGCTTGTAATAGAAGAAAGCGGTTTAAAGGGAAAAAGCGTCGGCGGCGCGCAGATAAGTCCGAAGCATGCGAATTTTATCATCAACACGGGCGGCGCGACCTCGAAGGACATAACCGACTTGATTGAGCTGACGCAAAAAACGGTTCTCGAAAAGACGGGATATAAGCTCGAGCCGGAGGTAAGGCTTATCCCGGAGAGGCCGAAGGCTTTATAAAAAAGGAGAAACTATGAAAATCGTCATTGTGACGGGCATGTCGGGCGCGGGAAAATCAAACGCGCTCAACGTGTTCGAGGACCTCGACTACTACTGCATCGACAACATGCCGCCGGAGCTTCTGGCGAGCTTTGCGGACCTTATCCGCAACGCCGTCCCGAAAACGGACAGAATCTGCTTCGCCGTAGACGTCCGCTCGGGAGAGCTTTTCGCGAAATTCCGCGAGAGCGTAAACGGGCTCAAAAAGTCCGGCGCGGACGTAACCGTCGTCTTTATCGACTGCGACGACGCCGTTTTGGTCGACAGATATAAAGAAACCCGCCGCCGCCACCCCTTGGAGGACGAGGCTTCGGGAAATATTCTGAAAGCCATTGAGATGGAGCGGCGGGAAATATCCTTCGCCCGCGAAATCGCGGATATTTATCTCGATTCCTCCCGCGACAGCGTTACCTCCTTCAGGAGGCGTTTAAGAGGCCTCTTTGAGGGCGACGACGTTAAGATGATTATAAACGTGGTGTCGTTCGGGTACATGTTCGGAATCCCGAAGGACGCGGACCTCGTATTCGACGTGAGATGCCTGCGGAACCCGTTCTACGTCCCGGAGCTGAGGCATAAAAACGGCCTCGACGACGACGTTTACGGCTATGTGTTCGGCTCGGAGGACGCAAGGGAGCTTTACGCGAAAATCCGCGACCTTGTGATGTTTTTGCTGCCGATGTACGTTAAGGAGGGCAAGACGCGGCTTGTAATCGCGTTCGGCTGTACGGGCGGAAAGCACCGCAGCGTAAGCTTCGCCCGCCGCCTCTCCGACGACCTTGCAAAGAGCGGTCAGGACGCGAGAGCCGAGCACAGGTGCGTCGACAAATGAGCGGGAAGGAGCTCTTTTCCCACCGGGTAAAATCCGAGGCCGCCGGGGGAATAACCGGAAAGAAAAAGTGCCTCGCCTGCCTCGCGGGAATGCTTTTATGCTGCCGCGAAACGGGGTTAATATTTCAGACCGAAAACAAAACCGTGCGCGACCTCTTTGTAAAGCTGTGCGCCCATGAAGCGGGGGAGGACTGTATCCGCGCGTCGAAGCGCGGACGCCGCTCCCGCTTGCCGCTTTATTCGGTAAAAATTCTACCGGAATATTCGGGAAAGCTCTTTTCGGCGGCAGGAATTTCCCCCGAAACGGGCATGTTTATCAAAGACGTGACGGACAAGACCCTCGGGGCGTTTGCGGCGGGGGTTTTTCTTTCCTGCGGAACGGTCGTCGAGCCGAGAAAGGAGTACCATCTCGAATTCGCGCTTCCGTCCGAGGAGCTGTGCGGGCGGCTGCATTCGCTTTTTTCGGAGAGAATCGGCGCGGACGGCGGGATAATGCAGCGCGGCGGGGCGTGGGTGCTTTACTTTAAGGAGAGCGGGCATGTCGAGGACATTTTAACGCTTATCGGCGCGCCGAAGGCGAGCTTGGAGCTTATGAACGTAAAAATCTACAAGGATTTAAGAAACCACGCCAACCGCGCGACCAACTGCGACACCGCGAACTGCCGCCGCCAGAACGAATCGTCGAGGCGGCAGATTGAAGCCATCGAAAAGATAATTTCCCGCGACGGGGGGCTTGAAAGCCTTCCCGACGGACTTCGGGAGCTCGCAAGGCTTCGGCTCGAGAGCCCGGAGCTCAGCCTCGGAGAGCTTGCGTCGGCGATGAACCCGCCGCTTACGCGCTCCGGGATTAACCACAGATTCAAAAAGCTGATTGAGATTTCGGAAGAAAAGAACTGACCGAGAGGGGGATTCGGAAATATATGACGGAATTTGTACATCTTCACGTCCACAGCGAATATTCGCTTTTAGACGGCGCATGCCGGCTGAAAAGGCTTGTAAAGCGGACAAAGGAGCTCGGAATGTCCGCCGTCGCCGTTACCGACCACGGGAACGTCTGCGCGGCGGTCGAATTTTATAACGAATGCAGGCAAAACGGAATAAAGGCGATTATCGGGTGCGAGGTTTACGTTGCGCCGCGAAGCCGCTTCGATAAAGAGGGAAGGGCGGATATGTCGCCGTATCACCTTATACTTCTTTGCAAGAACGAAACGGGCTACCGAAACCTCTGCAAGCTCGTTTCCGCCTCATATATTGAGGGGTTTTACCAGAAGCCGAGGGTCGATTTCGAGCTTCTGAGCCGATACCATGAAGGACTTGTCTGCATGTCCGCCTGCCTCGCCGGGGAGGTCGCCCGCGACCTCACGGACGGAAACTATGAGGCCGCAAAGGAGTGCGCCGCGAGGTATCATGAGCTCTTCGGGGACGATTACTACATCGAGGTCCAGAATCACGGCTACGACGAGCAGCGGCAGATTCTTCCCTATCAGTACAAGCTTGCCCGCGAGCTTAAGATAAAGCTTTGCGCGACCAACGACTGCCACTATATCGACCGCTCCGACGCGCGTGCGCAGAAGATTTTAATGTGCATAAACACCAACACGACCGAGGATTCGCCCGACGCTATGGCGTTTCAGACCGACGAGTTTTACTTCAAGTCGCCCGACGAGATGGCGGAGCTATTCGCCGCCCGCCCCGACGCGATTGCCGCGACCGTTGAAATCGCCGAAAAGTGCAACCTCGAGTTTGAATTCGGAAAGACGAAGCTCCCGGGATTTTCGATTGAGGGCGTTTCGGACAACGAAGCGTACCTTCGCGCGCTCTGCAAAAAGGGCCTTGCAAAGCGTTACGGAAAGCCGACCGAGGAGGCCGAAAAGCGGCTTGAATACGAGCTTTCGGTGATTTCGCGGATGGGGTATGTGAACTACTATCTTATCGTCTGGGATTTTATACGCTACGCGCGTTCGGTCGGAATACCCGTCGGGCCGGGCAGAGGCTCCGGCGCGGGAAGCCTTGCCGCGTACTGTATCGGAATAACGAGCATCGACCCGCTGAAGTATAATTTGCTCTTTGAAAGATTTCTCAACCCAGAGCGGGTGTCGATGCCGGACTTCGACATCGACTTCTGCGTCGTCAGGCGGCAGGAGGTTATCGACTATGTAAAACGCCGCTACGGCGCGGACCATGTCGCTCAGATTATAACCTTCGGGACGATGGCGGCGAAAAACGCCATACGCGACTGCGCCCGGGCGATGGGGCTTCCCTACAGCCTCGCCGATACCGTCGCGAAGGCGGTTCCGTTCGGAATGAGTATTCAGGAGGCCTTGGATTCAAATTCGGCGTTTCGGGAGCTTTGTCAGAGCGACGGAAAAATCCGCGAGCTTATCGAAACGGCGAAGCAGGTCGAGGGAATGCCCCGCCACGCCTCCACCCATGCCGCCGGGGTAGTAATAACCGACGGACCCGTTTCGGACTATGTGCCGCTCCAGACGAACGACGGCCAGCCCGTCACCGAATATACGATGACGGTGCTCGAAAGCCTCGGGCTTCTGAAAATAGACTTTCTGGGGCTTCGGAACCTGACGGTTATCCATGACGCGGAGGAGCGGATAAGGCGGCGGGAGCCGGATTTCTCGATTGAGAATATCCCCTACGACGACCCGGAGGTTTATAAGATGCTCTCGCGGGGCGATACCGCCGGCGTGTTCCAGTTTGAATCGGACGGAATGACTTCGACCATCATGCGGCTCGAGCCGGAGGCTTTAGAGGATTTGATTGCGGTAATTTCGCTCTTCCGCCCCGGGCCGATGGATTCGATACCGACATATATCCGAAACCGCCATAACCCCTCGCTCGTGACGTACGCAACGCCGCTTTTAAAGCCGATTTTGGGCGTGACATACGGCTGTATCGTCTATCAGGAGCAGGTTATGCAGATTTTCAGGGAGCTCGCGGGATATTCCTACGGCCGCGCCGACGTCGTAAGGCGCGCGATGGCGAAAAAGAAGCACTCCGTCCTCGAGGCGGAGCGGAGGTCGTTCGTATACGGCGACGAAACCTGCTCGGGCTGCCTTAAAAACGGCGTTTCGGAGGACGTCGCCAACAGGCTCTTCGACGAAATGCTGTCGTTCGCCTCATACGCCTTCAACAAGTCCCACGCCGCGGCATACGCGGTCGTCGCATATCAGACCGCGTATTTAAAATGCCGCTATTTTCCCGACTATATGGCCGCGCTTTTGACAAATTCACTTGACAGCATGTCGAAAGTAACCGAATATTCCGAGCTCTGCGAGAGCAAGGGGATAAAAATCCTCGGCCCCGACGTAAACGAAAGCCGCGAGGGCTTCGTATATACCGAAAACGGAATGCGCTTCGG
>CANPZQ010000038.1 GCA_947588775.1 uncultured Clostridia bacterium
GCCGCGCTCGCCTGCTGCTGCCATCAAGTCGCGGCGAATGGGGCGGGAGGGTAGTGGGAAGCTTTGGAGGGCGGGCGGGTGGGCGCAGGAAATCAGCCCCATTCGCCGCGACGGCGGCTTAGCAGAAAACCCCGGCAAGCCGCCCCCCTCCAAACCCCTCTGCACCATCCCAACCCACAGATTCCCCCAAAAAATCAGCAGAGCCTCCCGGAAAAGCAAACCCGCTTCCCGAACGCTCTGCCGCCGGCGAGGCTTCGGAAAAATTATTTGCAGTAGTTCTCTATGTACCCCGAAAGCGCGGCGCGGATAACTTCCTTCGCCTTTTCTGCGCCGTCGACTTCCTTGACGGCGGTTTCCTTGCCTTCGAGCTCTTTGTAGACGCGGAAGAAGTGGGACATTTCGTCGTGAATGTGGGAAGGAAGCTGGCTGATGTCGGTATAACTGTTGTAGGTCGGGTCGTTGAAGGGTATCGCGACGATTTTTTCATCGTTGCGGCCGTTGTCAATCATCGTTAGAACGCCGATAGGATAGCATTTCACAAGGGTCATCGGGCGAATCGGCTCAGAGCAGAGAACCAAAACGTCAAGCGGGTCGAGGTCGTCGGCGTAGGTTCTCGGGATAAAGCCGTAGTTCGCGGGATAGTGGGTTGAAGTGTAGAGAATGCGGTCGAGCCGAAGAATTCCGGTTTCCTTGTCGAGCTCGTATTTGCACTTTTCGCCCTTCGCGATTTCGATAACCGCCTCAAAGCTCTCCGCTGAAATCCTTTTTGGGTTGATGTCATGCCATATATTCATTTTTTTGGACTCCTTTCGGTTTTTTCTTTTATGATAGCACGTTTGCGGGAAAATTTCAAGGGTGTTTGGGGAAGGACAGCGGAAGTCGGGTTCGCGGGAATCAAAGTTTTAGGGACTAAGGGAAGTTGGGCGCAAGAGGCGGGTTTTGTGGCAGAGCTGCTTGCTTAGGGAGAATGCGCAAAGGACCGTCGCGGCGGAGAAAGCTGGTGCGTCGGTCCCACCCACCCGCCCCCGCCATTTCCTGCCCCGTCCCCGCTTTCTCCGCCGCGCCTGCCTTCATAGAAGTTAGAAAATCAGACCAGCCGCGATATAAATGCTTACCGCAAAGCCCGGGAAAACGAGTGGCGCGGGGACGGAGCGGGCGGAGGAGATGAAGGCGGGAGGGCGGGCGGGTGGGGCGCAGAGATTAGCGCAGTCCCCGCGCCCTCCGGTTTGCACCCAAAAAAGTAAATTTCCCCGCCGCGCATATCCCGAAAAAACCAAAAACCGGCCGCCCCGAACGACCGGTTTTATTCGCCGTCACTTAACCTCAATCTCCAAATCGTAGTCCCCAATCAGGGCGGAGTTTATGTCGAGGACATAGCTCGCCGAAACCTTTCCGCCGAGGTCGGTAAGGCGGCTTTCTACGTTTTTTGCCTGACAGCCGAGGGTCATTTCTCCGAACGGGGTTCCGTAGAGGCAGAAATTCTTCTTCCCCCGCTCGATGAACAGCTCGCTCTCGAACGCGCCGGAGCGAACGAACTCGATGCGGGAGCCGTTGAGGATTTTTAGGGTCGTCTTGCAGCCCTCGAAGCCCGTCGCGTCGGTTTCGTCGTATTTCAGCTCATAGCCGGACTTTATTTTCCTGAAGCTTCCGGCGGTGATGACTTCGGTTTCGTTCACGCCGCCGCCCTCGCGCATCACACTTTTAATTGTAATCAAAGCGTTTTTCATTCGGTTGTCCTTTCTTTTGTTGAGGCTGTGCTTTTAGGGGATGGGGGTTAGAGGGTGGTATGTGGATTTAGTGTGGAGGTTGGGGGAGAGAGGGGGCGCGGGGACGGAGCGGGGGAAACAGATGAAACTATGGGGGCGGGTGGGTGGGACAAGCCCAACCAGCGGAGTCCCCGCGCCCCCATTCGCGACGAACCCGTCCCCCGAAGCCCCCTTGCGGGGCTGAGCGGGGGTGGGTGAGGAACGAATCCGGTCAGAGGCACAGAGGTTAGAAGTCAGAATTCAGAAGGAAAGAGTTGCGGTTTTGTTTGTTTAACAAAAGTCTGACATCTGATTTCCGGCTATCTGTTTTCTGCTTTTTTTCGCCTGCCCTCCCCTCCTCCCCTCGGGGGGAGGGGGAAGAAGCGAGGTTTGGGTTTGCAGGGGCTTTTCAGGGGGGTGAGGGGGTACTTAGAATAGCACGAGCGGAGCGAGTACCTTTTGGAAAACCTGCGGCATTGCAAAAATCGCGAATAGCGCAGGTTTCCTCTCCCCGCCTGAACCGAATCCCGTCCCCCGAGGCCGCAGGCCGAGCGGGGGTGGGTGAGGCTCAGGCCCTTTTTGCCTGCTTATCAGCCTCACTTCGTTTTCGCTGCGCTCCCAACCCTTGTTTTTTGGCGCGCAGGCCGCCGAAGCCTCCCTGCGCAACCGCCCGTCGCGGCGGAGAAAGCTCCTGCGTCGGTCCCACCCGCCCGCCCCCGCCATTTCCTGCCCCGTCCCCGCTTTCTCCGCCGCTCCTATCCCCCTAATTCCCCAACCCACACCTCTCGACCTTCGCTCCCCCAATATCGATAAAATGCTCCGCGTTCTCCCGGAAAAGCTCCGGGCTGTCGGTGCAGAAAAGCCGTAGTGTCCCGTGGGCCGTTCCGGGGTTGAGGATTTTCTTTTCCGTCAAGAGCCGCTTTGCGTATTTAGCGGCCTCCGCGCCGGAGGAAATAAGCGTAACACCGCCGCCCATAACGTCGGAAATAATGTCCGAAAGGAGCGGATAGTGCGTGCAGCCTAAAATCAGCGTGTCAACGCCGCCGCGCTTTAACGGTTCAAGATATTCCCGCGCGAAAAATTCCGCCGGAACGCAGCCGCGCGCCGTGTATCCGTTTTCGACAAGCGGCACGAACATCGGACACGCCTGCGAAAAGACCTCCGCGTCGGGCGTCAACTGTCTGATGAGCCTGCCGTAGCTTCCGCTTCGGATTGAAGCTCCAGTCGCGATAACGCCGATTTTTTTGTTTTTTGTCGCCCTGCACGCCGCTTCCACGGCGGGAATGATTACTCCCGTGCAGAGCTCCCCGAAGCCGCCGTCAAGGGCCATAACGCTTGAAACGGTGCCGCAGGCGGCGATTGTGAATTTTACATCAAACTGTTTAAAGAAATCAAAGTCCTGCGCCGCGTACCTTAGAACGGTTTCGCGGCTTTTTGTCCCGTAGGGAACCCTCGCGGTGTCGCCGAGGTAAACTATATCCTCGCAAGGAAGAATTTTCCTCAGCTCGTTCACCGTCGTAAGTCCGCCGAGACCCGAGTCGAATACCCCGATGGGGCGGCATGAATTGTCCATAAATGTCACCGGCTCTTAAAATTTTTGTGTATGTATATAACTATGCGGATTCGGGAAAACTATTCCCCGTGATGCTTGTCAAGAACGCTTTCCGTCGGCATATTGTCAAATTCGTTCTTGCGCTCGGCTCTCGCGGCGAATATCCCCCATACCCTTAGAATAAAGAGCACCAGCGAAAATATCGCGAATGCGATTATCGGAAGATAACGCTGCTCGAAGGTCGGCTTGAACAAAACCCCGGTTTCGGCGGCGCGGTCAATCATCTCCCGCGCGGGATTGAGGAAAACGGCGAGCCCCGTCATGCAGGGAATTATCTGCAAAACATAGAGCCTAAGCCACGCGAGAATAAGCCCCAGAAGCAGAACAAGGCTTCCGGCCGCGAAACGGTATGCGAGGTGGACGTTCGAGAGGTCGTTTATAAGAAAGTTCAGGGCGGTAACTCCTGCCCAGAAGAAGCCCGACCAGAGGTAGACTGCCGTCATCGCGATTTTCAGTATCTTATGGCCGACCTTGTCGGCGGGACGTTTAATTTTCATGATTTATCTCCTTTTGAAGCAAGCGAATCGGGCATGAAGCCCAAAAACGCCTCTCCCCTGTAAGCGAGCGTTCCCGCGTCGCCGGCGTTTAAGTCCTCAAATTCGCTCTTTGTCACGGGAAAGCTCAGAACCTCGCCGCCGTCGGTTTCAAATTTCACGGAAAGCGGCTCGCCGTCGCTTTTTTCGGATACGCGCGCCGAAATCCGGACGGTTTTCCTTTCCTTCGAGGCGAGCCCCGAAACCGCCCCGACGATAACATAGACAAACGCCCCTGCAAGGACGAGAAAAACCGCAATGTGAACAAACTCCGCCATATTAACGCCTCCCGAAAAAGCCGTGCCGCGACGCCGCGCGGGAATTATTTCTCTATTGTATTATAGCAAAAAATTTAAAAAATGCAATAGGGGGACGAGGAAAAAGGGCGGATTGGAGCGGAAGGGCGAGCGCGGCTTAAGAAAGCGGGGGCGAATGAGAAAGGGGGAGAGGGCGGGTGGGTGGGCGCAGGAAAGGAGCTTTCTTAAGCCGCGCGGGGTTCAGCGCGAAACCTTGTGGCTATGCGGCTCTTAGCAAAGCCTGAGCCTCACCCGTCCCCGCTCCGCCTGCGGCTCCGGGGGACGGGATTCGGCTCAGGCCGGGGCGCGGGGCCTCCGCTGTTTTCGTCAATCCCACCCGCCCACCCCCCTTCCTCACCGCTTCCTCCCCGCTCCGCCCCCGCGCCCCCTCTCTCCCCCAATTTTTAAAATCTTCTTCCATTTTTTCAAACATTCGTGAAAATTGACAAAGAAAATAATACTTATATCCGGCGCGGAGTATTTTTTCAACCTCTGCAAAAAATATTCGCACAGACATTTGTCGATTGTCGATTGAAAGGATGAAAAATATGAATTGGTTTATAAAACGCGCGGCGGGCCTGCTTGCGGCCCTCTGCGTTCTCACCGCCGCCGCGGCGGGCTATCTGAGCGAGGTTCTGCCGGAAAGCTACTATGTTTCGGGAAGCGGTATGCCGGACATGGGCGCGTTTCTGGAGATTTCCCCCGAAAACACGGCGGCGGAGGCGTTCGGCGAGGACGGCGTGACGGAACGCGCAACCGTCAGGCTTTTCGGATTTATACCTATTAAAGAGGCGGAGGTAAAGCATACCGACGCGCCGGTTCTTATTCCCGGGGGCTCTCCGATTGGGATTAAGCTTCTGACGGACGGCGTGGTGGTCGTTTCCACAAAGGCCGTCTACGGCGACGACAGCCCCGCCGTCGAAGCGGGAATAGAGCCGGGCGACTGCATTTTAAAGGCAAACGGGGAGATTCTCGCCTCTTCGGGACGCCTTGCTGAAATAATAATGTCCTCCCACGGCGAAAGCGTCGAGATGACGGTCCGCCGCGACGGCAGGGAATTTGAAACGAACGTCGAGCCTCTTTTTTCGGAGGAGGACGGCACATATAAGGCGGGGCTCTGGATTAAGGACAGCTCGGCCGGCGTCGGCACCGTCACCTACATCGACCCGAAAAACGGCTCCTTCGGCGCGCTCGGCCACCCCATCTCGGATTCGCAGACAAGAAAAATTCTCCCCCTCGGCTCCGGAGAAATCGTCGACGTGACGGTTACCGGCTGCGATAAAGGCTCACCCGGCTGTCCCGGCGAGCTCTTCGGAACGTTTCTCTCGGGCCTTGCCTCCGGCTCAATTTTAAGAAACTGCGAGCAGGGAATTTTCGGAAACGTAACCTATCTCGGAACGCGCCGCGAGCCGATTCCGATAGCCTTCCGAACCGAAATTGAAACCGGAAAAGCGACGGTTTTAACGACGATTTCCGGCTCCGTCCCGCAGGAGTACGAGATTGAAATCGAGAAGCTCTCGCGCTCTGACGGCGGCAGCCGCAACATGGTAATCCGCGTGACCGACCCGCGCCTCCTTGAGGCCACCGGCGGAATAGTTCAGGGCATGTCCGGCAGCCCGATTATCCAAAATGGCCGCCTCGTCGGCGCGGTAACCCACGTTTTCGTCAGCGACCCGACGCGCGGGTACGGGATTTTTATTGAAAACATGCTCGAGGCCGCGGGGGAACTGGGGTGAGGGGAGGCTTGGGTATGGGGGTGTGTTCCACCCCCATTTGGCCGGGGTTTGGGAGTGAAGGGGAAGGCGCGGCGGAAAAGCGGGAAAATGGCGGAAAGCTATGGGGCGGGCGGGTGGGACCGACGCACCAGCTTTTCCGCCGCGCCGGGCTTACGCACGAAATTCCCAAACAACCCGCGCACCCAATCCCTCGCCTGCCCCGAATCCCGTCCCCCGAGCCTCGCAGAGGAGAGCAGGGACGGGTGAGGGGCAGGCTTCTTCTTGTTGCACTCCAATTCTGTCGAGATTCAGCACCTAATCCCAGTGTAGCTTAAGAACGCCTACACGTCAGCCCAACCTATCTATTCTCACGCCCCACCCCAAAAAACCGCCGGCACCCCAATCATGCCGACGGATTTTTTTCACATATTCCCCCATGCCTAATACACCCCATACTCCCCTACGCCTTCTCCGCCGCCTTCACCGCTTCCTGCATCGCCCGAATCTCGTTAAGTGCCTTCGTAAGCGACTTTTCGGCCTCAGAGAGGGTGGCGTTGAGCTTGTCGGTCATCGCGTGGCGGATTGAGAGGTCCATCGTCTGCGCCTGAGAGGTGATTTCGTCGGCGGCTTCGCGGGCGCGCTTGACGATTTCGTCCTCAGAAACGAGCACCTTGGCGCGCTCCTCGGCCTCCTTGATAATCTGCTCGGCTCTGTGGCCGGCGTCCTCGATTATCTCGGAGCGGTCGGCGACCATCTCTTTGGCGCGCTTGATTTCGGTGGGAAGATGGTAGCGGATGTTATCGATGTACTCGCGGATTTTCTCCGAATCGACCATGCACTTTTTGTTGGAAAACGGCACGGTCACCGATTTGTCGAGAAGGTCGTCCATCATTTCAAGAATTTCATCAATAGTCATATTATTTACCTCCTTTTTATTTTGGGGGAAGCCCTGCCGCCCCCGGAACGGTTATCTTCTTCTGAGCCGCTCGGTTATCCGGTCGGCGATTTCGGGCGGGACAAAGCCGGAAATATCTCCGCCGAAGGACGCGACCTGCTTCACCATGCTCGAGCTTAGATACATGTTTTCGGAGCGCGTCACCAAAAAGACGGTTTCGGCCTCGGGCCAGAGTTTTTTGTTGATAAGAGCCATCTGGAACTCGTACTCGAAGTCGGTCATCGCGCGAAGTCCCTTTACAATCGCGCACGCCCCGCAGTCGCGGACGTAGTCGGCTAAAAGGCCGTCATGGGTTTCGACCTCTATGTTCGGGATATTTTTTGTGACGGCGCGGATAAGCTCCATTCTCTCCTCGGCGGAAAAGCTCGGCTTTTTGTCATAATTCGCGCCGACGAGCACGATAACCCTGTCGAAAAGCTCCGACGCGCGCGTCATTATGTCCAAATGTCCGAGCGTTACGGGGTCGAAGCTTCCCGGGCAAACCGCAATGCGTTCTTTTGCCTTTGATGTCATTTTATTTCTCCTTTCAAAGGGCGCGGCGCGCTCCTTCCGAAAATTTATTCAATCTTAAACGTCGTGACGGCTACGGTTCTGCCGTAGGAATATTCGCGCTGTTTTTTAAGTCTTCCGAAGCTTTCCGGCAAAACGAGCCCCGATTCATGTTCGCAGACGGCGATCCCGCGCGGACTTAGCTTTTCCCCCAAAAGCGGAAGAACGGTTTCAAGAAGTCCTTTAAAGTATGGCGGGTCCAAAAGCGCGACGTCCGCCTCGGGGCAGCTTTTAAGGTAGTCGGCCGCCGACATCGCCAGAACCTTTGAACGCTCGGAAAATCCGCAGGCGGCGACGTTTTCGCGGACGATTGCCGCCGCGCTTTTATTCATATCGGTGAAAACGCAGCTTTTCGCGCCACGGCTCAGGGCTTCAATCCCGAGCTGGCCGCTCCCCGCGAACAAATCAAGAACCCGCGCCTCTGGGAGGTCGAACTGAATTATCGAAAAAATTGCCTCCTTGACCTTGTCCGACGTCGGGCGGACGTCGAGCCCCTCAAGGGTTTTAAGACGCTTTCCGCGCGCCGTCCCGGTAATTACTCTCATAAGCTCACCCTTTTGGCGTAAAAATTTTGACGAATATAGTATAACCGATTTTTTTGCGGTTGTCTATAGGGTTTTTAAAATTTTGGAGGGGAGGCGCGGCGAAGGGGGCGGGGAGGTTAGCTGGAGGCGGGGTGGGCGGGTGGGTGGGCGCAGGAAAGAAGCCCCCTTCGCCGCGCCGGGCTTACGCAAAAGCTTTCACCGCCCCGCGCGCCCAATCCTCGGCCTGAGCCGAATCCCGTCCCCCGGAGCCGCAGGTGGAGCGGGGACGGGTGAGGGTCGGGCTTTTCGCAAGGCGAAAATTTCTGCTCCCCCGCCGGGAAGGTTCGCTCCTCACCCACCCCCTCTCCGCCTGCGGCTCCGAGGGGGCGGGATTCGGAGCGAACGGGGCGCGGGGCCTCCGCTTCTCCCTGCGTCCCACCCGCCCACCCCCAAACTTTTCCATTTTCCCCCGCTCCGTCCCCGCGCCCCCTACTTAACCCCCTCAATAAACCCTTCAATAACCTCCATAGCCTTTTCCTCGCTTATATGCATTACCTTCGCGATTTCGGGAGCCGTAGCGGCCTTTATGGCCTGCTTCGTCTTGAAGGTGCTTAAAAGTGCCTGCGCCTTTTTCGGGCCGATTCCGGGAATCTTCGTCAGCTCGCCCTCAAACGCCTTCGCGGCGTGCTTTTTCGTCTGGAAGGTTATAGTGTAGCGGTGAACCTCGTCCTGAAGGCGGGTCAGCATGTTGAAAACCGAGCGATTTTTCGCGATGACGATTTCCCCGCCGTCGGGGGATACTACCGCGCGGGTGCGGTGGCGGTCGTCCTTGACGAGGCCGTAAACCGGACACGGAACCCCCATTTCGGCGAGCATAGGCGCGACTGCGGCGACATGCCCCCTTCCGCCGTCGAGAAAAATCAAATCCGGCATAGTCGCGAAGCCGGTATCCTTGCATTCGGGGTCGAAATAATTTTCAAAGCGGCGGTGAAGGACCTCCTGCATACAGGCGTAGTCGTTTTGCTCGTAGACGGTTTTTATGTTGAATTTTTTGTAGTAACGCTTCGCCGGGCGGCCGTTGTCGAGAACAACCATTCCTCCGACCATGCTGTCGGAGGCGAGGTTCGAGATGTCGTAGCATTCGATGTAAAGCGGCGTTTTTTTCAGCCCGAGAAGCTTCGCGAGCTCTTCGAGGGTGGCGATTTCCCTGCCGCTTCTGCCGACCGAAATCGAGAGCTTTTCAGCGGCGTTTGATTTTGCCATCTTAACCAAAGAGAGCATTTCGCCCCTCTTCGGGACGTTTATATGGACTGCATGGCCGGCCTTTTCGCGGAAGAAACGCTCTAAAAGCTCGGGGCTTTCGATTTCGCCGTCGAGGTAGATTTCCTTCGGGATTTTTCCGCCCGCGTCGTAATATTGCAAAAGAAAATCCTCCCGCGCGTCGCAGTCGTCCTCGTCCTCGCCAATCATGAAATCAGACTTATCTGTGAGCTTTCCGCCGCGGTAGTTGAGGACGGAAACACAGCTCAGCCCGCCGTTTTTCGCGAGGGCGACGACGTCGCAGTCGGGGAAATTCTTTTCGATTACATGCTGATTTTCGGCCGCGCGGGAAATCGCGGCTATTCTGTCCCGCAAAACCGCCGCTTTTTCAAAGTCGAGGTTTTCGGCGGCCGCCTCCATCTCGGCGGTCATCGCTTCGACGGAAGCCGTGCTTCCCGATTTGATGTATTCGCGGGCCTCGTCGATGATTTTCGCGTAATCCTCCTTTGAAAAACAGCCCCTGCAAAGGCCGATGCAGCGTTTAATCTGGAAATTGAGGCAGGGGCGTTCCTTCCCGAAGTCGCGGGGGAAAACCCTGCGGCAGGTCGGGAGCATAAATACGCGGTTCACCTCGTCGGCAGTCTGCTTCGAGGTGAAAGAGGAGGTATAGGGGCCGATGAATTCGCCGTCCCCCTTTTTCTGCATTTCGCGGGTGATTCGCGGGAAATCCTCCGCCGAAATTTTAATATAGGTATAGCCCTTGTCGTCCTTGAGGAGGATATTGTACTTGGGCTTATGCTGCTTAATTAACGAATTTTCAAGAATAAGGGCCTCGTACTCGGAATCGGTGACGATGAAATCGTAGTCCCAGACGTTTGAAACCATCTTCGCGACCTTGGTGAGGTGGTCGTTGTCGCGGAAGTAGGACGAAACGCGGTTTCTAAGGTTTTTCGCCTTGCCGATATAGATGATGTCCCCCGACCGGCTGCGCATGATATAGCACCCCGGCAGGTGGGTGAGCTTTGAGGTTTTCTCGCGAAGATAGGGCAGCCTCGGGTTGTCCTCGACGGTTACGCGCATGGGCAGGAGCTCCTTTTTGGGATTATTTTGGGAGGAAGGCGCGGCGGAAAAGCGGGGGAGGATTGGGAAACTTGGGGGGTGGGCGGGTGGGGCGCAGGGAGCAGCTTTTCCGCCGCGCCGGGCGGTTGAGCAGAAAACGCGGGCAAGGGAGCGCGGATTAAGAAAGCGGGGACAGGCGCGAAAGTCGGGAGGGTGGGCGGGTGGGCGCAGAGGGGCAGCTTTCTTAATCCGCGCGGTGGTTTTGCGCAAAGCCGCGTCCGGGACTGCTCCCGAAAAGCCGCTACCTTACTCCTCTATCCAGACCTTCTTCATTCTCTGAACCTTAACCGGCCTGTCGCGGAAATCGGTTTCGCAGGAAGCGATTTCGTCGACGACGTCAATCCCCTCCACAACCTTGCCGAAGGCGGCGTAGGAGCCGTCGAGGTGCGGCGCGTCGCGGTGCATGATGAAAAACTGCGACGAAGCGGAATTCGGGTTCTGCGAGCGCGCCATCGAGATTACCCCGCGCGTGTGTTTGAGTTCGTTTTTAACGCCGTTGGCGGCAAATTCGCCCTTGATTTTATCCTTCGACCCGCCCATGCCGGTTCCTTCGGGGTCGCCGCCCTGAATCATAAATCCTTCGATAACGCGGTGGAAGATGAGCCCGTCGTAAAACCCCTCCCTGACGAGCTTTTCAAAGTTCGCGACCGTTATCGGCGCGACCTCCGGATAAAGCTCAAGCCTGATTTTCCTGCCGTTTTCCATTTCGATAACTACCATGATAAAGCCTCCTTTTTTGGATACAGTATACTACCAAATCGGGGAAGTGTCAAGCAAAGGGGCAGTTCAGATGACAGACGGTCAGAGGACAGATGTCAGATGGTGGCTCTACCGAAAATTTGCGCTGCCGGCAGGGAAGATTCGTTCCTCACCCACCCCCGCTCAGCCCCGCAAGGGGGCTTCGGGGGGCGGGTTCGTCGCGAATGGGGCGCGGGGACTGCGCTAATCTCTGCGCCCCACCCGCCCACCCCCATAGCTTTGCGTCTGCGCCCGCGCAGTCCCCGCACCCTCTCCCTTTCCCAAAAATTTTTTTAAAACCCCCTTGACAAACTCCACGGGATTTGGTATAATCACAATGTTGTGACGAGGGTATAGCTCAGCTGGTAGAGCACCTGCTTGACGTGCAGGGGGTCATAGGTTCGAGTCCTATTATCCTCACCAAACCGCCGTAAGCCTTGACTTACGGCTTTTTTACGCAAAAAAGCTGCCTTTTCGGGCAGCTTTAATTTTGCGGCACAGCAAATGTGCCTGATATTTATAGAACAGATATAATGCTGCACCGAAAGGGATGCTTTTACATTGAAAACATTGGGTACAAGCATAAATGGATGCGGTTCTTTTTATGGAGTAATTACTCTTGTTCCAACCTCGGAGGTGGGTGTGCAACAAATGTTACATTTATTACAGCAGTTTTCTCGCCGCATTTAAATTCAAACCTGTATTTCGGTCTTTGCCTCGGCGGTACACGTGCCACTGAGTAGTAATTCAATCCGTCGCGCGTAAATTCATATGTCAGCTCTCCCTTTGACAGCTTACACGTCCAATCTACGCCGTAAACAAGATAGTCGCTCGCGCAGACAAACAGCTTGGTTTCGTCAACCGTCGGTGCTGCGAAATTGAAAATATCTTCACTGCTTGAATAATTAAATGTATCATCAAATTTGCCCGCGTCGATGTCATACATTTTTCTGAAGCTGTTGTACACCGGCACGCCGTCGTCGACAATCTGACTTGTGAACGTCACGGTTTCTATCCCCACCTTCCCCGCGGGCATTTCCTCGGACTCCGGCTCAATCTCAAAAGTCCTTGTCTGCGCGCCAAAACTCAAGGTCGCTTCCCCGCCGTTTTCCGCGCCGATGATTTGCATCGCTTTAAAATTTCCGAAATTTATGTCCTCGCCGAGCGTTGAGCCGCCCGGCTCAAACAAAAATCCCAGCCGCCGGGGTCGCCGCGGGCCGGCGAGATGTAGCCGCTCGTGAAAACGTAGTACCGCGCCTCGCCCTCGAATGCGCCCGTCCATTCGATTTCCGGGAAATTCTCGGAATCGTTGCCGAAGCCGTCGAAGCTCGCGAGCCGCTCAGTTTTGAATTTTACGTCCTCGTGGACGACCTTCACCGCGCCCAAAAGTCCGCGCGTGGAGGGCGTTTTTACGCTTCCGAAACGAGTGAATCTGCCGCCGAAGGTTACGCATTCGGGCAGGCCGCCGCCATCCGAAAAAATGCCGGAAAAATAGGCTTTTTTCGCTTTTCGGAATCCGTCGATTGACGTTTTTGCAAGGTCGTTTTCGGGAATTTTCGCCGCCGATGAAACGTCGAGCCAGCTGTTTTCGAGGACGCAGAGCGAATTTTCCGACAAAATTTCATCGGGGCAGACCCCGTAAGAATCTGCCCCGCCGATATATTCGGGCCATGCCTCGCTGAGCGCACCGGAGATTTTTCCGCCTCCTCCGGCCGCTATTCCCGCAACCCGGGAGCCGGGCGACGGCGATTTTATCGATGTTGAACCAGACGAGCGGCACCGCGAAAGCGTGCCGTCGAGCTTTCCCGCAATGCCGCCTGCCAAGAGGTTTTCGCCGTCGCAAAGTATGTCGCAGTCGGCGGAACAGCCCTCGGCGGTCCCGGATAAATACCCCGCAAGCCCGCCGATTGACGAGCCGCTGCCGCCCGATGAGATTTTGGATTCGCTCACCGAGCAATTTTTAAGGGAACCGCTCAGCTCGGCGCATAAAATGCCGCATTCCGGGCTTTCTCCGGCATTCACGGCCGCGCCGACGACATGTATGTTTTCGACGGAACCGTTAATCTTACTGAATATTCCTTCGCCCGCCACGGCGATTTCGCTGATGATGCAGTCGCGGCCGTCGAAGCTTCCCGAAAAGGGCGGAAGGGGACTGAACGCGCAGGGAAAATCGCCGAAGCTGATGTCGTCGGTTTCTGCGACGTCAAGGGGCTCGGCGGCGTAGCGGAGGTTGTTGAAATGCCTTGCGCAGGATATTTCTACGGCCGAGCCGCTTTGCTCCTCAAAAAGAGGGCTAAATGGCTCGCATTCGGCAATTACGCGGTCGGCGATGTTGTCGGAATTAGTATATTTAATTACAAGTTCCGCACTCAGTGCGTCGGGCGTTCCGAGCATTCCGGCAAAATTTTCAATAAAAAAAGAGGTGCCGCGGCCGGTGACTTTGTCGAGGAGGACGGTTCCCGCGGCGTTGCCGTCCCAAAAAGAAAAACCCTCGACGGGCATGGTGAATTCCACGCCTTCTCCTTTTAAAATAAGCTCGGCGGAAACGTCCTCGCGGCGTTTCGCGTCAAGCCCGGAAACTGAAAAGGCGACGGTAAGCTCGTCGCCGTTGCTGACTGTTATCGCTGTTTCGGGCTGTTTTCGCGGGGAAATCGCACCCGCGCTTCCGCCGTAAAACCCGATTTTTTCTTTTAATCGCGCTGAAAATGAGTAGTCTGTCAGTTCGGAGCAGCGGCTTTTGAGGGACTGCACATCGGCGTTTTCGGAGCAAAATACGCCTGCAAGGCCCTTTCCGGTGGGGTCGAAGAAGTAGACGGCGGAGCCGCCCTCGAGAAGCTGAATGTCTGATTCGGCAAAAATCTCGCTTCCGACCAGCTCGTCATGCCCCATAAAACGCAAATCTCCGCCCTTTTTCATAAGGTCGGAGATGTTTTTTGCGTTTTTGTATGTTCGCGCATTTACGGCGCGGTTCTGGGCAGAAAGGTAGAGGGCTTCGGCGCGGCGGTCGAGCATTCTGAGCCTGTAAACGGCCGCAAGATGAGAACCCGCAGGCAGGGCGACGGCGAGCAGAACGGACAGAATCAGGAGGACAACTGCTATTTCGACGAGCGTAAAGCCGCGCCGGTCAAAGGTTTTCATCAAAAACACCCCTATATTTTGATAATTAAATTTTGTAAAGTTGATTTTACATATTTTGTTGAAATTTGTCAAGAGGTTTCGGGAAAATTTTTGGGGAATTTTGAAAATTTTGTTGAAATTTTGGATAATTTCAAGAAAATATTGGGCGTTTTGGGAAATAATAGACAAAGAGAATTGGAATATAGTGGAAAAGTTCATGGAGGAAAGGCGCGGCGAAGGGGGCGGGAGGGTTGCGGGAGGGTTGGG
>CANPZQ010000039.1 GCA_947588775.1 uncultured Clostridia bacterium
TGGAGCCGGAAACGTGACTCGAACACGCGACCTGCGCATTACGAATGCGCTGCTCTACCAACTGAGCTATTCCGGCAGGCAAGGTATATTATATACTGAAACTTCGTCTTTGTCAACAAAAAGATGAAAAAATTTTTGCCTGAATTTTTTAAATAATCCGACAAAAGTATTTGCATTTTTTAAAAACTGTGCTATAATATACTGTAACTCTTTGTTCACGCGAAAAAATTTCGCGCCGCGCTTCGGGACTTGGTTTTGCCCGGGAAATGGGAAGCGCGGCCCGCTTGAAAGGATTTGTTCACATGTTTCAGGAAAACAAAGGCAGACGCTCTCCGCTCCAGATTGTCGGAATCGCGGTAATCTTTGTGCTCGCCGTATTGATTATTCTCACATTCGTAATCTACGGCATGTTCAAGGATACAAACACCGCGCCGAAGCTCTTCGGCTACCGCGTGAGCGTTGTTCCCAACGACAGAATGGAGCCGAAGGTTCCCGAAGGCGCGGCGGTGTTCGTAACCGAAAACGCCGAGCCCGCCGAAAACAACGTCGTGCTCTGCTATATCGGCGAGCAGCTCTGCATTATCCGCTTTGTCGGAACCGAGATGAACCCACAGACCGGCGAAATCAGCTACCTTGTAAAATATGACAGCGACGGCCCGGATATGATTTGGGGAATAGAACGCGGCGACATCGTCGGCGTCGCGGACACCTACGATTCGTTCTTCGGGTGGGTGATTCGCTTTGCTTCCTCGAAAAGCGGAATGATGACCATCGTCATTATCCCCTGCCTGCTTGTGATTATATATGAAGTCGCGATGCTCGCGGTTTCGCGCGGCGCGGGAAGAAAGAAAAAATCCTCCTCCCGTTCGTCGTCCTCCTCTTCATCATCTTCCTCAAGAAAATCCTCCGAAAGACGCCCGCGCCCCGTTTCCGAGGTTATCGAGCCGGTAATCAGGGCGGTCGGCGGCGGCCCCGACGAAGAGGGCATCCCCCCGGAGCGCGAGGACATTCAGATACCTATGGACGTGACGAAGGAGGAGCGTTTTGTTGAAAAACAGCTCCGCCGCGCCAATGACCGCCTCTCCACGACAATCCACGAGGCCGCCGACGGGGTGGAAACCGAGGAAATAAGCCTCGAATCCATTCATTTCGACGACGACGTTTCGCAGAAGCAGCCCGAAAAGACATTCTTCACCGAACCCGCCCCCAAGCCTCAGCCCGCCCCGGCTCCCAAGCCCGAGCCCTTCTTCTTTACGGAGCCCGAGCCGCAGACGAAGCCCCGGCCCAAGCCTGCTCCGGCGGTAACTCCCGCCCCTGCGGCGGACCCCGACACGGCGGAGCTTCCCGACTTTTCCAGATCCGCTCCCGCCGAGCCGAAACCCGCTCCCGCCCCCGCGAAGGAGGAGCCCGCGAAGCCCGCTTCATCGGGCAGCGCGTCCGGCATAATCGGCGACCTCTCCGCCTCCCGAATCGACGAGTTAATCAGGCTCCTTGAGGAGGAAAAGAAGAGGTTGGGAGAGAATAATAAGTAGATTTAGTATTTGAAAGCGGTGCGGCCGAAGGGGCTGCGCCGCTTTTTGGGGGAAGAGAGGGGGCGCGGGGACGGAGCGGGAACAGATGCGAAGGCGGGAGGGCGGGCGGGTGGGGCCAACCAAGCCAGCGTAGTCCCCGCGCCCCCGTTCGCGACGAATCCCGCCCCCGGAGCCGCAGGCGGAGCGGGGCGGGGTGAGGAGCGAACCCGGTCAGAGGCACAGAGGCCCAAAGTCAGAAAACAGAACGAAAGAGCCACGGTTTTGTCTGCTCAGCCAACTGATTTCTGATAGCGGCAGTGTGAGGAACGACCGGTATCGCGTTATTGCCGCACATGCTTTAGTCGCGGGATTAGCTGAAAGCTCAAAGGCGAGCAATCTATCCTCTAACCCTCTAACGCTCTAACCTCTAAAAGCCCGTCCCTCACCCGTCCCCGCTCCGCCTGCGGCTCCGGGAGACGGGATTCGGGCCGGACCGGGGATTGGGCGCGCTATGCGCCGGGGCCAGCTGCCCCGCTCCGGCGCGGCTTAAGAAAGCTGTTGCGTCGGGCCCCCCCCCCCCCCCCCGCCCTTTCGCACTATCTCCCCGCTTTCTTAAGCCGCGCCTTCCGCCACACCCCCTGCAATCCCTTTTTTGTTACCGTTTCTTAATTGACAATTCCCCCAAAATCGGCTATAATAAAAGAAATATATCTTGAGCACATGAAAGGATTGTTAAAAATGGGCCTTTTGGATAAGATTTTCGGCACCTACAGCGAGCGCGAGCTCAAGCGGATTGAGCCGATTAAAAATAAGGTTCTGGAGCTTGAAGGAAAGTATAAGTCCATGTCCGACCGCGAGCTCCGCGAGCAGACCGATATCTTCCGCAAACGCCTCGCCGACGGTGAAACCCTCGACGACATCATGCCCGAGGCACTTGCCGTCTGCCGCGAGGCCGGCGACAGGGTTTTGGGAAAGCGTGCCTTCCCCGTACAAATCATCGGCGCGATAGTTCTGCATCAGGGGCGAATCGCCGAGATGAAAACCGGCGAGGGAAAAACTCTCACCGCCTGCCTTGCCTCCTATCTCAACGCGCTTTCCGGCGAGGGCGTTCATGTCGTTACGGTAAACGATTATCTCGCTAAATTCCAGTCGGAGGAGATGGGGCGCGTCTACCGCTTTCTGGGGCTTTCAATCGGCGTAATTCTGCATTCAAAGTCAAACGCAGAACGCCGCGAGGCATATAACTGCGACATCACATACGGAACAAATAACGAATTCGGCTTCGACTACCTCCGCGACAACAGGGTAATTTATAAAAAGGACAGGGTCCAGCGCGGCCACGCGTTCGCGATTGTCGACGAGGTCGACTCGATTCTTATAGACGAGGCGAGAACGCCGCTTATTATTTCGGGACAGGGCGACCAGTCGTCCGACATGTACCAGAAGGCCGACAGATTCGCGAAAACGCTCCGCAAGGTCGTTACGGTTGAAACCGAAAACAAGCAGGACACCGATTCGCTGTACGACGGCGATTACATCGTCGACGAAAAGGCGAGAACCGCGACCTTGACCAAAAACGGCGTAGAGAAGGCGGAACAGGCTTTCGGGGTTGAAAATCTCACCGATTCGGAAAACGTCACGCTCCTGCACCATATAAATCAGGCGATAAAGGCCAACGGCGTTATGAGGCGTGATATAGACTACGTCGTCAAGGACGGCGAGGTAATTATCGTCGACGAGTTTACCGGACGTCTTATGTACGGCCGCCGCTTCAACGACGGGCTCCATCAGGCGATTGAGGCCAAGGAGGGCGTAAAGGTCGCGCGCGAGTCGAAAACAATCGCGACGATTACCTTCCAGAACTATTTCAGGCTCTATAAGAAGCTCTCGGGAATGACCGGCACCGCCGCCACAGAGGAAAACGAATTCCGCGAAATCTATAAGCTTGACGTTGTCGTCGTTCCGACGAATATGCCGATGATTCGCGTCGACCACCCCGACGTCGTATACAAGACCGAGAAGGCGAAATTCGAGGCGGTAATTAAACAAATCGAGGAATGCCACGCCAAGGGCCAGCCGGTTCTTGTCGGCACCATAAGCATTGAAAAATCGGAGCTCTTGTCGAAGATGCTCGCGAAAAAGGGCATCAAGCACGAGGTTTTAAACGCCAAGCACCACGAACGCGAGGCGCAGATAGTCGCTCAGGCGGGACAGCTCGGCGCAATCACCATAGCGACGAACATGGCGGGCCGCGGCACCGATATTATGCTCGGAGGAAACGCGGAATTCCTCGCGAAGGCGGAGCTTGCGAAGCAGGGCTTCGACGAGGAGCAGATTTACGACTATACCGGCTTCTCGGAAACCGACGACCCCGAAATAATCGCGGGGCGGGAGAACTACAGAAAAATTCTCGCCGGGTTCGCCGACGACATCAGAGAAAAGGCGAAAACCGTCAAGGCGGCGGGCGGCCTCTTTATCATCGGCACCGAAAGACATGAGTCGCGGCGAATCGACAATCAGTTAAGAGGACGTTCCGGCCGTCAGGGCGACGAGGGCGAATCGAGGTTCTATCTTTCGCTTGAAGACGATTTGATGAGGCTATTCGGCGGCGACAGGATAACGGGAATAATGAACACAATGAACATTCCCGAGGACATGCCGATTGAGTCTAAAATGCTTACGAACGTAATAGAATCGTCGCAGAGAAAGGTCGAGGGACGCAACTTCAACATCAGAAAGAACGTCCTTAACTACGACGACGTAATGAACGCCCAGCGCGAAATCATCTACGGCCAGAGGTCGATGGTTTTGGAGGGGGAGGACATTCACGACAGAATCTTAAAGATGATTCGCGACTTCGTTTCGGACAGCGTGGAGAGCTATCTTGCGGGCGACGAGCCGGAAAACTGGAATATTGTCGGCTTAAAGGAGCACTTCACCGGGCTGTTTACGATTGCAAACGACTTTAACTATACCCCGCAGGAGCTCGACGGGCTTTCCAAGAAGGAGCTCTGCGAGGAAATAACCGAGGCGGCCCTAAAACGCTATTCCGAGAAGGAGGAGGAGCTCACCCCGGAAATCCTGCGCGAGGCGGAAAGAGTTATTCTTTTGCAGGTAGTCGACGCGAAGTGGGAACAGCACATCGACGACATGGACGAACTCAAGAAGGGTATGGGGCTTCGCTCCTACGGCAGCCACGACCCGGTCGTGGCGTACAGAGTCGAGGGCTTCGACATGTTCGACGCTATGGTTGCGTCGATTTGCGAGGACACGCTGAGAATGCTTTATAATATTCATCTCAGGAAGGGCGCGACCATCGAGCGCAAGCAGCCCACGGCGGCGATGGACACAGGCTCGGACGGCACCGTTTCGGCGACGAGGACGGTTTCAAAGAAGAAACCCGGCAGAAACGACCCCTGCCCCTGCGGCAGCGGGCTTAAGTATAAAAAGTGCTGCGGGAGGAATGAGTAGCTGTCGGGAAACGGGTGGGCGGAGAACAGATGGTGGATTTTGGTTCAACGCGTCAAACTGCGGCTCTTTCCCTCTGATTTCTGACTTCTGACATCTGCGTGTCTTACCGGATTCGTTCCTCACCCATCCCCGCTCAGCCCGTTGGGCTTCGGGGGATGGGATTCGGAACGAATGGGGGGCGCGGGGACGGAGCTGGTTTGGTTAGCCCCACCCGCCCGCCCACCCACCTCTCTGCGTTTACCCCCGCTCCGTCCCCGCGCCCCCATCTCTACCCAAGCTATCCGCTAATCCCCATCTATCCCCTAACTTTCTAACGCTCTATCATCTAAAAGCAGCCGCGGCGGAGAAAGCGGGGACGGGGCAGGAAACGGCGGGGGCGGGAGGGTGGGACCGACGCAGGAGCTTTCTCCGCCGCGGCGGGCATTAGCGCAGGAGCTTCGGCAGCCCGCGCGCCCAAAAGCGCGAAGGTTAATCACTTAAGTTAATAATACAAATAAAATACCCCAAAGGAGGAGAAAATCATGGCGAACTACAAAACGGCGTTCCGGCCGGCGGATTTGCTGATTCCGCGCGGCGCGGATATGGAAAAATGGGCGGTTATCGCCTGCGACCAATTTACCTCGGAGCCTGAATACTGGGAGGAAACTGCGAAAAAGGTCGGGGACGCTCCGTCCGCGCTTCGCCTGATTCTTCCGGAGGCCTATCTCGGCGCGGAGGACGAAAAACAGCGCGTTGAAAAAATCCACGCGGCGATGCAAAGCTATCTCGACGGCGGGGTTTTTGCCGAATACAAAAATTCGATGGTTTATGTCGAAAGAACGCAGTCCGACGGCAAAATCCGCAGGGGAATAGTCGGCGCAATCGACCTTGAGGAGTACGATTTTTCCCCGGAAAGCCGCTCACAGGTCCGCGCGACCGAGGCGACGGTTGTTGAAAGAATCCCTCCCCGCCTCACCGTAAGAAACGGCGCGCCGCTTGAAACATCGCATGTGATGCTCTTAATCGACGACCCGGAATTCACCGTCATCGAGCCGATGGCGGAGGAAAGCGGCGAAACGCTTTACGATTTTAACCTTATGCAGGGCGGAGGCCGCGTCAGGGGCAGGCTTTTGGGGGAAAAGCAGATTGCCGCCGTCGATTCGGCCCTCGGAAGGCTTCGCGAGAAAAACGGGCTTCTGTTTGCCGTCGGCGACGGAAACCATTCGCTTGCCGCCGCGAAAACTCACTATGAAAATCTCAAAAAGGCGCGCCCCGGCGAGGATTTGTCGAACCACCCCGCCCGTTACGCGCTCTGCGAAATAGTTAATTTACACAGCGAAGCTCTCGAATTCGAGGCGATTCACCGCCTTGTCACGGTCGACGACCCCTACAAGCTCATTTTTGAGATGTCGCTCGATTTGGAGCTCAGCGGGCTTCCGTCGGAGCAGCGCGTTAAAATCCACCGAAACTACACGGTCCGGGATTTGTACATACGCAACCCGAAGTCGAAGCTCGCCGTCGGCAGCATTCAGGCGTTTCTGGACGCGTTCATCAAAGAAAACGGCGGAAAAATCGACTACATTCACGGCGAAGAGGCCCTGAAGCGGCTTGTTTCGGAGCAGGGCCGAATCGGCTTCGAGCTTGAACCGATGAAAAAGAGCGACCTCTTCCCGGCGGTAGAGGCGGACGGCGCGCTTCCGCGCAAGACGTTCTCGATGGGCAACGCCGAGGACAAGAGATACTATGTTGAAGCGCGGAGGATTGTTTAGAGTATAAGGCAACAGTTTGGCGGGCGCAGTCAGAATCTGACGTATGTTTTCTGTCTGTTTTCTGACAGCGGCCGCGCGGCGGAAAAAGCTGCTGCGTCGGTCCCACCCGCCCACCCCCCTCACCTTCCTGCCATTTCCCCGCTTTTTCCGCCGCGCTGCCTGAGCTTATGCCATCAAGGCGCGGCGAATGGGGCGGGCGGGAGCGGGAAACTGCGGAGGGCGGGCGGGTGGGCGCAGGAAGAAGCCCCATTCGCCGCGCCGGGCTTACGCAGAAAACCAACTGCCAAGACGAGCCCCGCCGCCAAGAGCCCCCAAAGCTTTGATTCAAAACCGCCCCCTGTCAGCCCCTCGTCCCACCCCCACATACCCCATCAACCCAACAGGAGTGACGCAATTTGCGGAAAATTTTTGCAATTTTTTCTTCCACTGACCTAAAAATCGGCAAAATGATACGCCTCGTCACGCGAAACGAGTATAACCACTGCTCGGTATGCCTCCGCGAGGACATGTCAAAATTCTACAGCTTTTCGCGAATCTACCGCTCTAATCCCCTGATAGGCGGGTTTACGGTCGAATCGCCGATGAGATATACCCTTAGCTCCCGCACAAAGCTCAAAATCGTCGGCATCGAGATTTCCGACGAAAAATTCGCCCGTGTGCGCAGCATGATTCAGGATATGAGCCGCAACTGCGACGAGTATGTCTACAACTACTTCTCCGCGGCGGCATATCCCTTCGGCGGGCGGCGTTTCAACCGTGAAAACGCCTTTACCTGCGCCGAATTCACAAACAGCGTCCTTAAAACGGCGGGCGTTTCGATGCCCGAAAAGGCGAATATCCACGAGATGGAGCTCGCGCTCTCCGACTACCCGACTTGGGAGGGCAGAGCCGTCGACGGAATAGAGGACGGCCCTCTTTCATGGGGCGACGACAGGTATCTTGAGCATATCGGAAAACGCCGCGCCTGCGTCCAGATGGCGAAAAGACTGCGGCTTCTGATGCTCGGCCACGCGTGAGGCGATTTATGTACGGATATATTTTGTTCGACCTCGACGGAACCCTTACCGAGTCCGCGCCGGGGATAATAAATTCAATAAAATACGCTCTTAATCACTACGGCGAAAAAATCCCGCCGGACGAGGTGCTTCTGAGATTTGTCGGCCCGCCGCTGATAGATTCCTTCGAGAGGATAATGGGCTGGCCGCCCGAAAAATCCCGCGAGGCGGTCGACGTATACCGCGAGTATTTTTCCGAAAAGGGCCTTTTTGAAAACGCCGTCTACCCCGGCGTTCGCGAGCTTCTTAAAACTCTGCGCGGCGCGGGGCTTCGCCTCGGGGTCGCAACGTCTAAGCCGCAGGTTTTCTGCGAGAGAATCCTTAAACATTTTAACCTTGACGGATATTTTGACGTAGTAAAGGGAATCCCCCTCGACGGCGAGGATATGTCAAAAGCCGAGGTAATTGCCGAAGCCCTTAAGGCGGAGGGCGAGCCTCCGGAAAATACGCTGATGGTCGGCGACCGCGAACACGACGTTTCGGGGGCAAGGCAGAATTCCGTTGACTGTATAGGCGTTCTCTACGGCTACGGAAGCCGCCGCGAGCTTGAAGCCGCCGGCGCGAAGGCTGTTTTCGCGACGGCAAAAGAGGTCGGGGAATTCATTCTCGGGGAGCGGTAAGGCTTCCCCCAAAAATTTCAAAATTCATAATTTTCAATTTTATCCGCCATAAATTAAAAATCAGCCGCCCGAATTATCGGACGGCTTTTTTCAGAAAATAATTGCGCTGCACCTGTTTTATTTTTCAACGCCGAAGCTGTAAACGGTGACGTGATGCCAGAGTTCGCCGGCACGCAGAATCGGCTTTTCAAAATTCGGATGGCGCATCGCATTGGGGTAAAACTGCGTTTCAAGGCAGAGCCCCTCGCGGCGGTTGATCGGCCTTCCGCCCTTTCCGAAGGGCTCGCGGGAATCGAGGCCGTTGCCGCTGTAGAACTGCATTCCCGGCAGGTCGGTGTAAACCTCCATCACGCGGCCGCTTTCGGGCGAAGAAAGGGTCGCGGCGCGGCGGAAACCGCTTCCGTTAATGCAGAAATTGTGGTCGTAGCCGTTTCCGAAGGCGAGCTGCTCGAAGCGGCGTCTGTCGCCGATTCTCTCGCCGACGGCGGTCGGAACGGTGAAGTCAAAGGGCGTTCCGTCGACCTTCGCGACAAATCCCATCGGCAGGCATTCGCGGTTGCAGGGCGTGTAGTGGTCCGCCTCAATCTGAAGAACATGTCCCAAGACGTCGCCGGAGCCCTCGCCGTTGAGGTTGAAGTAGCAGTGGTTGGTGAGGTTGCAGACGGTGTCCTCGTCCGAAACGGCGGAATAGTCGATTACAAGGGCGTTGTCCTCGGTAAAGGAATATTTTACCGTTGCGTCGAGGTTTCCGGGGAATCCCTCCTCGCCGTCGGCGGAATGATACTTCAAAACAAGCGTTTCGCCGTCGATTTCGGCTTTCCACATTTTCTTGTCGAAGCCGTTGAAGCCGCCGTGGAGGCTGTTTCTGCCGTCGTTCGGCTCAAGGGCGAAAACCCGCCGGCCGATTTTGAACCTCGCGCCCTCGATTCTGTTTCCGTGGCGGCCGATGAGCGCGCCGATGAACTTGCCCTGCTTCTCGTAGTCCGAGGCGGAGTCGTAGCCGAGGGCGACGTCGCCGAGGCGGCCTTCGCGGTCGGGAACGACGATTGAGCGAATCGCGCCACCGAAGTCGATTATTTCGACATACGCGCCGGAGGAGTTTTTAAGTTCGAAGAGCGAAACCTCCTCGCCCGTCGAGAGCTTTCCAAAGGGCTTTTTTGTAATATTTGTCATAAAAGAGCCTTCCTTTCCGTCGTTTTCAACAAACTTTTAAAAATTCCGCAACGAAGCGCAATAAAACCGCGTCATTATCGGTATTACAAGTGTAGCACCTTTTCGGGCCGATTTCAAGGCTTTTCCGGAAAAATATGGCAAAACCGCAGGAAAATTTTTTCTTAAAAAAAGCTTAAATTTTCTATTTTTCCAAAAAACCTATTTACAAATCCGAAAAAGGGTGATATAATATTTCCAAACCCTAAAAAAGGAGTGTTATAATCAATGACAAGAAGAATTTTAGCAATCGTCCTGGCAGTTGTTATGGCGATGTCGGTTCTGGCTGTCGAGGCGTTTGCCGATACCGTCAACATGGTTATCACGGCAACTGCTTCCGGCACGACTATCAGCGTAAGCTGGAACACCTTCAGCGAAGCCAAAACCTATGACGTAGAAGTCCGCAGAAGCGGCAGCGTCGTAGCGACAAAGACCGCACTCACCGGCAACAACACCAGCGTCACAACCAACGGCTACGGCGACCACGTCGTCAACGTCGTCGCGAGAAACGCGGCCGGCCAAGTGGTAGGCTCCGGCTCCACCACCGTAAACGTCCCCTACTCCTCGACCTACAACGGAATCACCGTTGCTTCGAGCGGTTCCGACGTTATCGTATCGTGGACTTCCAAGAGCTGGATTAACACCTACTATGTAAGCTGGAGCGGCGCGAAGTCCGGAAACTCCACCGTTTCCAACTCCGGTGCCACCTGCTCTTACACCATTGCCAACACCGCTTACAGCGACCTTTCGAGCGTTTCCGTAAGAGAAGGCAATTCGAGCGGAACTCTTGTCGGCACATGGACCCCCAACAACAATAGCAACTGGGGCGGCAATACCGGCGGAACATCTCAGGGAACCGGCGGAGTTTATATCACCGGTACAACCCTCTACTTCCCCGCCACTGTCGGCACCACCTACGTCATCACCGCGAGCGGCTCCGTAAGCGACAGAATGACCAGAGTTGCCACCTCGACGAGAGAAGCCGTTTCCTTTGACGCGCTTGTTTCGTCCTCTACCACCTATATCACTTTCACCGTATACCGTTCTTACGACAACGCGATTGTCGGTACCGCGACCTACACGAGAAACCAGAACTCCTCCACCGGCTCGGTATGGCTTGACGGCACTACCGTCCGTTGGACCGGCGTAGGCTACCAGAACTACTATGTAACGGTAACTTCCCCGAGCCTCGGTACTCTTGTAAGCAGAGAAACCACCAACGGCTACACCTATTACAGCCTCTCCACGCTCATTTCGAGATACCCGAGCGCGACCCTTAACGTTTACGTCTATGCCGCTACCGACAATTCTTTGATTGGCACTGCGACCTACTATCCTTACGGCTACAATCCCGGAACCGGCACCACCACTACCGGCACCGGCTTCAATGTAACCGCCACCGCCTTCTCGGCCACCGTTTCCTGGAACTCCGTTTATAACGCGCAGGGCTACAGGGTTTCCTACACCGAAGTCGGCACCAACAACACCCGCACCTACAACGCGACCGCTACTACCGTAACCCTCAGCGTTCCTGCGAGCGGACTTTATATCCAGGTTGCATACCTCTACGGCGGAACCTACCATGTTATAGGCGCGGCCACCGTTATTGGCGGCACCGTATCCTATGACGCCAACTACACTCAGTCCACTCAGACCACCACCAACGGCGTAACCGTCACCATTGGCGAGAACACCACCACTGTTTCATGGAACTCCTACTACGGAGCGACCTACTATCAGATTATCTACAGCTACTACGACCTGACCGGATACCAGAGGACCCAGACCGTTCTCTATATCTACGACACCAAGTATACTCTTAACGTCGGCACCTCGAACGCCACCAAGAGCCTTGAAGTACGCGTAATCGCCTACGATAACAACGGCGTTTTGGGCATGGGTCCGTTCGCCACCGTTACCAAGGAGATTAAGACCACCACTTCTTCCGGCAACACCGGCACCACCACTAAGCCGGCTGACACTACGCCCGAGGCTCCTACGAACTTCAAGGGTACCGCGACCAGCAAGAAGGTTGCGCTTTCCTGGAACAAGGCTAAGAACGCCGAAACCTACAAGGTTTACTGGAGGCGCGCTTCCTCTTCCGACTGGAAGCTTGCTAAGGAAACCACTAAGCGCGCGCTGACCGTTTCCGGCCTTAACAACGGCATGTCCTACCAGTTCAAGGTCGTCGCGAACGGCCATGAGAGCGGAATCCTCACGATTTCGCCCGTCGCCTCCGGAAGCGACGTAAGAACCGCCAAGGACCCGGAGGGCTCCGGCACTTCGAGCAATAAGGCTCCCGTCATCACCTCGGCGACCGGCAGCACCGGCTCCTTCACCGTTGCGTGGGACGGCATCGCGAACGGCAACCTTTACAAGGTTTACGCGCACCGCGTCGGCGTTGACGTAACCTCCGACGGCAAGCAGACCTACTATGTCAAGGCTACCGTAAGCGCAACCTCGGCGACCGTCAACAACCTCGCCGCCGGCACCTACCAGATCAGAATCAAGGGCTCGACCGACAACGGCAAGACCTGGACTGAGCTGAAGGATTGCGATTACTACACCGTAACCGTAAAATAATCGAATAAATTAAAAAAAGAGCTGTCGGCTGGGCCGGCAGCTTTTTTGTGAGGAGCGGCGGGGAAAGCGGTCAAAAGCCGCTGAGGTTGGGTGGGCGGGTGGGTGGGACCGACGCAGGAGCTTTCCCCGCCGCGGTGGGGGTTGCACAGAACTTCGGCATAAGGGGGGAGGTTTTGGGTGAATGTCGGCTTGCTTCGGGTATTCAGCTATGCTCCGCGCGGCGGAAAAAGCTGGTGCGTTGGTCCCACCCGCCCGCCCCCGCAGTTTCCTGCCATTTCCCCGCTTTTTCCGCTGCGCTGCTGTCAGAAAAATCCCATACACCCCAAATCCCTCCAAAAAATCCCCGCCCCGAAAATACTTCGGAGCGGGGGTTTGCCATACTTGCAAAAAATTCCAAAACAAAACTCAGTGGCTCAGCTCGCGGATTATCGCGATGAACGAGTCAAGGTCGTTAAAGTCCTTATATACCGAGGCAAAGCGGACGTAGGCCACGAGGTCGATGTTCTTGAGGGCGGCGAGGACCTCGTCGCCGAGCTCGGCGGTCGAAACCTCGGTGCGCATCTCGTTCGCGAGCTTGTTCTCGATTCCGTCGACGATTTCGGTGACGGTTTCGGGGCTTATTACGCGCTTTTTCGTCGCGCTCATTATCCCGGCAATAAGCTTTGAGCGGTCGAACGGCTCGAAGCCGCCGTTTTTCTTGATGACCATAAGCATCGGCTTTTCGACGACCTCGTAGGTGGTGAAGCGTTTCCCGCACTGCACGCACTCGCGGCGGCGACGCTTTTTATCCTCGCTCGGGCGGGAGTCGATTACCTCGGTTTTTCCATATCCGCAAAAGGGGCATCTCATTATAATTCAACATCCTCTCTGTGATTTGTCAAAGCCTGCTGCATTTATACTGTGTAATTATACCATATTTCGCGCGAAAATGCAAGGGGTTTTGAAAAAAGAGAGGGTGTAAGGGAAATTTTGGAAAGAGAGGCGGAGGGTTTTTGTCAGTTGGGGAGTTTGGGGGCATGGGATAGACCGACGCGGGTGGGGAATGTGGAAGCGGAAGGATTTGTAGCATGTGTGATTCCCCCCTTAGGGGGAGGGGGAGGAACGGACTTTGGGTTTGCAGGGGCTTTGAAGGGGGAGAGGGGTGCTTGAAATAGTATGAACGTGAGTGAATACCTTTTGGAAGCCCATTGCGCTGCACGAAATTTCGGGAAAACGCAGGTTTCCTCTCCCCGCCTGACACGAATCCCGCCTACGGCTCCGAGGGACGAGTTCGGCTCGGGCGGGCACGGGGCCTCCGCTGGTTTTGTTTGTCCCACCCGCCCGCCCCCAAGGCTTCTGCTGTTTTATCCGCTCCGTCCCCGCGCCCTCTCTTCCCCGGCTTCCACTGAATCCCCGGCGCGGCGGAGAAAGCTGCTGCGTCGGTCCCACCCACCCGCCCACCCAACCTTATCGGTACCTGACCGCTTTCTCCGCCGCGCCTACCCCTCATAGAAGATAGAAGTTAGAGCGTCGGAAGATAGAAATTCATGTTTCCTACATCACTCTCTCCAAGCTCGGCACCTCGCTGAGGTAAATTCTCCGCGCGGCGGCGCGCAAAGCTTCGCATTCCGCGGTGAACTCGTCGCAGCCGGCCTCGCGCATCGGCTCAAGGCGGGCAATCGTCACCGACATTTCGGCGAGATAGTCGTCGTTTACCAAAAGCCGCAACGGCCGCGCGTAGTCATGCTCAAAAAAATTTTGAAGCTCCGAGATTTTTGCGCCGACGTCCCCGCCGCCCTCATATGCGTCGACAACCGCCTCAATTTTCCC
>CANPZQ010000040.1 GCA_947588775.1 uncultured Clostridia bacterium
CCGCCCACCCAACTTTCGCGCCTCCCCCCCCGCTCCGCCCCCGCGCCCCTCTTCCCCCACTTTCCCCATATACCAAAAGTATTATCCGCCCCGAAAATTACCCAAAGGAGAAAAAATATGCTCACCCACCTGTTTTTTGACGTCGGTTCAACGCTTGTCGACGAGTCGCGGTGCGAGAAGGCAAGGTTCGAGGCGGCTCTGTCGCAGCCCGGGTCGCCGCCGCGTGAGGTTTTCGAGGAGTGCGTCCGGCGGCACATTTTAGGGAGCGGCACGCCGATTAAGTCGGCGGCAGCGGAGTTCGGACTGAGCCTGCCGCCATGGGATTCCTCCCTCGAAACCGTTTTTCCGGAGGCACCCGGCGTTCTTGAAAGGCTGTCAAAGCGGTACGCGCTCGGCGTAATCGCGAACCAGAGTGCCGGCTGTGAGAAGCGGCTCCGTGAGAGGGGAATCGGGAAGTTTTTCCGGACGTTTACGCTTTCCGCCGAGGCGGGAGTTGCGAAGCCCGACCCGGAAATCTTTCTTATCGCGCTTCGGGAGGCGGGCTGCGCGCCCGAAAACGCCTGTATGATTGGCGACCGCCCCGACAACGACATCGCTCCCGCCGCGTGCCTCGGGATGACCACGGTTTGGGTTCGGCGCGGGCTTTGTGCCGGCGTCGACCCGGCCTTGGCGGGGGCTGAGCCGGATTTTGTTGTGGATAGTTTGCAAGGGGTTGAGAGGGTGCTGATGGATTGAAAGGGTAGTCGCGGCGAAGGGGGCGGGGAGGGAGGGCGGGTGGGGCGCAGTCGCTATGGCGGGCGCAGATAGAAGCCCCATTCGCCGCGACGGGGGCTTAGCGGGAAGCCGCGGTAAACTGCCTCTTTCCGAAGCCCGTCCCTCACCCACCCCCGCTCAGCCCCGCAAGGGGGCTTCGGGGGGCGGGATTCGGGCCGGGCGGCGCGGGGACGTCGCTAATTGGGCTTGCCCCACCCACCCGCCCGCCCGACTTTCGCGCTTTCCTCCCGCTCCGTCCCCGCGCCTTCACCACGCCCCTGCCCCTCCCACCCATTCTGTTCCAAAAACTCTATCTTCTAACTCTCTATCTTCTACCCTCTAACAGCAGCGCGGCGGAGAAAGCGGTCGGAGGCCGCGAAGCTTTGGGGGCGGGAGGGTGGGACCGACGCAGTAGCTTTCTCCGCCGCGCGGTCCTTTGCGCACAAACCATAACAACCCGCTCACCCCAACCACACCACACCTCGGAGGCCATCATGAAAACCATCACCATCGGAAACGTGAAAATTGAACAGTCGGCCGCGCTAAGCCCGATGGCTTCCGTTGCGGACAGGGCGTACCGCGAAATTTGCCGCGAGTTCGGCGCAAGCTATCTCGTCAGCGAGATGGTTTCGGCGAAAGGGCTCTGCTACGGCGGCGCGGGCTCGCTTGAGCTGTGCGAGGTTTACCCATCGGAGCGGCCGTACGCTATTCAGCTTTTCGGCGAGGAGCCGGAGTTCATGGCGCGGGCGGTCGAAATCGTCAACCGCTTCCGTCCCGACATTATCGACATAAATATGGGCTGCCCCGTCGCGAAGGTAGTGAATCAGGGCGGCGGCTCGGCGTTGATGAAAACGCCGCGGCTTGCCGCGGAGCTTGTAAAAGCGGCGGTTTCGCGCGCTGAATGCCCGGTAACGGTAAAAATCCGCTCGGGGTGGGACGAAAACAGCATTAACGCACCCGAATTTGCCGCGTTGATGGAGCAGGCGGGCGCGGCGGCGGCAGCCGTACACCCGAGAACGCGAAAACAGCTATACAGCAGCCTTTCGGACTGGTCAATAATAAAAAAAGTCAAGGAAGCCGTCAAAATCCCGGTAATCGGAAACGGCGACGTTCGTACGGGCGCGGATGCGAAAAGAATGTATCTCGAAACCGGCTGCGACCTCGTTTCGGTCGCAAGGGGCTCGAACGGGCGGCCGTGGGTGTTTAAACAGATAAGGCATTTTCTTGAAACGGGGGAGGAGCTTCCCGAGCCCGATTTGGAGGAAAAGCTGAAAATAATGCTTATGCACGTCGACCGACTGATTGAGTACAAGGGCGAGGACACCGGTATTCGCGAGGCGCGAAAGCTTGTCGCATGGTACTTAAAAGGCGTTCGCGGCTCCGCAAAAATCCGGGGCGCGGCGGGGGAAATTTCCTCGCGCGACGATATTCTCAGGATTTGCGGGAGGGTTTTGGGGGAGTAGGAGCCGGCTTGAACGGAGATTTCTGCTGAATCCCCGGCGCGGGGACTGCGCTGGCTTGCGCGCCCCACCCGCCCGCCCACCCGACCTTGTACGTTGTCCCCGCGCAGTCCCCGCGCCTGCTCTGTGCAAACATTCCATCTTCTAACGTTCTATATTCTATCCTCTAAAAGCGCGGCGGAGAAAGCGGGGAGGATAGTGCGAAATTATGGGGGCGGGTGGGTGGGACCGACGCAGGAGCTTTCTCCGCCGCGCGGTCGGTTACGCGGGAGCCGAAGCTATCCGCGCGCCCAATCCCTCGCCTGAGCCGAATCCCGCTCCCCGGAGCCAAAGGCGGAGCGGGGGCGGGTGAGGCTCAGGCTTTGGGCGTTGCTGTAAGCCGAAATTCCGTGCAAAATCCCCGGCGCGGGGACTGCGCTAACTCGTGCGCCCCACCCGCCCGCCCACCCACCCTTGCACTTTACCCCCGCTCCGTCCCCGCGCCTATCCCGCAAAAAATCTCAACTTTCAACCTCGAAAGGAGCACCTACACCATGCCCAAAATCAATGAAATCTACGCCTATCTTAACACCCTCGCGCCGTTTCGCAATCAGGCCGGCTTCGACAACAGCGGCCTCTGCGTCGGCGACGGCGAAGCCGATACCGAAAAGATCCTTCTCGCGCTCGACGCGACCAACGCGGTCGTCGACGAGGCCGCAAAGAGGGGCTGCCGGCTTATCGTCACACACCACCCCGCCATCTTTCACGCGATGAAGCACCTCGACACGTCGTACCCCGCCGCGCGCGCCCTTTCAAAGGGAATAGCCTGCATAGGCTGCCACACCAGCCTCGACAGCGCGGCATACGGCGTCAGCGACATGATGGTCGACGTTCTGGGGTTTGAAAATTTAGGTGTCGTGCCGTATATAAACCGCCGCGACCCCGAAAACGGCTCCCCGGTCGGCTACGGCGCAATGGCGAAATGCCCCGAGATGTCCCCGCGCGAGCTCTGCGAACGCGCCGCAAAGGCGTTCGATTCCGCCGCAGTCAGATGGGTTGACGGCGGCAGAAAAATCGATACCGTCGCATGCGGCTCCGGCTCCTGTTCCGAGATTATGCATGACGCATATGAAAAGGGCGCGCAGGCGGTAATTACCGCCGACGTAAAGCTCGACGTATTTTTGGAGGCTTCGCGAATCGGAATGACCCTTATCGACGCGGGACATTACGAAACCGAGGCAATCGCGCTTCCTTACCTGAAGAAAAAGCTTGAGGAACGCTTCGCGGCGGAATGCATTATTACCTCCGCCGACAGGGTGGTAAAGGGACTCTGAATTTTCCGGGAGCAGCTCCCGCATTAAACCGAGGTGATAAAAATGGCTCTTGACGGCGTATATCTTAGCCTTATAAAAAAGGAGCTTTCGGCGACGCTTATAAATTCGCGGGTGGATAAAATCCATCAGCCCTCCCGCGACTGCGTTGTAATAACGCTGCGAACGCAGGGATTCGGGAACAAAAAGCTCCTTCTTTCGTCGTCGGCGGGAACCGCGCGGGTTCATTTTACCGAGCGCGAGCCCGAAAACCCAAAGACTCCGCCGATGTTCTGCATGCTCTTAAGAAAGCATATCGGTGCGGGAAAGCTCGTCGCAATAAGGCAGGACGGCTTTGAGAGAATCCTCTTTTTCGACTTCGAGGCGACCGACGAGCTCGGCGACAGGGTGACATTGACCCTTGCCGCGGAAATTATGGGAAGATGCTCAAATATCCTGCTTATCGGCCCGAACGGCAGGGTAATCGACGCAATAAAGCGCGTGAGCGAGGATATGTCGCGGGTGCGAAGAATCCTTCCGGGGATTGAATATACCCTCCCGCCGAAGGAGGAGCGGCTTAACCCCCTCGATTTTTCGGAGGAGGAGATGTTCACGCGGCTTTCGGGACAGACGGCGGAGCTTTCAAAGGCACTTGTCAGAGTTTTTGAGGGCATTTCTCCGATAATCGCGCGGGAGGCGGCGTTTTTCGCGCTCAGAGGAGGCGAAAAGCCCGCCGGGGAGCTTTCTGACGACGAAAAGACAAGGCTTTCGTGGTTCTTTAAGGACGTTTCGGGAAAGCTCTCCAAAGGCGAGAACAGATACTATATCTTAAAAGAGCGCGACGGAAGAATGCGCGACTTCGCGTTTATAAAGATAAATCAGTACGGAAGCCTTATGTTCGACCGAGAGTTTGAATCGCCCTCCGCGCTTCTGGACGCGTTTTACTCCGAGCGGGACGTTCTGGCGCAGACAAAGCAGCGCGCCGACGACCTCTTCAAGCTTCTCGTTTCCCTGAGCGAAAGAATCCGCCGAAGGGTTTCGGCGCAAAAGCTCGAGCTTGAGGAATGCCGAGGCCGCGACGAATACCGAATCAAGGGCGACCTTATTATGGCGAATTTATATAAGCTTGAAAAGGGAATGACGGTATGCCGGCTTGAAAACTTCTACGAGGAGGGCTCGCCGGAGGTTGAAATCTCCCTCGACGCGAGGCTTACGCCGTCGCAGAACGCGCAGAGATACTATTCCGAATACCGAAAGGCCGACACCGCCGACAAAATGCTTCGCGGGCTTATCGAAAAGGGAGAGCAGGAGGAAAAGTACATCGACTCGGTTTTCGATTCGCTTTCAAGGGCAACTCAGGAGGCGGAGCTTTCGGAAATTCGCGCGGAGCTCTGCGAGCAGGGGTATATAAAAGCCCGACGAAACGCCCCGAAACAGCCGAAGGCCCTGCCGCCGCTCGAATATACGTCGTCGGACGGCTTTAAGATTCTTGCGGGAAGAAACAACCGCCAAAACGACATGCTCACCCTTAAAATCGCGGCGAAATCCGACATATGGCTGCACGTCAGGAACATGACGGGGGCGCATGTGATAATACGCCGCGACGGGCTTGAGCCGCCGGAGAGCACCATAATTGAGGCCGCGAAGATTGCGGTAAAAAATTCCTCCGCTAAAAACGGCTCGAACGTGCCGGTGGACTATACGGAGGCAAGATTTGTCAAAAAGCCGTCCGGGGCGAAGCCGGGAATGGTTATCTATACCGACCAGCACACCGTTTACGTCACGCCGGACGAGGAATAAAAAAAGGGGGAGCGCGGAAAATGAACTCAAATCTCGGGCCGAGGCTTAAAAAGTCGTGGCCGTATATGCTCGTTACGTTTTTGTTCTATACGGTGACGCCCTTTGCGGCGGCGTGTATAGAGCTTTCGACAGGCGCGCCGGCGGGGACGCTCTTTAACCTCACGCCGATTCTTGATTGCTGCGTTTCCGTCGCAATCGGCTACTTTTACGGAAAACGCTGCGCGCGCGACCCGATTATGCCGCTGTTTTGCGGGGCGGCGTTTCTGATTGAGATGGCGGTTTATTACGGGGCGAGCGCGTGGATTTATGTGCCGCTGGCCGCGCTTTCGTCGTTTATCGGGCAGTGCTTCGGGAATCTTTATGCTAACAGGGGGTAGATTAGGATGAGAGGCGCGGGAGGGGTGCGGGGGAGGAGGGCGGGTGGGGCGCGGGTGCCCGTGGAAGGCGCGAAAGGAGCACCCCTCCCGCGCCGGACCTTGAGCCGCAAAGCCCGGGCTTTTGCAGGCAGCGAAAACGCGGTATTCTGCGCAGCCCCGCGCGGCGAAGGAGCTGCCTCCTGCGCCCACCCACCCGCCCGCCCACCCTTCTTTTGTACCCCCGCTCCTTCGCCGCGCTTCCATGCGCCCAAACATCAACCCAGAAATTGGAGGACACAATGAAAATCGAGAAAATCCGGGAAGAAATCGACAACCTTGACAAAAGCCTTTTGCCCATTCTTTTAAAAAGAATGGAGCTCTGCGAGCGCGCCGCCGAAACGGGAGAGCTGACCCCCGCGGAAATAAAGTCGCGGGAGCGGGAACTCCTTAAATGGGCGAGCGGGCAGGGCGGAGAGCTTGAGCTTTACGTCCACCGCTTCTACAGCTCGCTCTTTGAGCTCGGAAGAGCCTACCGCGAAACGCGCTCGCCGCTCGGCGGTAAGGTTCGCGGGGAAATCAACGCCGCGCTTTCCGAAGATACCGGGGAATTCCCCGAAACGGGAATGATAGCCGTCCAGGGGGTAGAGGGCGCAAATTCGCAGATGGCGGCGGACAGCCTCTTTCCGCGCGGAAGCCTCATCTTCTTCAAGAGCTTCGAGGCGGTATTCGACGCGGTGGAAAGCGGGCTTTGCCGCTTCGGGGTCCTGCCGATTGAAAACAGCTCCAACGGCTCGGTTCGCGCAAACTATGAGCTTCTGAACCGAAAGAACGTAAAGATTGTCCGCTCGACCCGCCTCTGTATTCGCCATGAGCTTCTGGCGAAGCCGGGAGTTACGCTTGAACAAATCCGCGAAATACGCTCCCATGAGCAGGCTCTCGGGCAGTGCTCGGAATTTCTTAAAAGTCTTGGCGACAAAGTTAAGATAACGCCCTGCGCGAATACCGCGATGGCGGCGGAGCTCGCTTCGCACTCGGAAAGCGGGGAGATTGCGGCGATAGCCTCCCACCCGGCATGCGAGCTGTACGGGCTCGTGCCGATTGCGGAGAACATCCAGAACAGCGACAACAACTATACCCGCTTCATCTGCATTTCCCGCAACTGCGAGATTTACCCAGGCTCGGACAGAATCAGCCTCATTCTTGCCCTCAAACACCGCCCCGGCGCGCTCTATGAAATCCTCGCGAGGCTTACCGCCCTTGAAATAAACCTTATTAAGCTTGAAAGCTGCCCGATTGTCGGCCACGACTTTGAGTTTTTGTTCTTCTTCGAGATGCAGGGCTCGGTTCGCGACCCGCGCGTTGCGGCGATGCTTGAAAGTCTGGAGCAGAGCTGCGAGAGCTTTAAGTTTTTGGGGAATTATTCGGAGAGTTAGCGCGGGGAGGGGAGCGGGGAGGGTGGGCGGGTGGGACCTGGGCACCGATGGAAGCCGCGAAAGGAGCTCCCCGCCCCGCGCGGCGGTGTAGCTGAAAGCCCGCGAAGAGGTGCGCCGAGGACGCGCGGCGAAGGAGCTGCCTCCTGCGCCCACCCACCCGCCCGCCCACCTTTCGCACTTCCTCCCCGCTCCTCCGCCGCGCTGATTTCTGCGCACAGACAAGGCGCGGGAGGGCTGCGGTAGGGGTGGGCGGGTGGGACGCAGAAACTATGGCAGCCGTGAAAGGAGCAGGCCTCCCGCGCCGGCCAAAGTGCCGCAAAGCCTCGGCTTTCGCAGACTGCAAAAACGCACTTTTCTGCGCAACCCCCGCGCGGCGAAGGAGCTGCTTCCTGCGCCCACCCACCCGCCCACCCAATTTTCGCGCTTCCCCCCGCTCCTCCGCCGCGCTCCATCCCAAAACCAAACCAAAATAAAACCAACCCTACCTCAGAAAGGAGTCCCACACATGCAAAACCAAACAACCCGCACCGCAATCCGCCAAATGGCGTTGACAGGCGTTTTCGCCGCTCTCTTATGCGTAATCTCACCCTTCGCGATACCGATAGGCCCGGTGTCGATTACCCTTGCGACCTTCGGAGTTTACCTCTCGGGGGCGGTTCTCGGGCCGAAAAACGGCGCGGCCGCCGTCGCGATATATTTGCTGCTCGGCTTTGTCGGACTGCCGGTATTTTCCGGCTTTTCGGGAGGCTTCCAGCGGCTCTTCGGCCCGACCGGCGGCTACTTGGTCGGCTACATATTCGCCGCGCTCGTAACCGGGCTTTTTGTCGAAAAAATTTCAAAGCCGTGGTCGTCCGCCGCGGGAATGCTCCTCGGAACGGCGATTCTTTACGCCTTTGGGACGGCGTGGTTCTGCCTGATAAGCAAGACCGCGCTCCTTCCCGCGCTCATGGCCTGCGTAGTCCCGTTTTTACCCGGCGACGCCCTGAAAATCGTCTGCGCGGCGGTTTTGGGGGACAGGCTGAGAAGGTTTGTGAATCGGTGATGTATATGATGTTCGGCGGCGCGGTTTCGGGAGGGCTGCGCCGCCGGATTTTTGTATTGTTTCCTGTTTCGGCGGGGGTGCTTTTTATGGATGTCGTCAAATTCCGACACAATCTATCCTCCAACTCCCTTGGAGTGTCCATTTTAACCACATTATAAAATTGCTTTGCATGATGATTCGCCGCTACTAACCGCTTTCCATTAACTGCTTTGGGCTTAAATGTGGGCGGATGGGCCACTCCCAAATCATGGGAGTGTCCGTTCCGCCACATCATAAAAATTTTTTACCTGACGCTTCTGCGTTATTAACCTCTTTCCGCCTCACACTTTTTGCTTAAATGTGGCCGTTTCGGCCACTCCCGAAATCAATCTCCCCCTTGACACCCACCCCCATCATATGCTAAACTATTTCCACGGGGTGTTCCTTGATAACCACCCCGAATCTAAAAAACAAGGGGATAATATTATGTCCGAAAAAGGGTTCAGTCAAAAGGTTACGGCGGGGCGGCTCGCGAAGCTGGCGGCGGTGGCGGCGGTTTACGTCGCGCTGACCTACGCGCTCGGGTTCATGTCCTACATGGGCGTTCAGTTTCGGGTGGCGGAGGTGCTCATGCTCCTCTGCTTCTACCGGAAGGACTACGGAATTTCGCTGATTGTCGGCTGCTTTATCGCGAACATCTTCAGCCCGATGATGCTGATGGATATGATTTTCGGCACCTCGGCGACAATCCTTGCGGTTCTGCTGATTTACTTAAGCCCGAACCTTCTGATTGCCTCCTTCGCGCCGGTTCTCACCAACGCCGTTATCGTCGGGGCGGAGCTCACCGTGAGCTTTCACACGCCGTTCTGGCTCAACGCGCTTCAGGTCGCCGCGGGCGAATTTGTCTGCGTTTCGGTCGTCGGGGTCGCGGCATTCAAGCTTCTTGAAAAGAACGCCGCGTTCATGCGCCTGATTACCCGGTAAAAAAATTTTTGCGGGAGGTGCAATATTTCGCCCCTCCCGCGCGTATTATCAGTGAGATTCGGGTCAGGTTTCTGCCGGCTCTCCGATTACGTTTCACCCCCTGCGCCGCAGGGGGATTTTTTATTTGTCCGCGATTTTCAGTTCCCTTTTTAATGCGTTTTGCAGTGCCTGAGAAAAGTTTATATTCGCCTTTTCGGCTTCATAGCAGAGCCAGCCCGGAAGAGTGCAGTTCTTCTTTACGGTCCGCATTTCGTTCTTGCGGCGGTATTCCGAAAAATCAACGTCAACGAGGGAAACGACCTCGCCGCCGGCGGGTTTGACCTCGTTTATCGCGCTCGCGGCGGGAATTTCCTTACCGTCGTCCTCCATGTCGATTCCCATCAGCCCGATGGCGTCCCGCGCCATTTCTATGGCCTCCGCAAGGCTGTCGCCCTGAGTGTTTATGTTAAAATCGGGGATAAACACCGTGAATCCCGTTTCGTCAGGCGTTAAAATCACGGGATAACAGTTTTTCATATGAGCCTCCTTTGATATACGCAATAATACGCCCTTAATGCGTATTTGTCAAGCATTTTACAATAAAAAACCGCCCGCCCCATAAATTTCATGGCAGGCGGGCGCAGGAATATTCCGAAAGGCCCGTTCCGTTGAAGCAGTAAATTCCACGGATATTGATTCCGAGCTTTGCGGCGCGGGATTCGGCTTCGGCGGCGGATTTTTTGTAGGCTTCGGGAGGGGTTTCGGAGATTACGGGGCAGACAGCGAGGATTACCTCGCCGGATTTCGGGAGATTTGGGGAGGCGAGGGCTTCCCCGAAGGGGTTTTCGGGGTTTAAATCATACCGCTGGGCGGAGAGGATTCTCCGGTTTTCGTCGAGGATATACATGACGAGAAAATCGCGGCTGCTGCCCTTACAGAACCTCTCGGTTACAAGCTTTATCTGTGAATCGCAGTCGAGCCGCTCTCCCCAATCGGGGCTGCCCGGGCCGTATATGTCCAAGAGTTGGAACGCCGCCTTTAAATAACGGACAGCCTCGGGGTATCCGCCGACGGTTTCGATAAGCTCGTCAAGCGGCGCGTGGACCGCTGTCCAGACGCTCGGGTATCTGTCGGTGAGCCTTTTTGCGATGATTTTGTTTTCGGGGCAGCCCGCGACATAGTATAAAAACGCCTGAAGCATTTCGAGCTGGCTGAAGCCGCGAAAATCCCCCTGTTCAAAATATCTCTCCAAAAGCGCGCTTGTTTCTTCGTCAATAGGGAGCCGCGACGAGGTTTTGAACATTTTTTACCCCTCCGCGTTGAGCCTGCCCTCGAGGGCGGCTCGTTTTTTTGCTATCCTGTAGAAGATTACGAAGCAGAATACATGCACGCAGACCGCCATTGTCCAGCTTATCGGGTAGGAGATATAGAGCACTCTCAGGGAATCCTCGGGGGCGGCTCCGCTTGCCTTGAAGTTCGCGAAAACGGTGTAAATCCAGACGATTCTCATTCCGCAGACGCAGATAATCGAGTCGATTGTCGGTATAAGCGAGCGGCCTATTCCCCTGAGGAAGCCGACCATTACGTCCATCATTCCGCAGGTAAAATATGTAAGGCAGATTATATTCATTCTTATAAGCCCGGCGGCGATTTCCTCGGGCTTGTCGGTGTAAATCCCCAAAAGCTGAGTGCCGAAGAGCTTTGCGAGGCACCCGAGCCCGAATCCCACGCCGAAAACGAGCGCGAGGCATTCAAAGGTCGCCTTTTTGATTCTTTTGAAGTTGCCCGCGCCGTAGTTCTGGCCGGTAAAGGTGATTGCCGCCTGATAGAGCGAGTTCATCGCGTTGTAGATAAAGCCCTCGATGTTTGCGGCCGCGCCGTTTCCGCCCATTACCGCAGAGCCGAAGGCGTTTATTGAGCTTTGGATAATTACGTTTGAAATAGAGAATATCGAGCCCTGGATTCCCGCCGGAAGGCCGACCGCGGCGATTCGCGCGAGCTTTTGCTTATAAATTCTAATTTTGCGGATATAAAGCCTGACGTCGCCGTCGGTATGCATGAGGCATATTATAATCAGCACGGCGGAGATGAGCTGTGAAATTATGGTTGCAAGCGCGACGCCCGCGACGTCCATATTAAACCCGATTACAAATACGAGGTTGAGGATTACGTTGACGATTCCCGAGAACATCAGGTAGTAGAGCGGGCGTTTTGTATCGCCGACAGCGCGCAGAATCGCGGCTCCGAAGTTGTATATCATGTTCGCGGGCGCGCCGATGAAGAAAATCTTCACATAGAGCGCGGAGAGGTCGATTACGTCCTCCGGCGAATCCATCAGCTCGAGCATTCCCCGCGAAGCAAAGAAGCCGAACAGCCCGACCGCGATACCGCTTATAATCGCGACGGCCATCGAGGTATGGACGGCTTCGGAAACGTCCTTTGACTTTCCCGCGCCGAAATACTGCGCGACGAGCACCGACGCGCCGATTGAAAGGCCCATGAAAACGTTGACGATAAGGTTAATCAGCGAGCCGGTCGAGCTTACCGCCGCGAGGGCGTTGTCGCTTCCGTAACGGCCCACGACGACGATGTCGGCGGCGTTGTAGAGGAGCTGCAGGGTTCCCGTCAGAAGCAGAGGAATTGTGAACCGGACGATGTTCGGCAGAATCGCGCCGGAGGTCATGTCGATAGTGTTGGATTTTTGGCGTAAAGAGAGTTTCACAGAATCACTTCCAGAAAAAATTCGGTTAAGAGTAATATTACTCCATTGCCGCGCGGTTTTCAATAGGTTTTGACATATTCTCCGAAACAGTCAAAAAAAGCGGGTTTGGGTGCGGTTTTTAGTGCAAAAGTATGGGTGAGAGGGGGGAGAACATTAATTGCGTTAAAGAGTGACGGAGGGGCGAGGTAGCTTGGAGCTGTGCGGACAGATTAGAGTTGGTCAAAATTTGTGTGGGTGGCGCGATTTTCGTGGGGAAAGGCCTGAGCCTCACCCATCCCCGCTTCGCCTGCGGCTCCGGGGGACGGGATTCGGCTCAGGCGGGGGAGGGGGCGCGCGGACAGAGGACAGAAGTCGGAAATCGGAAAACAGAGGGGTGAAGATGAAATTTTTTGTGTGTAGCCGAAGTTCGGGGATGAATTTTTTCTCTTTTTTGGGTTCTGCTGTGTGCCGGCGCGGCGAATGGGGCTGATGCCTGCGCCCACCCGCCCGCCCGCTAAACTTTCCCACTGACCTCCCGCCCCATTCGCCGCGCCTACGATGGCAGCACCCAAACCGGCGCGGCGGAAAAAGCGGGGAATTACCGCGAAACCTTCATGGGTGGGCGGGTGGGACGCAGAAGGCAGCTTTTTCCGCCGCGCGGCCCTTCCTCACCATCCAAAAAATCCCCCGCCCCCCAAATTTCCCCCAATGTAAACAAAAGTTGCGCCCCTGAAAACCTTTGTTGATTGACGCTTTATCCCATCTGAGGTATAATCGTCACAGAAAAAATAAAGGAGGTCATGAAAATGACAACATCTGAAAAGCTGCAAAGGCTCCGCCGGAGGGAGGGGCTTACGCAGGAACAGTTTGCCGAAAAAATCGGCGTTTCGCGACAGGCTCTTTCAAAGTGGGAGAGCGGCGACGCACTCCCCGACGCCGTGAACCTTTTAAGTATCAGCCAAATCTTCGGCGTGAGCGTCGACAGCCCTATTAAGGACAAGCTCGGGCTCGATAAGCCGCACGGCTTTCCCGTCAAAAAGCTTGCTTTCAGGATAGCCGGCGCATGGCTGGTACTTATTCCCTGCCTGATTACTCTCGGAATGGCCGTCTACGCTTCGGCAACCGACGCGTTCTGGGTAATCCGCTCCGACGGAATGCGCGGAAACCTAATGTCGATGCCCCTGCCCGACGACGGCGCGCAGTTTTCAATTAAGCTCTACAGCGGCCTCTTCGCCTTTCTTTTCCAGGAAAATCTCTGGTGGTTCTTCGGGATACTTGTCGCCGTCGCCGCCGCCGGCGTGATAATATTCGCCCTCCCCGAGCTGAAACGCCTTTTCAGCAAACGCAAACGCGCATAAAACACCAAAAGCAGACGAACCCGTCTGCTTTTTGCGTATAGACATACATATTGAATTCATCTTACTATCGTAATTGCTCTTACTCGGCATTATAATACTCCCGATTCGAGTATTTCTAATTTCGGAACGTCACAGTCTATCTCCGTCAACGCTCCGGTGGGAAGTATAGTCATAGGCGTTCTGTGAATGAAATCCACATTTTCCAATATAACCATGTCCGGCCTGTGAACTTCCTTACAGATAACCTTAATGATTGTTTCCTCGCTGTCCTTATCAAGAGGCCCCGTGAGCACGGCTTTCGCCTTATCAAAAGCTCCGGCCGCGGCAAATGCGCGAAGTTGGTGCAATCCGGCCGATTTACTGCCGTAAACGCTTTCGTGTTCCAACGCGATAACGGAATCCTCCCATATATCGGGACCGGGGAAATACTTCGTCCCCATTATCTGCCAAAGAGGCCCTCCGCAAACCGCGATAACATG
>CANPZQ010000041.1 GCA_947588775.1 uncultured Clostridia bacterium
CACCTTCCTGCCATTTCCCCGCTTTTTCCGCCGCGCCGCAGTCAGAAAACAGACAGTCAGAATTCAGAAAACAGATTCTTATATTTCAAGCAAAGCGAAGAATTTAAAGCTTTGTTACTCATTCTGATTTCTGCCAATCCGATTTCTGTTTTCTGATAGGGGTGCGGCGAATGGGGCGGCCTAAAAGCAGGAAACCTTAGAGGGCGGGCGGGTGGGCGCAGGAAACCAGCCCCATTCGCCGCGCCGGGCTTATGCGCAAAACCAAAACACCCCGCGCGCCCGACCCCGGCCTGAGCCGAATCCCGCCCCCCGGAGCCCCCTTGTGGGGCGGGTGAGGGTCAGGCTTCAGCAGCCACTCTCAAATTTTTGCCGCCCCCGATTTTCTGCACCCTCCAACCCCTAAACCGTAAATCTCCTGCATCTTCAAGACACGAAGATGCAATATTTTCCAATTTCACAGAATCCCCCAAAACCCTCTTCCCACACCCCACGCCATCGCACCTCTACCCCTTCCTCCCCCTCATAGCCGTAATGACGGCCTCCAAAAGCTCCACCTGCTCGCGCGTGAGGTCGGATACGTCGAGAACGCGGCCCCGCTCTACGCCGAGAAGATAGTCCGTCGTGACGTGGAACACCTCCGAAAGGCGCACTATCACCGCCGGCGAGGGGGTTCGCTCCTGCTGTTCGTAAAAGGATATTACCGACTTCGTCAGCCCGATTCTGTCGCCGAGCTGGGATTGGGTAAGTCCCGCTTTTCTGCGAAGCTCCTTGAGCCTCGCGCCAAAATCAAAATCCACCATACTCACACTCCGTTCCACAAACAGTATACAAAATCGCCGTGCCGAATTTGGTGGAATGTTGTACTAAAATAGTGGACAAAAAATGCTTGACAAACCCGTTTCTATATGTTATAATACATGCGAAGGGCAGATTGGGCGTCCAAGGCTGCGGGCATACCGGCATTTGCCCTTGGCTTACGCGCCGCTTCGGGAGATATTTGCGGCGCACGCGCATCAATTGCTGACTTCTTCACTCTCATTTCCAAATATGGCTTCGCCCCCGGAATCGTTTACCGTTCCGGGGGCGTTGCTGTGTTGTTTGCAAAAAAGCAAACCGGGGATATACCATATAAAATAAACAATCCCGCCCCGCGCTTGAAATAAAAACCATACAAGCCGCATTCACCCATAACTATGAACTTCCCCTATCGGATTGAATTTTCCTTTTCATTTTTTTCATACAACAAAACCCCCGGAAAACGTTCCGGAGGTTTGTTGTTTTTTGCAATAGCTCAGAGCCCTACCTTGTCGGTGAAATCGGAGTTGACGACGTAGTAGACGGCCTTGTCCTCGGGCTTGATATAAATATCAACGGTTTTAATCTTGCCCTTGACCTTGGCCTTGTAGTCGGCCTCGACGGCCTTGCGGATTTCCGCGAAGTCATACTCATCTCCGCCGAACTGAACCTTGACGGTTTCCTTGGGAGCGGCCGCTTTTTTTGCGGGAGCCTTTTCGGCAGCCTTCTTAGCGGCGGGCTTCCTTGCGGGCTTCTTAGCGGGAGCCTCGACGACGGCGGGCTTTACTTCCTCAGCGACGGCCTCGGCCTTGACCTCGGCAGCCTCGGTGTTTTTCTTTTTTGCCATGGGTTTTACCTCCAATAGAATATATGTGTATATATTATACTACGTTTTTTTCGCCGTGTCAATTCATTAGAGGGATAAATTGAAGGAAAAATTGAGGGAAATAGGTGAAATAGAATGAAATTCGTGATAAGTTATAGCAATATGCGCCCCCTCATTCATATGCCGCCAATAGTTTAATTTCCCCACCTCTCCCTCCACAATGCATTTATCCAAAAACCTCACCCCCGAGGCAATCAACCCTCGGGGGTGAGTTCAACATTTAAATTACCCTTTTTTGAACGACTGAACAAGGCTTCTCAAATCCGTAATTGTGGGCTCGGTATGCGCGGAGATTAAGTCGGATAACGCTTCAAACTTGGTTTTGTAGCTGTCGTTTATATCCGCTGCTCTTAGTCTGCCAATCAGTGCCGACTTCAGAGCTTTTGAGGTTTCGCCGCTCATTTCTCCCGCGTCGCACCGCTCTATTGCATAGACAATCTCTTGCAATGAAAAATGATTGAAATCGACAGGCTCCGACTTTATGTCACCATAGAGTTTCTCATAAAACGCGATGAGCCTTTGGTTGGTCGTCTCGCGGCACTTTACGACATTTCCGATGGCTTCGCTCCTTGCCTGGTTGGCAATATCGCCGACGCCGTCGTCTATAACGAGGTTCTCCAGACTGCTTAGGGCATTCAGAACGTGCTCGTTGTCGCTGCGGATAAGCTCTATCTGCTGAAGAATGTAGCCGACGGAAAGCCGGGGCTGATTGTTTTCGGAAACTGCCTTTTCCGCAATATCCTCAAGGATTTTTACCCATCTGACCTCAAGATCCATAGTAAGGTTACCCTTATCCTCATCGGGAAGATTGGAATCAAGAACCTTTTGATACAGTTCCAAAATTCTTTCCGCGCCGCCGTCATTTATCGGCATTCCGTCCGAAGTCATTTCGGTGAGAGCATGTTTGAGCGTTTCGTTGTCGGTTGTTTCGATGGGTTCAATCGTTTCAATTGTTTCTATGGGTTCAACCGCTTTTGCCGCTTCTGCGACGGCTTGACCGGTTTTTAATTTGTTATCAGACATATTTGTATCCTCCAAAATATCCGGCGGACACGCAAGGCAAATCGTATTATCGTTCACGAAGCGCGCCCTGCCTTTTTTAACAAGACCCTTAGCCCTTTTCGGGTAGGTCGCTTCATATTCGTTGCCTTTTTCGTCGATAACGGAAACATTTTTTTCGATGGGTTCCGACCCCCTTTGTTATAGACGCTGAAGCCTTCCGTTTTTTGTGATGAGTGTCATCTCCCGCTTCGGGGGTATTATAGCATATAATTTGGGGGGTGTCAAGGGAGATAGCGGGTAAAATCGGATGCACTCGCGAGAATTATTTAAATGAATAGTGCATATTTAAAGCAAAAAACAGCGGTATATCATCAAGTAAAGGGATTATATAATGCGCTCCCCCTTGCATTCCCCGTCAAAATATGCTATCATATTCCCATACCCGAAAGGAGCCATTACTATGAAAATTTTACGGGCAGCCGCTGCGGCTGCGGCCGCGGTCGCTCTGCTTTTGTGCGCGGGGTGCGGCGGGAAGGGGAGCAAGGATATGGAAAATTACAAGGCTTTGGGAAGGACCTACTACGACGGCGAAAAGATTTACTGCGCGCTTCCGGGGACCGGCGCGGCGTTTTCCTGCAAGGGGAAGTCCTGCGTCGTAACCGTTGAGGGCGATTCGAGCGTTTTGGCGGGGAACCCCGACAACCTCTCCCGGATTGCAATCTACCTCGACGGCGAGCGGGTCGTCGACGATATGATTGACAAAATCTCGGAAACCTACACCGTCTTTTCGGGGGAGGAGGAACGCTCCGCCGAGGTCGAAATCATCAAGCTCTCGGAATCGCCGATGTCGAATTTCGCGATTACGTCGATAGACGTTCCGGACGGGGAAATTTCGCCGCTTCCCGAAAAAGATTTGTTTATCGAATTTATCGGCGACTCCATCACCTGCGGCTACGGAGTCGACGACGAGGACGCGAACCACCACTTCTCCACCCGAACCGAGGACGTTACCAAGGCATACGCCTTTAAAACCGCCGAGGAGCTCGGCGCGGACTGGTCGATGGTTTCCTTCAGCGGCTACGGGATAATCTCCGGCTACAGCGACGGCGTAAACAAGATCCCCGAGCAGGCCCTGCCGCAGTTCTATGAAAAATACGGCTATACATGGTCGAAAAACGGCGACTTTTCGCCGCAGGAGATAAGCTGGAGGTTCAAACGCCGTCCCGACGCGGTTGTTATAAACCTCGGCACCAACGACGACAGCTACTGCAAGAACATTCCGGAACGCTGCGAGGAATTTCAGGCGGAGTACACGCGTTTTCTGAAAACCGTCCGCAAGGACAACCCCGACGCGCAGATAGTCTGCGCCCTCGGAATAATGGGCCAGAATCTCTGTCCCTACGTCGAAGCCGCCGTAAACGACTTTAAGGCCGAAACCGGCGACGAAAAAATAAGCTTTTTGAAGTTCGACAATCAGTCGCAATCCGACGGCATCGCTGCGGACTGGCACCCTACCGAAAGAACCCATGCGAAGGCTGCCGCGAAGCTTGCGGAAAAGCTCAGAGAGGTTCTCGGAATATAACGAAAGGCGGCATGTAAATATGAAAACTCTTTATCTCGACTGTCAGATGGGCGCGGCGGGGGACATGCTCGCGGCCGCGCTTTTGGAGCTCCTGCCCGAGCCGGATAAGTTCATCGAACGGCTTAACGCCCTGCGGCTTCCGTCGGTGGAATTTTCCCGGGAGCCGTCGGTGAAGTGCGGAATTACCGGCACTCACTTTTCGGTAACGGTTCACGGCGTTGAAGAGGGCGCGGAGCATGAACATCAACATGAGCACCATCATCACGAGCATGAACATGAACACGAGCATCACCACCACCATCATCACGCTTCTTTGGAGGATATAGAAAAAATCGCGGCGGCGAGGCTTCCCGAAAAAACCGCAAAAACGGTTATGGAGGTTTACAAAATCATCGCCGAAGCGGAGAGCCGCGCCCACGGGGTTCCCGTTACGGAAATTCACTTCCACGAGGTCGGAACGATGGACGCGGTCGCCGACATAACCGCCGTCTGCATGCTGATGGAGGAGCTTTCGCCCGACGAGGTCGTTGTTTCGCCGATTCATGTCGGATGCGGACAGGTTCGCTGCGCCCACGGGATTCTTCCTGTTCCCGCGCCCGCGACGGCGTATATTCTGCGGGACGCGCCGATTTACGGCGGGACGATTCGCGGCGAGCTCTGCACGCCGACCGGCGCGGCACTTTTGAAGAGGTTTGCGACTCGCTTCGGCGAAATGCCGGTTATGCGGCTTTCGGGAATCGGCTACGGAATGGGGAAGAAGGATTTCGAGGCCGCAAACTGCGTCCGGGCGATGATTGGCGAGGCGGAGGGCGGCGGCGAGAGCGTCCTCGAGCTTGAATTCAACGTCGACGACATGACGGCGGAGGAGCTGGCCTTTGCCTGCGGAAGGATTTTTGAGAGCGGGGCTTTGGACGTCTGGACGACGGCCGCCGCGATGAAAAAATCCCGCCTCGGGAGCGTTGTCGGGGTACTCTGCCGCGAGGAGAAGCGGGAGGAAGTCCTCGGGGCGATTTTCAGGCATACATCTACCATCGGCGTGCGGGAAACCCTGAAAAGGCGGCATGTTCTGAAAAGGAGCGTTATCGAAAAGCGGCTTCAAACCGGGGAGAGCGTTCGTATTAAGCGGTCGGAGGGGTTCGGGGTAATCCGCGAGAAGCCGGAGCACGACGATTTGGCGAAAATCGTCCGGGATAAGGGGATAACCCTTCGGGAAGCCGAGAAGATGATTGAGAAAACCGACGATTGATAAAAACCGAGGCGGAAGCGAACGTTTTCGCCTCAGTTTTATTATTTTACGAAAACACTTCTTGACAATTTTACATAAATTCGGTATATTAAATATGGATTGGGCGTACAGGGGGCGGATTGATACGCAAGGTTTGTGCGGTTATTTTCTGGGTTCTGAGGTCTGATTTCTGATTTCTGATGGGGGAGCGCGGCGGAAAAAGCGGTCAAACCTCGCGAAATGGCGGGGGTGGGCGGGTGGGGCCGACGCACGAGCTTTTTCCGCCGCGCGGGCGGTTAGCGGAAGGCTCGAGCGGGGGAGGAACGGCTCTCCGCCGGAAGCCGGAAACCCGTATAAAGCCCCCAAGCAAAAAGCGTCGCTCCGGGAAAAGCCTGCACCTCACCCATCCCCGCTCCGCCTGCGGCTCCGGGGGACGGGATTCGGCTCAGGCCGGGGAGTGCGCGAACCAAAAACAGACTGTCAAAACACCGAAACCAGAAATCAACTCCCAAAGCCTTGTACCAAAAATCCGATTTCCGACCATCTGCTATCTGCCTTCTGCACGCGCCCGCGTCTGCACAACAAAAAACCAAAAGGAGAGGAACATTATATGTCAAGAATTGCAAGAATGATTTTGTTCGGAGCGATGCTCACGCTCGGTATCAGCGGCTGCGGAGCCGACGCGCCCCGCAAAACGGAATTCCCCGACAACGCCTTCCAACAAATCCCTGCGGAATATTTTTCCAAGGTCGAGGACGGCGGCAAGGTGATGAGTATCCGCTACGAAACCAAAAACTACACCGGCGACAAGGAAAAATATGAGAAAACCGCGCTGATTTACCTGCCGGCGGGATATAACGCCGACGACAAGGAAAAACGCTACAATGTCTTTTACTGGATGCACGGCGGCGGCGGAAGCGAAAAGGAACTCTTCAAGGGCCTCATGGAGGAATCCGAGGGCAAAAACCTCATCGACAACATGATTGCAAACGGCGACCTCGAGCCCTGCATCATCGTCACGCCGACCTACAACAACCAGTATAACGGCGACGCCGGCGCATGCTGCAACTATTTCTGGGAGGAGCTTGTAAACGACCTTATTCCCGCTGTGGAAGGGGAATACAACACCTACTGCAAATCCACATCAAAGAGCGGAATCAAGGCCTCGAGGCTCCACCGCGGCTTCGGCGGCTTCTCGATGGGCTCGGCCTGCACATGGTGGGTATTCGAGCATGCCCTCGATGAGGTCGGATACTTCCTTCCCGTCGCCGGCGACAGCTGGTCCTTGGGGCAGGGCGCGGGAGGCTATAACCCCGACGGCTCCGCCGAAAATCTTCAGAAAATCGTCAAGGGCTACGGCTACGACTGGGAGGACTTCTATATTTACTGCGGCGTAGGCTCGAACGACGACATGGCCGGCCCGAACATGCGCCCGATGATTAACTCCATGAAAAAAGAGGACTACAGCGACACCTTCAAGTGGGCGGAAAACTTCCGCGACGGCAACTGCTACTTCATTGAGTACCAGGGCGGCTGGCATGCCTACGACACCGTTTACAGGGTGATGTACAACGGTCTGCCGAAGTTCTTCGGGTAATTGATTTTTTGGATAATAGGTTCCCGCCCTGTTCGCGAATTGCGGACGGGGCGGGGTGTTTTTAGAGGGGGCGCGGGGGCGGAGCGGGGAGATAGAGCGAAGGTGGGAGGGCTGGTGGGTGGGACCGACGAAATCAGCGGAGGCCCCGCGCCCCGCCTGAGCCGAATCCCGCCCCCGGAGCCGCAGGCGGAGCGGGGGTGGGTAAGGCTCAGGCTTTTGCAGCAGGCCGCGATTTTTTGCGAAACCTGATTAGGCTGCCTCTATCATCTGACTTTCTAACGCTCCAACCTCCTAAAGCCCAACCCTCACCCATCCCCGCTCCGCCCCGCAAGGGGGCTTCGGGGGACGGGATTCGGCTTGGGCCGGGGTTGGGCGCGCAATTCGCCGAAGCTTTCTGCGCAACACCGGCGCGGCGGAGAAAGCTGTTGCGTCGGCCCCACCCGCCCGTCCCTCCGCCCTTCGCTCTCCTTTCCCGCTTTCTCCGCCGCGCCTCCTCCCCGCAAAAAACCGCCGCTCCCCAAACCGGAGCGGCGGCCGCAAATCAATATTTATTCCTCATCTTCAATCGGCGTTATGCAGCAGACCTTTTTCCCGATTTTCTCGCCGGCGGCGGTGAACGCCTTCGAGGTCCTTTCGTAGTAGCCCTTGTTGTAGAAGATGCACTTTGAAAGATCCGGCCCCATGTACTCGCCCAGCATTCCCGCGATGGCGCGGCAGCCGCCGAGGCAGTATTTGCGGTACTTGCAGACCGAGCAGACCGGGTTCTCGAGAACCTTTGAAACCGGAAGGACGATACTCTTAAGATAGTCGCCCTCCTGCAAAAGCGGCTGAACGCCGTTTTTGACGTTTCCGAGGTTGATTCCGTGCTGCGCGAAGTAGCCGGACATCTGGTTGCAGGGTGCGACGCTTCCGTCGGAGGCTATCGCCATAGAGCCTCTTGCGCCGCGGCAGGTCGGCCTGCGAAGGTCCTTTTCAAAGTTTCCGTCGCCCTCGACTGCGTGGAAGCGGTATGCTCCCGAGGCCGGATAATAGTCGCCGAACTGCCATACAGTAAGCTCGGATTTAAGCCCGGTTTCGATGTATTTTGCCATCAAGTCTACGCCGATGTCGAAATATTCCTCAATCCCGAGGCAGGCGTCGCCGGCGTTTTCGAGCCAGCGCGGGGCCTCCGAGGTCCTTATGACGCGAATCCACTCAACGCCCTTTTCTCCCATGAGCTTTACGGTGTCAAAGAGCGTGTCGAGGTTAAGTCTGTGAATGCAAATCTGAACGCCGGTGCGGATTCCTTCCTTTAGGCAAAGGTCGATAGCCCGAAGCGCGCTTTCCTCCGCGCCTTTTACGCCCCTCATCCAGTCGTGATGGGTGAGCCCGTCGAAGGAAATCTTAAACAGCGGGTTGAAGCCGAGGTCCTTGATTTCGCGGAGGATTTCCTCGGTGATGAACGCGCCGTTCGTTAAGATTACGTCGATGTCCATTCCGCGGCGGTGGATTTCCCTCACCAAGTCCATGAAATGCGGGTGAAGCATCGGCTCGCCGCCGGTGAGCTCGATAGTCTGGATTCCGCATTTGTCGAACTCGTCCAAAAGCGCGAGCATTTCCTCCCAGCTGAATTCCTTCATCAACCGCTCGTTGTCCTTCGCCATAAAGCAGTGCTTGCAGTTATAGTTGCATTTTCCGGTTATCGACCAGTTTACGCCGGGCATGTAGCGGTTGTTGCAGATTCTCACCCGCTGCCAGTCCGAAAGCTTATCGCCCTCCTTTGCGGGAGCAATCATTCCATGGTGGAGCATGTGCTGAACCTCATGGTTTTCGGGGTCCTGCTCGTTAGTTCCGTCGCAGGAGGCCAAAAGCTCAAATTCCTCGGGGGAGAGCTTCTGCGCCCTTCTCACGCCCTTAACATAATAGGCGTAAGGAACGAGCCACCAGCTTCTCAGCGCGATGTTCGGGTTGAGTATGTATTTCATAGATATATCCTCCGTTTGTATTTCCGCGCGAAGCCTCGCGCAGCGACTTCTTGATAAAAAACCTAAACGCCTGCGGGTTCAGGGGATTAAAGCCCACCGAAAGCCCCGCCCATGCCGTCAATCGGGTCGAAACCGGGCGTTCGCGCCCCGATTTTCGGAAAAATCACTCGTTGTAATGCTCCGGGCTGTTGCACCACCACACCCCGCGCTCATAGCTGCAATAGTAGCAGTTGCTGCAGGTCACGGAAAGTCCCTCTTTTTGTCTGTGGCGGCATTTCTCGTACGACCCCCTGAGATTATCTCCGGGAGGGTAGGAGCTCTTCGGAAGCTCGCGCTCGGTTTGCCCGTTGCACTTATAGCATCTCCAGTGGCCGCAGCTTCCCATCGCGAAAAACAGCAGCCTTTGCCCGCGGCTTCTTATGGCGCAGCTTCCGCCGAAGGTATTTGAAAGCTCCTCGTCCGAAAGCTCCCCGCTCTTTTTCAGAGCGTCGAAATACGCCCTCGCGTTTTCGGGGGAAAGCTCTCCGAACCCGTTTTCCCGGGCGATTTCAAGAAGCTCCTCCGGCGATTTCGCGTCCCTTACCTTTTCGAGAAGGCTTTCGTCCATCAGATGCTGCCCTCGCGCACGCGTTCGTCGCGGTTGCAGTAACCGAGATGATGGAAGCTGCAGTTGTCGCAGCCGATGCATTTGCCGAAGAGCCTCTCGATGCAGGAGCAGTATCTCAGAACGCCGTGGGGCAGAAATACCATCGGCGCGCCGCAGTTTCCGCATCTCCAGAAGGTTTCGTTTCCGTCGGGGACAAACTCGCCCTTCGGGCAAGACAGAGAGATTCCCGCGAAGTCCTTGAGGTTGTTTCCGCCGCCGAAGCATCCTCCGCCGGAGGCAGAGTTAAGCTCGTCGTCGGAAAGCTCTCCGTACTTCTGAATCCCGTCGAAAACCTCCTGAGCGTGCGCCTCGGGGATATATACCCCGTTTTCGCGCGCAAGCTTCACAAGCTCCTCGGGGGACTGCGCCGTTTTGGCCTTTTGAATAAGTTCCTTTTCCACTGCCTATTCCTCCGTTAAATATTTATTCGTTGTAGTGTTCCTTGTTGTTGCACCACCATGCCGCCCGCTCGTAGCTGCAATAATAGCAGCTGTTGCAGAGCCCGTCATGGTAATATTTTCCTTCCGGGTCGTTGACCGCCTTGTTGCACTTGCTGAGGTTGCTTTCCGGCACATAGGTTTTTCTCGGGGTCCAGTTGATTCTCCGCGGCTTATCCGGGTTGCAGGCTTCGCATCTCCAGTGGCTGCAGGAGTTCGCAATCGACACCATCTTCTGTCCGTTCGACCTGTAGACGATGCATCCTCCGCCGCCTCCGGCGTTTGAAAGCTCCTCGTCGGAAAGCTCGCCGGTTTTATGAATCGCTTCAAAATAAGCCTTCGCGTTTTCCTCGCTGAAATTTTCAAGTCCGTTTTCTTTTGCAATCTTTAAAAGCTCCTCCGGCGACTTCGCCGCGCGGACCTTAAGCATAATCTCTTCGTTCACTTCGGCACCTTCTTTTTTGTTGTTTATCCGTTCTGCGGCTCGCAGCGGAATGTATGACGGCAGGCCGTGCATGTGAGCTCATACGCGCTGTCGGAAATCCTCACGCAGATATATTCGCCTTCGGTTCCGCAGTTCGGGCAGGGCAGATATTTGATTTCCATATCTCCCGCGCAGGCGTTGTCCCCTCCGGCGGCGTTTGTAAGCTCGTCGTCGGTAAGCTCTCCCGAGCGGGAAATGCTCCCGAAAATTTCCCCGGCCGTCTTTTCGTCGACGCCGCTGACTCCGTTTTCCGAAGCGATTTTCATAAGCTCTTCCGCCGACTTTTTAAAATAAGTTCCTTTTTGTCCATTTCAAAATCTCCGCGGGCTTGCGCAAAAACCGCCGCTTAGCCGTTTTTCTTATTGTCGGGCTTCGGAACGCTGTAATAGAAGGATTCGTTGCAGGCTCTGCAGGTCAGAAAGACATAATCCGCCGCGTCGACTACGCAGTAGAAATTTCCCACCGCGCCGCATCTTATGCAGGGCAGCGTCTTAATGAATTCGGGGTCCTGCCCGCAGTTGATTCCGCCGGCGGCATTTGAAAGCTCCTCGTCGGTAATCTCGCCCGAGCCGCCGATTTTCTTAAAAATTTCCTCAGCCGCGCGTTCGTCGATTCCGCCGATTCCGTTTTCCGAAGCGATTTTCATAAGCTCTTTTGCCGACTTCGCGGACCTCGCCTTTAAAATAAGCTCCTTTTCGGTCATTTTGCAGCCTCCTTTGTCAGTTTTTTTGCGCCGCCCCCGGGATTAACGCCCCGGGGGCGGCTTTTGCGTAATTTCGAATACCCCGCTTTGCGCTATAGGGGTACGTTCGCCCCGCCGGAATCAGTGCTTGATTCTCTTCGGGTTGTTGCAGAGCCAGAGCCCGCCTTCCTTGATTATGTACTCGCACTTTCCGCAGGTATAGGAAATGCGGAAGATATAGCAATTGCATTTTTCGCCGCCGGGCTGCGCGGCGTGTTCGGGCAGGTGGCACTTTTTGCAGATGAAATCTTCGCACGCGCCCTCGGCAAGGGTGGTGACAAGCCTTCCGTTCTTGCGGCAGCCGCCCGCGGCGTTCTCGATTTCCTCGTCGGAAAGCTCTCCGCGGCGGTTTACGAGGTCAAAGCAGGTTTTCGCGTCCTCCTCGGTAAATTCCTCCATGCCCTCCATTTCGCGAGCCATCTTATAAAGCTCGTCGGCGGATTTTGCCTCTCTGGCCTTTGCGATAATTTCTTCTCTTGTCATGATAAATAATCCTCCTTTGGTTTTTGTTTTGTCAATGCAGTCGGTCAGCCCTCATAGACGTGGCCGCATGCCGTGCATTCATAAACCGAATAGTACACGTCGTTGTAGCGGTCGTAAACGTGGAACTGCACAAGCTCCATTTCGCCGCCGCAGACGGTGCAGACAACGCTCGGCCCCTTCCGGCAGCCGCCGTTTGCCGCGTCGAGCTCGTCGTCGGAGAGCTCTTTTTTGCCGCAGTATTTGTCAAAAGCCTCGCGGGCGGCGTTGTCGTCGAGTTTAACTCCGTTTTCCTCGGCAATTTTTCTGACCTCCTCGACGGAGCCCGCGCCTCTGACCTTTTCGTAAAGTTCCTTTGACGTCATAAGATGATACCTCCCGTTTGATTTTAATGTTCAAAGATATTTTCGCAGCCGAAGCACTGCGCTTTTGTATATGTATATATAATAAACTTCTTGCTTAAAAACTGCTGCGGCGGCGAAAGCAGCGATGGCTTCCGCCGCCGCGCGGCACTATAGGCGAAAAGCCGCCGTCGTGCCTTTCTTTTTTATACTTCCTTTTTATACGGCGAAATACTTGATTATTTGCCGCCGTCGAGCTGATTCTGCTTGTAAACGGCGTAGATGAACAGGCAAGGCAGAACGAGCGAAAGAGCGATTCTCAGGAAATCGAGAACGGTGCTGGGTCCTGCGGTTACGCTGAACACTACGTTGAACATCATCGTGAACAAAGAGATGCGGTATACGAGGCCGAGCTTGGAGTGCTTGAGAGCCATGACCGCAAGTACAACGTCGACAATCACGCAGACGAGCGAGATAATGATTGAAATCCAGGTGAGAGGTGTGACTTCGACTCCGGAGCTTTCGCCGACCAGTGATTCAAGGCCGGGGAGCGCGGCGAGCATAGCAAGTCCGAGAATGTTGACAAGGACGCCGCATACGCTCTGGATGATGCGGATGATTGACATTACCTTCAGAAAAGGCGTAATCGGTTTCTTTTCCATACTTTTTTCTCCTTCGTATGTAAAAAATTTTTATTTGATAAACCCCTTTTCGGGGGAATATCCTTCGTTGGTTAGGTGTTATAGGCTGCCGCGCTTTTGGCAGCAGACCTTATTGGGGCCGGGGCTGTAATGGCCCTCGCGGCAGTTTAGGCAGCATTTCTGACCGAAGTCGTCTATTTTTGAAAAGAGCTCGCAGGAATCGTCGGGCGAACGCCATTCAACGGAAGAATAGGCTCCCGCCGAAACCTTTTCGGCCTCCGCGTCGGAAAGGGCGCGGGTTTTAAGCTTCTGCATATAACGCTCCTTTCAGTTCCCGATGGTGCAGTAGAGAATCTTGCCGTCGGTGTCGATAAAGCAGCAGTTTTTGCACATCGGCTTGTCGTATTCAAAGCCGGGCAGGGGCTTGTGCCAAGAGCAGCAGTATTCGGGGTTCTTGGGCTTATAGCCGTCGGGCAGGTCGGTGTTTCCGCCCGAAGCTCCCGCAACGCCGGAAAGCTGGACGTCCTTTATTTCAAGACCGGAATTGTCCTTCTGAGTTTCTGCCATATTTTACTCCTTTCTTAATGCCGCGGAGCCCCCGCGGGATATATTTAAAATAAAACTTTAACGAAACGTCCGTTCACCAGTCCAGGTCGCAGTTATAGGTTTTGCCCTTGGAG
>CANPZQ010000042.1 GCA_947588775.1 uncultured Clostridia bacterium
AACGGAGTAATCGAACTCGCAAATCTTGACGCTTCGCAGTATCAGGCGAAGATAACCTATCCCGTCGGGGAACACTATACAGGTGCATTTGAACTGACAGGCGAGGACGATGAAGCCGCCGCGACGAAGAAAATCGTTGGCACCGAGGACGTCGACACGCACACGGTAACGCAGACATTTACCATTCCTTCCGGCGGTTCCATTAACGCCGAGGTCGGCATAGGCAGCTTCAACGCCTCTGCAAAGCTTGGCGGCGACGATGGCCTGTTCAAAGTGTCTAAGGAGGTTACATGCACGGCTCTCTCGGACGAAGAATTCCCGTTCGGCAGCACTGTTTTTAACTATGCTCTCGAATTCCAAAGCTTTTCTGAGGTGGACGGCAAGATAACCCCCTACAAGGGAGATCATGAAAACGAGTCCGACGCACCCGTACCGTTTACCCTTACCCCCGACGCGGGAGCAACTTTGGAAAAATTTGGCGAGACAGCGGAAATGCTGAACTACACCAACATCACATTCCACGCCGTGGGAACCTACACCTTCAAGCTCAAGGAAATCCCCGGCAGCATTCAGGGAATGGTATACGACAAAGTCGAGTACACTGTAGTATTTGACGTGTCGAATAAGAAAGACGACGCCACCGGTAAATGGGAGCCCGAAATAATCTGCAAGATTGATGGCGCACAGATTTCTCCTGATAATCGGAAAATTAACTTTGAGAATGTCTACAACACCGGCACTGTAACCGTTACCAAAAAAGTCGAAGGCACCGGCGCGCCCGATGACGATGAATTCACCTTTAAAGTCGGCCTCAAAGATTCCTCTGACAAACCACTTAGCGGTGACTTTAATATTTCATCTCCCGATTCCGCATTATCCAAAATTACCAACGATGGCACATTTACTCTCAAAAAAGACGAAAGCGCGACCATCACTCTTCCCGACGGCGCGAAAGTCACGATTACCGAGGAAAAGAAAACCGCCATAACGCCAAACCTTGTTGGCGCGGCCGAGCCTGCGTATAAGACTGAGGTAGCAGTTGGAGCGTCTACGAAAATAGAGGCCAATGCCGCAGACGTGGAAATTAAACAAGGCTCCAAAGAATCCGTCACCTTCACCAACACCTTCAAATCCGGTACGCTTAAGATTACCGAAAGTTTTGTCGGCATAGACGGTGTCGAAAAAGTACCCTACGATAAGGCAAAAGCAACGGTTACGCTTACATTGCCGGCCGCGTTTGATGTGACGGAGTATGATTATGCGAAATTGCTCGAAACCTCTGACGTGGCATGGACGGTCACCGACGGTAAGATTGTCGGCACAGTAACGTTTTCTGAAAGTTCGCAAACCGTCACTATAGATGGCATTCCCGCGGGAACAACCTTCGAGATTACTCCCACGATTCCCGAAAAATATGTTCTCACGAAAAAGGATAACTCTTCAGGTACCATTACTGATGGCAATACGGTCGATGCCAATCTGGTATACACCCCCGACCCGAAGGTTACTATTGACATCAAGAAGCAAATAACCGGCGAGCCGACGACGAAGAAATTCGAATTTGTCTTTACTGCGGCGACGACTACGACTGAAACTATTTCTGACCTGACAGTATCTGTTCCGGCCGGAGAAACCGCAGGAAGCGGCAAATTTACAAAGACATATAATCTCGTAGATTTCAGCGACAAATCGTCGGTTACATACAATTATACCGTAACCGAGGACACCTCAACTCTCCCCAAGGCAGACGGCGGCCAGACAATCTTCACGCCCGACGGAGCATCGTATGGTGTCACCGTCACCATAGAAAAACAATCGGATGGCACGCTTGAGGTGACGAAAACTGCCGAGGCCAAAAAAGATGGCACAGGTGCCGATTTCCCGCTCGTATTTACAAACCAGTATACCCCCGTGGAGGCAAAGGCCACTATAGACGTTACCAAAAACCTGAAAGTCCCGGACGGCGTAAGTGCTACACCTACCGATACCGATTTTGATTTTATTTTCAATCCTGATGATGAGAGCACAGCTGAGATAATTCCGACAATAAATAATTTAAAAATACAGGTCACAGCAAATACCGATAAAACGGATTATACCGGAACAGGCTCTGCTTCTGTAACATTCGACAAAGCCGGTACATATGTCTACACTGTCACCGAGCAAAAAGGCAGTGCAACCGGCATGTCCTACAGTGAAGAAAAATATAAGGTCGAATTCGTTGTCACTGACAATGCCGGCACACTTGAAGTCAGCGACCCGACCATATCAAAGGCAGATGCTTCCGGACAATATCATAAAGCCACGGAGGGCATAACCTTTACGAACACATACGACCCCTTAGACGCAACCACTAACGAGTACGGCTTTATCGACAATGAGCACAAATTCACCAAGACGCTGACCGCAGACGGCCAAGAAATAGAGTTTAATAATGACGTGTTCAAATTTACCGCGGACCTTACGTATGAAGATGGCAGTCCTTCCGGTGACGATGCATTCTTTGAAAGCGGCCAGAATAAGAACAAAAAAACCGATATATCCACTGTTGGTACAGATCATGTCATCGAGGTCGGCACAATCAAGTTCACCAAAGCGGGAAAATATAAACTCACTGTCAGCGAAGTTGATGACGGAAAAGACAATATTACTTACGACCCGGATTCGAGAACAGTGACATATGATGTCAAGGACAACAAAAGCGGCCAGCTCGAAGTGACAGCTACATGCACCAACACTGTTTTCAAGAACACCTGCAAGCCGGCAGAGCTTACCATGCAGATTGATAAAACGCTGACGGTTGCCGATGGAGTAACGAATCCTCCGACCGGTTTCACATTCAATTTTGAGAGTGGCGATAATGTCCCGGCGATTGACCCCGTAACAATAACTGTAGTCAAGAGCGAAGATGGTTACAAGGGAACCGGCAGCACCAATGTAGAATTCACCCACCCCGGCAACTACACATACACCGTCAGCGAAGGTGACATCGGAACGGGTATGAGATGCCTTACGGAGGATTACACCGTTACGGTTGAGGTATCATCTTCCCCCAGTGCCCCCGGACTTGTTACCAATGTTACCATATCCGGCGGCGACACCGGTGCGAAGCTGAGTGACGACGGGAAAACAGTGATACTCCCGTTCGCCAACTATTACAGTCCCAACTCGGTTTCCACCACCGATATTACGGATGCTGACCTTTACACCGCGGCAAACGTCGTAATCACCAAGACCCTCAAGACGGCTGCCGGCACCGACGTTGATTTCAAGGACGGCGACTTCAGCTTCACCGCGACCATTACTGCCGATGACGGAAGCAAGCTTACCAACGACGAAGCATACTTTGAGAACCACCTTGACGCCGAACCTCTCGAAAACGTGGGCGGAAAAGTCACCGTCGGCAACATCACCTTCACCAAGGCGGGAATCTACACCCTCACCGTCCGCGAAGTTGATGACAAAAAAGCCAACATCACCTACGACACCGCCCCGAGAACAGTGACATATAATGTCATTGACGACAGCGGCCGGCTCAAGATTCAGTCTGTCGCCGCAGCGGTTGACGGCAAGGAAACCGACGACATTTCCGCCGCATGTACCGTCAACAACAAATACGAAGTCAGCCCGATTACGCTGAGCGTCGAAAAGACCCTGACAGTTGTCGACGGCGAACCGACCCAGACCGGGTTCACGTTCGACGTTTCGGGAACCGCCACGAGCGGCACCAATCCGGAACTCAATATGACTGCTCCGGAGTTTACTGTAGCCCCCGTAACCGTATCTGCTGACGATTATAAAGGCACCACCGACCCTGTTCCGGCAGTCTTTGACAAGCCCGGCACATACGTCTACACCGTCAAGGAAAACAAGGGCTCGGCCGCCGGCATGACCTACAGCGACAAATCATACACCGTAACCATCAAGGTCGAAAACGCCTCCGACGCCCCCGGGCTTACAACCACAATCACCGTCAAAGATGAGGGCAAAAACCTCGTTTCCGATGCTGTCAATGGCAACGCCATAACCCTCCCATTCGAGAACAAATACCAGCCTCTCCCGACCTCGACTGAAGATATTTCTCCGAGTGATGACCTTTACACCGCGGCAAACGTCGTAATCACCAAAACCCTCAAAACCTATGCCGGCACAGATATTACCTTCGGCAAAGGAGCGTTTGCCTTCGACGTGTCGATTTCTCCTGCGGACGGCGCAGCTCTCTCCAAGACCGAGTTCAAGAACGATGCTGACGGCAGGCTCAGAATTGGCAACATCACCTTCACGAAGGAGGGAATCTACACTCTCACCGTCAAGGAAAAAATTGGCGACTATCCCAACGTGACCTACGACAAATCGACGCATACCATCGTCTACACCGTCGAGGACATCGATGGCCAGCTGACAATCACCAACGTTACCGGAAACCCGGGCAGCCTCGCGTTCAACAACGAATACGAAGTCAGCCCGATTACGCTGAGCGTCGAAAAGACACTGACCGTTGTCGACGGAAATCCGACCCAGATGGATTTCACGTTCGACGTATCGGGAACCGCTACGAGCGGCACTGATCCGAAACTCAATATCACCGCTCCGGAGTTTACTGTAGACCCCGTAACCGTATCTGCTGACGATTATAAAGGCACCACCGACCCTGTTCCGGCAGTCTTTGACAAGCCCGGCACCTACGAATACACCGTCAAGGAAAACAAGGGCTCGGCCGCCGGCATGACCTACAGCGACAAATCATACACCATTACCATCGAGGTTGAAAATACCACTGAATCTCCCGGACTTACAACCACAATCACCGTCAAGGACGAGGACGACAACCCTGTTCCCGGCACTGTCAATGGCAACGCCATAACCCTCCCATTCGTGAACACATACAAACCTCTTCCGACCTCGACCGAGCAAATTCCACACGATGAAGAGGACGAGGAGGACGATGACGACGAATTCTACAACCGCGCAAACGTCGTAATCACTAAGACCCTCAAGACGGCTGCCGGCACCGACGTTGACTTCAAGGACGGCGATTTCAGCTTCACCGCGACCCTCACCGCTGCTGACGGAACCAGTCTTACCAACGACGAAGCATACTTTGATAACCACCTTGACACCGAATCTCTCGAAAACGTGGGCGGAAAAGTCACCGTCGGCAACATCACCTTCACCAAGGCGGGCAAATATAAGCTTACCGTTTCGGAAAACAAGGGCGAAAACGCCGACATCACCTACGACAGCAGGAAAATTTCGGTAATTTATACTGTTGCGGAAAACAGCGGGCGGCTCGAAATCCTTTCCGCCGAAACGGGCGACGAGTACCTGTTTGCAAACATCTTCACCCCGCACCCTGTCGCCGTCACCCCCTCCCTCCACAAATCCCTGATTAACACCTTCTCCGGCAACGACAGGCTCGGGGTCGACAACACGCGCGGGTTCTATGACGGCAGATTCAGCTTCACCCTCACCGCCGCAGACGGCAATCCCGACGGCGCGGAAATTAAGACCCCGACCGCCGAAAACATTACCGTTGAAGCCGGCGACGGCAAGGCGAAGTATGAAAACGTCGCGTTCACCGACGGAATCGAGTTCACCCGCGAGGGGAGCTATACCTTCACGGTTGCCGAAAATATCCCTGCGGACGCGGTTATTGATTCTGCAACCGGGCGGCTGATTTCGGCGGACGGAAAGTTTGCCTTCGTTGAAGGCCAGACCGTCACGGTTACATATACCGTCACGGCCGACCGCACCGGGCAGCTTGTCGCGACGGCGGCTTACAGCCCCGCAAGTCCGGTAATCACTAACTACTATAACTATAATCCCTGCCTGCTGACGGTGACAAACGAAATCACCGCGGCGGACGGCGTGAAAATCCATGAAAATCAGGCGTTCGAGTATGTTGTGGAGCTTTGGGACCGCGACGGGAACCCCTACAGCGGCGAGCTTGTCTATTCAAAGGCGAGCGCGGCTCCCGCGGCGATTGCCCTGCCGATGGCGGGCGACGGCTCGGATATTCAGACCATGCAGTTTATCGACGGCGTGAACGCCGAGCCGATTATGCTTGCGTCCGGCGCGGGCATAGAGTTTGAGGGAATCCCCGACGGCTTCAGCTTCGCCGTAACCCAAAAGCCCTATCCCGCCGAGGTCGGCGACGCTTACGAGCTCACCGGAATAGAGCTTGGCGGAACCGCTGATGCTGAATCAATCGTTTCGGAAAGAAAGGCCGCCGGAAGCTTCAACGCCGAGGACGATACCGCGACGGTCAGATTCATTAACAATTACAGCCTCACGCCGGTCAAGGCCTCCCCGAAGGCCGGAAAGCAGGTCGTCTGGAACAACGACGGCACGCCCATCGACATGACGGAAAACTACGGCGGAGCGTTTGAATTCGGGCTTGAGCTTCTTTCGGCGGAGCATGAGGACGGCGCAAAAATCCTTTCCGATACCGCCGAAAACGACGAAAAGGGCAACATCGCATTCACCGACGCGATTGAATTTACGAACGAGGGCGTATATATCTTCTCGGTTTACGAGAAAACGCCGGAAAGCCCCGACCCGCATATAACTTACACCTCTCAGCGGTTCACCGTTACATATACCGTTACGGCGGATATTGCGGGAAGGCTCAGCGCGGCGGCGGTATACGATTCCGACCCCGTCTTTGAGAACGAATTCAGCCCCGTTCCCTGCACCTTGACGGTAATAAACACCGTCGACGGCGACTATATCCATGCCGAAAAGGAGTTTGAATACGAGCTCACGCTCACAAACGCCGACGGCACGCCGTTTGAGGGAAGCCTGCCCTATCGGACCGGCAAACCCGCGCCTCAGCTTGCGGCGCCGATGGCATCGGGCGAAACGATGCTGCAGTTTATCGGCGGAAAGGCGAGCTTCACCCTCAGACACCTTGAATCAATCACGATTTACTCAATCGACGACGGAATTTCCTATTCGGTAACGCAGAAGGACTACTCCGCCGAGGGCTACACCGGCTCCGCGGCAGCGGCAATAAACGGCGTTGCCGACGGCCTCACGGTCAAGGGAAGCTTCACCGCCGAAAACGTCGAGGCCGAGGCGGATTACCTCAACGTCTACCGCGTAAAGCCGGTAACTCCCGAAGCGGTAACCGTAATAAAGAAGCTCTCCGGCAAGCCTGTCGGCGACAGAAGCTTCGAGTTTAAGGTTTCGGGCGAAAACGTCGATGAAACGCTGAAAATTACGGTTCCCGAGGGCGAGGAGGAGGCAAATGCCTTCTGGCAGCCAGGCGAATATACCGAGGTCGGCGTTTACGAATACATCGTCGAGGAAATTGCGGGAACCGACCCGGGAATGGACTACGATACCGCGGTTTATACCGTTGACGTAACCGTTACCGACAACGGCGCGGGACAGCTTGAAGCTGCCGTCGCAGTTGCAAAGGACGGCGCGGAAGCAGAAGGCATAGCCTTTGAAAACTTCTACAACTCCGGTGTTCTAACCGTTGAAAAGAAGGTCACGGGTTCCGCCGGCGACACCGAAAAGGAGTTTGATTTCACCGTTAAAATCGACGGCCTGAGCGGAGTTTACGGCGACATGACGTTCGATGACGGCATGGCACGGTTTAAACTCAAGCACGGCGAATCCATGACGGCGAGCGGCCTGCCGGACGGCGTAAGCTACGAGGTTTCGGAGGAAACAGACCCGGCGGAGGGCTACCTTGTCACCGCGCAGGGCGAAACCGGAACAATCAAAAAGGGACAGCGTTCCACCGCAATCTTTGTAAACCATCGCGACTCGGCTTCGTCGGTGACGGCGGGCGACCTTGTAATCAGCTTAACGGTCGTAAATCCGAGAGCGGGGGAGGAAAACGCCTCCTACCCGTTCAGGGTAACGCTTTCCGAGCCGATTTCGGGAATTTTCGACGGCGCGGAATTTGCGGACGGCGTATCGATTGTCTATCTCAAAAACGGCGACAGCCTGCATATCGGCGAGCTTGCGGCGGGAATAACCTATACGGTCGAGCAGGCGTTTGAGGACGAAACCGCCGAGGTAAGCTTCAACGGCGAAACCGGAACGATTCTTGCGGGCGAAACCTCGCGAACCGGAATCTATATCCGCTTCACCGACAGCACAGAGTTTAAAAAGCCGGGCAATCTCACCGTGACAAAGACGGTTGCCGGCGCGCCTACCGACGCGGCGTTCGGGTTTGACATAGTTTTGGACGACGCGGGCGTGAACGGCGTTTACGGGGATATGGAATTTATCGGCGGGCGCGCGCATATCGAGCTTCGGCACGGCGAAAGCGCGACCGCGAAGGAGCTTCCCTCCGGAACGGTTTACAGAGTTACCGAAACCGACAGCTTCGGCTATACCGCGACGTCGGTAAACGCCTCCGGCTCGATTCCCGAACGCGACACCGCTGTGGCGGCGTTTGTGAACGTCGAAAACAGGCCGGAATTCGCGGTCGGCGACCTTAAAATCGTCAAGAACATCGCCGGCAACGCGGCGAATCCCGCCGACGTGTTCGGGTTTGAAATTATTCTCGATAAAGACATAAGCGGCGTTTACGGCGACGTTGAATTTACGTCGGGCCGCGCCTTGGTAAGCCTTTCGGCAGGGCAAAGCGCAACCGCGCGCGGGCTCCCCGCGGGAACTGGCTACACCGTCAGCGAAATCGACGGCGGCCTCGGCTACATCTCGTCTTCGGACGGCAGCTTCGGGTTCATCACCAAAAACGCGGTTATGACGGCTTCCTTCGTGAATACGCTGAACGCGCCGATTACCGAGCCGCTCACCGGCGGGCTTACCGTTTCAAAAACCGTGGCCGGCACCGAAACCGAAGCGCGCTTCGGAATTGACGTAACGCTTACCGAGCCCTTGGAGGGCGTTTACGGCGACATGACGTTCTCTGCGGGCGTTGCGCGTCTTTCTCTTGCAAACGGCGAAAGCGCGACGGCGACGGGACTTCCCGCGGGAATAGGCTACTCTGTTTACGAAAATCCCGAGGACGCCATAGGCTTCACGGTTTCGGGAAGCGGGCTTGAGGGCATAATCCCCGACGGCGGATACGCGGCGGCCTCGGTCGTAAATACTGCGCCGACAATCCCGAACGGCGACCTTGTAATCGCGAAAACCGTTACCGGCACGGGAGCCGACCGAACGCTTGAGTTCCCGTTCACCGTAACGCTCACCGATACGTCGATTAACGGGCTTTACGGAGAGCTTGAGTTCACAAACGGCGTTGCGACGGTAAATCTTTCCCACGGAATGAGCGCGGTCGCCTCGGGACTTCCCGCAGGAATAGGCTACACCGTTTCGGAGGACAGCTTGGGATATACTGCGACATATACCGGCGAGCAGGGGACCATTATCGCCAACGGAATATGCGCGGCGGCGTTTGTGAACAGGTACGATATTTACATTCCGCCGGTCGGAAACCTCTATGTAACAAAACAGGTCGCCGGTACCGACTGCGATTCGTCGCTTAAATTCCCGTTCAGGGTAACGCTTTCCGACAGTACGATTAACGGCGTTTACGGGGATATGGAATTTGTCGGCGGCGTGGCGGAGTTTGAGCTTTCAGAAAACGACGGAGAAATCGCGGCGACGGGCCTTCCCGAGGGAACGGAATACCTTGTCGAGGAAACCGATACGCTCGGCTACGAGCAGGAGGCGGTATTCGGCGAAAGGGGAGTTATCCGCGAATATATCGATTCGTCCGCAAGCTTCATTAACAGCCTGAGCATTCCGCCCTACGGCGACCTGAGAGTTTACAAAACCGTTTCGGGAAGCGGCGCGGACATCTATGACGAATTCGCGTTCAGGGTCACGCTTTCCGATAAGAGCGTGAACGGAACCTTCGGCGAGATGGAATTTGTGAACGGCGTTGCGGAGTTTACTCTGAGCCACGGAGAAAGCAGATATGCAAGCGGACTTCCCGAGGGGGTTGAATACCTTGTCGAGGAAACCGACCCGAAGGACTACCGTCCGCAGGCGGTTTACAACGAAGGCGTAATCGTCAAGGCTTCGGAAGCCAAGGTTTACTTCATCAACAACAGGGAAATTCCCTACTATCCGCCGGTTCAGCAAACGGGCAGCCTCAGCATTTCCAAAACCGTTGAAATCGGCGAATACGACAGAGAATTTGAGTTTACCGTAACGCTGACCGACGCGTCGGGATTCCCGCTCGGCGGCAGCTACAGCTTCGGCGGCTCAAAATCGGGATACATCTCGAGCGGCGGCACCGTCGCCCTCAGACACGGCGAGAGCATAACGATTTACGGGCTCCCTGCCGGCGCGAAATACAGCGTTTCTGAGAACATTCCCGAGAACTACCGTGTAGAAAGCAGCGGCGAGGCGGGGATAATTCCCGCGAACGGCACCGCGGCCGCCGAATTTAAAAATTATCGTGAGGTAGAGCGTCCAACCGCGCCTAACTCAAGGGAAGCCGAAGCCGAGTCTTCCGGCAGACCGGCTCCGGGCTTACCCTGCGGACTTGTACTGACGGCACTTGCCGCCGGGGCGGCGATGGGAATCGCGAAAAGGAAGTTTTAGATAATATATTTAAAAGCCCGGGCTTGTGGGGAGCCCGGGTTTTTGTATTTCTGTCATTTTTGGGCTTTCGGGGGAGGACCGCGCGGCGGAAAAAGCTGCTTTTCTGCGCCCCACCCGCCCGCCCCCCATAATTTCCCGCTTTCCCCCGCTTTTTCCGCCGCGCTTTTTTGATGATGGGGTCAAGGCGCGGCGAATGGGGCGGGGAGGTAGCAGGAGATGGGGGAGGGCGGGTGGGTGGGCGCAGGGGGCAGCCCCATTCGCCGCGCCGGGGCTGCGCGCAAAGCCACGTCCTCCCGCGCGCCCAATCCCCCGCCTGAGCCGAATCCCGTCCCCCGGAGCCGCAGGCGGAGCGGGGACGGGTGAGGGTCAGGCCTTAGCAGAGAGCGGCAATTTTTGCCAAAACTCTGTTTCCGCACGCTTCTATCCTCTTACCCACTACCGCTCCACCCTCCAAATCCGGGCGCGGGGACTCCGCTCCTTTCGTTGGCCCCACCCGCCCGCCCACCCGACCATTGCCCTATCTCCCCGCTCCGTCCCCGCGCCCTCCCCCTTTCCACCTTACAAAAAATCAAAAATCTCTTCTTTTTTGCCATAGCTTTTTTGCGAAAAATGTATTATAATTATCAGTATCAGTCAAAAACTGAAATAATTATTTATTTGGAGGAACATTATGAAAAAGCTTTTAGCTATTGTCCTCGCGCTTTCGATGGCACTCTCTATGGCCGTTTTTGCGAATGCCGAGGAAAACCCCTCGCCTTCCACCAGAATCTTCATGAGCCCGGAAGTAACTTACATCAACGACACCGTCGAGGCGGGCGTGGACGCTCTCGTCTTTGAAAACGACTCCGTCACCGCTCCCACCGAGGCGAACATTCCGCTCTTCGCAATCTCGATTCCCGAGCCCGTTCCGATTGGCGAAAGTATCGTCATTCATATCATCGGCTCTTCCGACGACGACTTCCGCGTATGGCTCCTCGGCGATTCCAATACCGACGAAAAGGGCTACGAGGCCACCTTCTCGAACCAGTGGAAGGCCAGCGAAAACGGCTTCACCGCTCCCGGCGAGTTTGAAAAGTACATCGAGCTCATCGCCGACGACTTCGACGCCCAGGGCGGCACCGTCGGCAACAGAATCGCCTTCAAGGGTCCTTCCTACGGTGTAAACCTCAGCAACCTGACGATTTCAAGACTTGAAATTATGCGCGGAACGATGGAGGACGTCGAAAGCTCCACCGCCGAGGAGGCCAAGCCCTTCAGCGACGCTGCTCAGGCCGCTTTAGATGCCGCCAACGCCGCAAACGGCGACGAGGCCGCTCTTTCAACCGCTCTTGCCGACGCCGAAGCCGCTGTCGCAGCTTTGGAGGAAAAAGCGTCCCTCGGCTTCCCGACTATAAGCGAAATGCTTAAGAACGCCAAGGACGCGGTCAAATCCATCAACAATATCATCAATTCCGCCGCCGAGAGCGAAGCCGTCGAGGCGATTTCCGGCGACGTAACCGCCGTTTCCGACGCCCTTGCAGCCGCTCAGGCCGCCGGCCGCGACATTGACGCCATCAGCGCGGCCCTTGATTCCGCAAAATCCGCCGCCGCGAACATCTCCGCCGCCGCAGAGGAGAACGGCTACACCGCCGTCAAGACCGCCGCGAGAGAGGCCGAGGACAAGGTTGCCGAAATCGAATTGCTCCTCCAGTCGGCTCAGGACGCTAAGAAAGCCGCCGACGAAGCCGCCGCGAAGGCTGCCGAGGAGGAAGCCGCGAAGAAGAAGCAGACCACCACGGTTATAGTCGTCGTAGCAGTCGTAGTCGTCCTCGTTATAGTCGCCGCCGCCGTTGTTATGGCGATGAAGAAAAAGAAGAAATAATCTTCCCGGTTCAAGCGAAAAATCGGACGATTTATGCGATAAATCGGGCTTTACAGGAGGACTTCTATGCCGGAAATAAAAGGCTTGGAATGGACGTTTGATACGATAGCGTCTTCTTATGAAAAATTTCGTCCTTCGTATCCCGGTGAACTCTATAAAATGATATTTGATTACATATCCCTCAATGAAACCTGCCGTGCCGCAGAGGTGGGGATTGGCGGCGGCCAGGCAACATTGCCGATTTTGAAAACCGGATGCAATGTAATCGCAGTTGAATACAGCCGGGAATTTTCCAAACTATGTAAGGAAAAATTTAAAGAATATCCGAATTTTTCCGTTGTAACGGGTAAATTTGAGGATGTTAATTTCAATAATAATTCGTATGATTTGGTTTATTCCGCAACGGCGTTTCATTGGATTCCCGAGAACGTCGGTTATCCGAAGGGTTTTTCTATGCTGAAGCAGGGCGGAGTTTTTGCGCGTTTTGCAAATCATCCGTATCCTTGCAAGGATAATCAGCCGCTTTTTGATGAGATTCAGGAGATTTATGCCGAATATTATTCCGATAAAAGGGGAAAATCGAGGGCGGAATATTCCGAAGCTCAAGCCGAGCAGACTGCAAAAATCGCAGAAAAATACGGTTTCACGGACATAAAATACGCCCTGTTTTACAGAACGCGAATTTTTTCTGCAAGCGAGTATTGCGCGCTGCTCGGAACATATTCCGACCATATTGCAATTGAGGAAACCGTAAGGAAGAAGTTTTTCTCAAA
>CANPZQ010000043.1 GCA_947588775.1 uncultured Clostridia bacterium
CCTGCCCTACGGCACCGGTTATGAGATAGCGGAAGACGAAAGCGACTACACCGTCACAATGACCGGCGAAAGCGGAACCATCGGCGAGGGTGGCATTGCCGAGGCTGTGGCAAGCTTTGATAATCACAGAGACATAGTGTACGGCGCACTGAGCCTTTCAAAGACTGTTTCCGGCAACGCTGCGAGCACTACCGAAAAGTTCGGCTTCTCAATCAGATTCACCGAAGGCCCCGACAAGGGACTTGACGGCGCGATACTCTCCGGAAATTATTCCGAAGCGGTATGGCAGGGAAGCGTCTTGAGAGTGTATCTCACACACGGACAGAGCATCAGAATTTCCAACCTGCCCTACGGCACCGGCTATGAGATTACCGAGGACGACTGCGGCTACACCGTTGAAAAGCACGGAGAAAGCGGAATCATCGGCGCGAATGACGCGGAAGCTTACGCAAGCTTTGTGAATATCCGCAACATATACATTCCGCCGCAGCCCGACACCGGCGAGCTTAAAATCGTTAAAACGGTTGAGGGTCAGAACCCCGATACCGAGCGCGAATTCGAGTTCACCGTAACGCTCACCGACGCCTACGGCTATCCTCTCTCGGGGAGCTTCAACTACACCGGCTCGAAGAGCGGATACATCTCGAACGGCGGAACGGTAAAGCTTCGCCACGGCGAGTATATCCTGATTCACGGTCTCCCGATCGGAACGCGCTACGCGGTCGTGGAAAATGTCCCCGAAAACTATGTATCGCTTCCGTACGGCGACACCGGAACCATCGGAACGTCGCTCAGCACCGCTGAATTCGTGAACCGCGCCTTCGACCTCGAGCCTCCCACGAAGGCCGGCTCGGCCGACTCCGGCGAGGAATCCACGACCCTCCCGCGCTGCAGCCTCCTCCTCGGTGCGTTAGCCGCCGCAGCAACCCTCGCCTGCACCGCAGCCGCGGTTAAGGAAGGGAAGAGAAGAAGAGGGTAAATGATTTGTTTCCAGCCCCTTGGGCGTGAAGTCATTGGAACGCTATAGCTTTTTTCCTGAACCGGCGTGATTTAGGTCATGCCGGTTCGATTTTTAGAGTGTTCCCCGGGAGTGTATGTTGATGATTGGCCGTTATTAACCGCTTTTCACTTAAATGAGCCGTTTAGTACACTTCCACACACCCCCGCCTTGCATTCCCCAGAAATATATGCTATCATATCCCCGAAGAAGGTGAAACAATGAAACCGTCCGAAAAAACAAACGTGATGCGGATACTTTCCCAACATGGCGTCGAGTACAAAAGCTACACCTACGAGGGAGGCGCGCTCAGCGGCGACGAGGTCGCTCGTGAGCTCGGCGAGGACCCCGACAGAGTTTTCAAAACTCTCGTAACACGCGGCGCGAGCGGCGACTACTGCGTTTTCATGGTTCCGGTATGCGGCGAACTCGATTTAAAGAAGGCCGCGGCGGCGGTCGGGGAAAAGAACGTCGAAATGGTCAAGTCGAAAGAGCTTTTGCCGCTGACCGGCTACGTCCACGGCGGCTGCTCGCCCATCGGCATGAAAAAGACGTTCCGGACCGTCGTCGACGAAACCGCGCAGCTCTTCGACACAATCTTTTTCAGTGCGGGAAAGATAGGGTATCAGGTCGAGGTCGCCCCGGAAGGGCTTAAGAAGGTTATCGCGGTTAAGTATGCGGATATAGCAAAATAGAGGTATACCCGGGTTTTTGGTGTGTGTGCTTGACTGTGGTATGGTGCGTTATGGAACGCCGCGGCGGAGAAAGCTGGTGCGTTGGTCCCACCCACCCACCCCCATAGTTTCGCGGCATTTTTCCGCTTTCTCCGCCGCGGCTGCGTTTTAGAGGATAGAATTTGCAGACATGGCTTAGTGCAGACTTGGGGGAGAGCAGGGGCGCGGGGACGGAGCGGGCGGGGATTGCAAAGGACGGGTGGGTGGGCGGGTGGGACCAACCAAACCAGCGTAGTCCCCGCGCCCCCATTCGCGACGAACCCGTCCCCCGGAGCCGCGGCGGAGCGGGGACGGGTGAGGAACGAATCCGGTTAGAGGCGCACGTGTCGGAAATCAGAAAGCGGAATATTTGAGCCGCATCTTAGTGCGTTTAACCAAATCCGGCTTCCGCCAAGGACCGCGCGGCGGAAAAAGCTGTTGCGTCAGTCCCACCCGCCCGCCCCCACCCCCTTCGCGCCATTCCCCCGCTTTTTCCGCCGCGCTCCCCTCCCGCCCAAATCGTACTCACCAAAATCCCCCATCTCCCCCTTGATTTCCCCGAAAAACCGTGCTATAATATCCAAAATAAAATTCAGGAGGTTCGCCATGAAATCAAAGGTTTACTTCACTAAAGAAATCAGCCCCGAAGCCGTGCTGAAAATGTACCGGCTCCTCGGCGCAGAGCTCCCCGGCAGGGTCGCGGTTAAGGTCCACTCCGGCGAGGCGGGCAATCAGAATTTTCTGAGGCCGCCGTTCTGGAAGCCTGTCGTCGAATTTGTCGGCGGAACCGTCGTCGAATGCAACACCGCCTACGACGGCGAGCGCAACACCACCGAAAAGCACCTCAGAACCATCAAAAAACACGGCTGGAACGACTTCTTTGACTTTGACCTCATGGACGCCGAGGGACCCGACCTCGTTCTTGAAATCCCCGGCGGCAAGGCCATTAAGAAAAATTTTGTCGGGAAAAATCTCGCAAATTACGACTCGATGCTTGTCCTTTCCCATTTTAAGGGACATCCGATGGGCGGCTTCGGCGGCGCGCTCAAGCAGCTCTCAATCGGCGTCGCTTCCGGCTACGGGAAGGCTTATATCCACGGCTCCGGCGATACCGAGCACAACATCTGGGCCGCCCCGCATGACGCATTTTTGGAATCAATGGCCGACGCGGCTTCGTCAGTAATTAAATTCTTTGACGGAAAATTAGCCTATGTAAACGTTATGGCGAACATGTCCGTCGACTGCGACTGCTGCGACGTCGCCGAGGACCCGTGCATGCGCGACATCGGCATTCTCGTATCCCTCGACCCCGTCGCCATCGACCAGGCCTGCCTCGACCTCGTCTACGCCGCCGCCGACGACCCCGGCCGCGCCCACCTTCTCGAGCGCATCGAATCCCGCCACGGCGTCCACACCATCGAAGCCGCCTCCGCCCTCGGCATCGGCTCCCGCGAGTATGAGCTTGTGAAGGTGGACTGAATCCGCCGCCATAATACGGCTTTTTCCCCATAAAATTCCCCGTAATCTGCATAAAAAATATCCCAAACCCGCCCCCTTACCCCCGGGGCGGTTTTGTTTTGACGTAAACGACATATATTTGTCGTAAACGACACGTCGTGCCTTATTTTTTTATGTTATAATTATTACGGTAAAAAGGCAGTGCGACTGCACGCAGCGTAAAGAAGGAGATAGATATTATGACTAACGAAGAAATTCTGAAAAAAGCAATCGAAGCGAAACCCCCCGAGGAGATTATCGCCATCGCGAAGGACACCGGGGTCGACCTCACCCCCGAAATGGCTCAGACGATTTTCAACGGCCTCCACAAAAACCGCGAGCTTTCCGACGAGGAGCTTTCCGAAACCGTAGGCGGCTTTCGCGGTCCAAAATTGGGCGAAGTCTACGAGGGCGCGCCCTGCCCGTTCTGCATAACCGGCACGCTCTCCTACGGCACGCCCTGCACCGTCCGCTACACCGACCACCCCGAGGAAAAGCTCAACGTTCACCTCTACCACGGCTGCAACCGCGACGTCGCCGCGAGAGGCGAGGACAAAAAGCCGATTGACTGCAAATTCGTTCTCGACTTCCCCACCTTCTACTTCATGGCGGGCTCCTACTACGACTGATTATCCGAAATCCCGCCCGGGGCGGCCGTTTCATGAAAATATTTATGAAGAGGGTTCAAGGCCGCTTCGGGCGGAAACTTCCGTCCGCGCGTCGGGATAATGATTGCGGGCGCATGGACAAAAAATCGGGGAAAGCGGCTGTAAAACTGTAAATTAGGAGGAAGCTTATATGAAAAAAATCGACGAAAATATCAACCCCGCGGAGCTTTCGGAGGAACAGCTCAAGGCCGCTTCGGGCGGTACGCTTATGAAAACCGAGCCGGTGGTTGACTGCAAGCACGGCTTTATCGACTCCGCGTTCACCAGCGCGTGGGCCTGCCGCGAGTGCGGAAGGCACATATTAAGAGCTCAGGGAGGGCGTTTCAGCTGCTGCGAACACGCAGTCGCAAACTGGGAAGCTCTTAACTGCTCAAACTGTTTTTACAACGACGAAAAAACCGGCGAATGCAAAAGATTTGTGCTTTCGGGCTGAATCGGCGGTTTTGGGAGGAATATATATGACAACGACGACTGACGGAGAAAAGAACTTAAACCCCGTTGAAATTGCCGACGATAAGATTAAAAAGCGTCGGGCGGAAACGGCTGCAGCTTTATCAACACCCCGCCGACCGTAAGATGCAAACGTTCCGTTCTTGTGCAGCGTCCCGCGTGGGTCTGCAAGGAATGCCGCAATGAGCTTTTATATATTGAATCGAGAAATTCGTGGTATGCGTGCGAACACGCAGCCGCAAACCGGGACTCCCTCGGCTGTGAAAACTGCAGCCGAAAGGACAAAAATTCCCGCTGGGGCGACGGCTGCAGCTGCCCGCCGGGCCGCACGAATCCCGGAATGTAATCTAATCTTTAACTTTTGAACAATTCGGAGGAGGAAATAACGTGATGGACGAAGCTTTAAACAAACCCGCAGAATTGAACGACGAAGAAATTAAAAACGCCGTCGGCGGAGGCATCGGGATATGGCACGGCGTAAGGCCGATTCTGAAATGCCATCTCGACTGCGAAATGGTAGGAGTCTCGGGGTCCGTCCGGACAAGGTGGCAGTGCGCCGAATGCGGCCAGCCGATGACATACGGCCTGAATTACTACTGCTGCTGCGATCACGCTAAGGAATCCGGCAGCCTCACCTGCGAAAACTGCAGGAATTGGAACGGCGAGCTTAACGCCTGCGCCGCTGATAAGAATTAAGAGCAAAAACGGTAAACGCAAGGAGGATAACTATGAAAGACGAAAACACCCGCAATTTCTCGGCCGAACTCACCGACGAGCAAATAAGGCTTGTTTCGGGCGGCCGTATGCAGAGAAACAACAAAGCGATTATAAATCACTGCAAATATCCGAGCGTCCCGAACGGCTCCATGGACGGCGTGCCGCCGACCACGTCTACGGTGTGGAACTGCCGCGAATGCGGCCAGCCGGTGGTATATTCCGGGCGTTATAATATCTGCTGCGAGCACGCCTCGGAGGCCGGGACTATCGACTGCACAAACTGCAAAAACTGGAGCGACGAACTTAACGCCTGCGGAGCGAAAAACTGAATTTTCGCCGAGCGGACAGCGGATACATATATAAAGGGGAAAAATCATGAATCAGGAATTACTTACAAGGGCGAAAGCCGCAAAATCTCCCGAGGAGCTTCTTAAAATCGCTCAGGAAAACGGAATGAGCGAATTTACCGAGGAGAGCGCGAAGGAATATTTTGAGCTTATAAACAAATCAGGCGAGCTTTCCGACGACGAGCTTTCAAACGCCGCCGGAGGCTGTAAAAAGGGCGGAAGGAGAATCGTTACGGCGATTACGGTGTGCGCGGCCGCGCATGAGGATAAGTATATGGATTACCGCGTAACGAGCCCATATTGGAAGTGCAAGGTCTGCCACTCGAACTCAGTGATAGTTGCAAACGAGCTCGGCTTTACCTGCTTTTGCAACCGAAAGCCGGCGACGCATCAGGAGCTTTACTTCGGAATCGGTCAGTCCGGTATGGCGAACGTCTGCGGGACCTGCGAGTTTTGCACCCGCGAGCGCGGAATATGGTACTGCAACCACCCTTGGGCGAACGAGAAGTAACCGAAAGGATATAAGTTATGAAAAAAGAAATTATTTTAAAGGCGAAGGCCGCCGGCTCCCCCGAGGAGCTTATGAAAATCGCGCGGGAAAACGGACTTGGGGAATTTTCCGAGGATAACGCCCGCGAATACTTCGAGATAATCCAAAAAACCGGCGAGCTTTCCGACGAGGAAATCGAAAACGCTTCCGGCGGAGGCTGCACAAAGAACGGAAGAAAAATCGTCACAAGGGGAAACATCTGCAACGAGATAATCGGAATCCATTGCGGCAACTGGGACGGCTGGGACATAATGGGCTGGCTCTGCAACAAATGCCTGCAGGACGCGCATAACTGCCACTGCGGCAGGCACGAGCTCGGCGACCTCGAAAGAGAGTTCGGAGTGTCGTTTGATTTCGGCTCCCTCGACGTATGCGGCTCATGCAGGTTCTGCACCTACGAGGGCGGAACGTGGTACTGCAACCGCAAAATCAACGGAAAAACGAACTACAATCTGCCGTAAGGAGGAAATCATCGATGAACGAAGAAATTCTGAAAAAGGTAAAGGCGGCGAAGTACCCCGAAGAGCTTATCGGGATTGCGAAGGCGGCCGGCGTCGAGATAACCGGCGAGCAGGCTGAGGCGTTTTTCAAAAAGCTCAGCGAGGGCGAAGAAATCACCGACGAGGAGCTTGAAAACGCAATAGGAGGCTGCGGCGGAGGCGGCAATAAGGCTCCGAGATGGAAACCGCAGTATAACTGCAATGTCGGACGGCAATGGTGCAGATGGCGTGAGAATCACGACGGCGTTTCCATTTTCTATATCGACAACTACAACGTATACGGGTGGTCGTACTGGGCGTGCAAGGAATGCGGCAACGGTATATATAAAGCTCCCGGCAACTACCAGGGGTGCGAGCACGCGAAACAATATAAACAGCTTGACTGCTCAAACTGCAAGTGGGGGTAAATATGATGAATGAAGAATTACTTAACAAGGCAAAAGCGACTAAGTCGCCCGAGGAGCTTTTAAAACTGGCTCAGGAAAACGGTATGCCGAAATTCAACGAGGAAAACGCCAAGGTATACTTTGAGGCTTTGCACCACTCGGGAGAGCTCGCCGACGAGGAATTGAGTGTTTCCGCCGGTGCCTGCGCGCTCAGGGCACATGGGCAGAAAATGGTGAGTATGTATAATACCTGCAATCACTATAGATGCAAAGTGTGCAACGGAGGCACCAACGGTTTTTACCCGAAGAAAAAAGACTATTATGCCGATGAGGAAACGCTTAGGAATTGCTCCAAAAACTGTTCGCCATATGAAAACGATACGCTTTTTGGACCTCCGGAGCGAAGCGAGATTTGCTATGAATGCTACTATTGCAGCTATGAGCGCGGCGCGTGGTGGTGCAACAACAAGATTCATTATAACGAATAAACTTGAGGAGGAAAAATATGAACGAAGAAATGATTTTAAAGGCAAGAGCCGCGAAGTCGCCGGAAGAGCTTCTTAAGACGGCTCATGAAAACGGAATCGATTTAACCGAGGAAAGCGCGAAGTCCTATTTTGAGCTTGCGCATAAGTCGGGCGAGCTCGCCGACGAGGAGCTTATAAACGCGGCGGGCGGCGGCTGCTACCGTGACGGAAAGTATATCGTCACGGATACCGCGCACGCGTGCAAGGAATATAAGTGCAGGTTCTGCGGAGGGCTCGGCGAAGACTCCGGCGAGGACGTAAGGTGCCGCTGCGATTCCTACCTTATCTGCAGAAAATGCGAGTATATCGGCGAACACTACGACAATCCCGAATTAAATACCGTCGGACAGTATATCTGCAATAAGCACAGCCATTGAACGCCGCCTTTATAATGAATAATGAGTATGACTATGAATAACGAACTGCTTAACAAGGCGAGGGCGGCGAAGTCCCCCGAGGAGCTTTTAAAGCTTGCCCGCGAAAACGGCATGGGAGAATCAGAATTTGACGAAAAAAGCGCGGAGGCTTATTTTGATTTGATTCAAAGGCGCGGCGAGCTTTCCGACGACGAACTTGAAAACGCCGCGGGAGGCTGCCGAAAGGGCGGAAAACTCGTCGTTTCAAAGGGGCTGGTTTGCGCGTTGGCGGATAAGGCATGGCCGGGAAACCGCACCGAGCCGTACTTCGGCAGCTGGAGGTGCAAAACCTGCAAAGAGATTCCGGGCCGCGGAAAGCTCTATAACGACCCCACCCGAAAGGGAAATTGCAGCTGCAACCGCCGCACCCTCAGCCGCACGGCCTACGATTGGGGCGCGAGCTTCGATTTTGAAGCCGTCGGCGTCTGCGGCTCCTGCGACCGCTGCCAGTATATCGACGGGGTGTGGATTTGCTCAATCAGTTAAAATAATACCGACGGATAACGGCTGAAGCCGGGGAGGTTAATTTTATGAATAAAGAGATACTTAAAAAGGCCAAGGCCGCGAATTCCCCCGAGGAGCTTTTCGCTCTTGCGAAGGCGGAGGGAATTGAAATTTCCCCCGAACAGGCGGAAAAATACTTTAAAATGCTCCGCGACGGCGGCGAGCTTTCTGAGGACGAACTCGCAAACGCCACCGGCGGCGGCTGCAGCGTCTTTAATACGATAAGGATTCATATCGACTGCCCGGCGAGGGACGCGGGCCATCCGACTATGTGGCAATGCCGCGTCTGCCGCGGATTCGCGCATACCGACGAAGTCGATACATATATCGACTTCCGGACGGACTACAGCAAGCTGTTCTGCGACCACGCCCTGAACATGAAGGATTTGAACTGCGACAACTGTATGAACCTGAACGGAAAGTATTGCTACTTTGCCGGCAAGAACATGAGGTAAAAAATGAACAGCGAGCTTATTAAAAAAGCCAAGGCCGCAAATTCCCCGGAGGAGCTTTTGGAGCTTGCCCGCGAAAACGGCCTTGAGGAGCTTACCCTTGAAAACGCGAAGGCGTATTTCGACATTTTAAAGCAATCGGGCGAGCTTTCCGACGACGAGCTTTCAAACGCCGCCGGCGGAGGCTGCGCCATAAGAAAAAACGGCAAGAAGATGGTTTCATACTTAAACGACTGCGGCCACTGGAGGTGCCAGTACATAAACGGCCCCTACAAGCCCTCTACGGTATTCGACATAATACCGAAGGGACGGTATGCCGACGAAACGCTTCTTGACGCCACAAGCTGCAAGGGCTGCGAGGGTCCCTATTCGCGCCCCTGCGAATCCGCGTTCCCCGCGCCGAACTGCGCGTCCTGCTACTACTGCTCCTATGAAAAGGGCGCGTGGTGGTGCAATAACGAAGTCCACTACTACGAGTAATCGGCGACGGCTTTGGCGGGAAAGGACAGACGATGAATCAGGAAGAATTATTACAAAGGGCTAAGGCCGCGAAATCCCCCGGGGAGCTTCTGGAGCTTGCGAAGAGCTGCGGCCTCGACGAATTTACCGAGGAAAACGCGAAGGCTTATTTCGACGCGCTCAATAAGAACGGCGAGCTTACGGATTCCGAGCTTGAAAACGCCGCCGGAGGGGGCTGCGCGGTTAGAAGCCACGGCCAGAAGATGGTTTCCGCGCTTAACGGCTGCGGCCATTTTCGCTGCGACGGCTGCAACGGCGGAAGAACGACCACAAAGACCAATTCCTACCCGCCGAAGTCGGTTTATCTCGACGAAACGCAGCTTCACGACTGCAGCCCGAAAACATACGACCCTGACGGAAAATATTCCCACCTGCGGCTCTGCTTCTGCTGTTACTATTACAGCTACGAGCGCGGCGCATGGTGGTGCAACAATAAATTACACTACAACGAGTAAGAAGGAGGATTACGCATTGCCATGAACAAGGAACTTATCGAAAGAGCAAAAAAGGCCGCCTCACCCGACGAGCTCATTGAGCTTGCGAAGGAGGAAGGAAGGGAGCTTTCCCCCGAAAGGGCGGAGGAAATCTTCAAGGCGATTTATCAGTCCGGAGAGCTCTCGGACGACGAGCTTTCCGACGCCGTAGGAGGCTGCGGCGGAGGCGGCGGAGGACCGACTCTCGACGACCTATGGGGCTTTAACCTCAACTGCCCGAAGGGCGGATTCCACGAGGGACACATCTACGTTTCAAAATCGTACTGGTGCTGCGCAATCTGCGGCGAGGTTCTCCGCTCGAAAGGCCCCTTGGACATCGAATACTGCAGCCATGTGTTCCATCAGCTCGGCAAAAATCTCGGCTGCCATAACTGCGGATACCATAAGGGCGGAAGCTGCGATTTCTGGGACGATTCGCTCTGATTTGCACCGTTAAGGAGGAACAACTATGAACAAAGAAATAATCGAAAAGGCAAAAAACGCAAAATCCCCCGAGGAGCTTATCGCCCTCGCCAAGGAAAACGGCAGGGAAATGACCGAGGAGCAGGCGGAAACGATTTTTAAGAGCCTTCAGAAGAGCGGCGAGCTTTCCGACGACGAGCTTTCCGACGCCGTCGGCGGATGCCATCTTTTCACCTATTATCCGTCCATCGACCTCAAGGGAGTATATAACCTTGTAATAAACTGCGAAAAGGGCGAATTTTACCGCAGCCCGCAGGGATACTCAAAGTCCTACTGGACCTGCAGCATATGCAGCGCGAACCTCACCTCGAGGAGCCCAACCGACCTCGAAGAGTGCTACCACGTCAGCCATAACTTCAACAATCGCCTCGGCTGCTCGAGCTGCTACTGGTTCAAAACCGGCTCATGCAATTTCACGGAGGATAATCACTGGTAAAATAATCTTTTAAGGAGAAAGCGCGATGAATAACGAACTTATTCAAAAGGCAAAAGCGGCGAAGTCCCCCGAGGAAATCTTAGAGCTTGCCCGCGAAAACGGCATGACTGATTTTACGGAGGAAAACGCAAGAACATATTTCGATACGGTTAAAAAACGCGGGGAGCTTGCCGATTCCGAGCTTGAAAACGCAACGGGAGGCGGCTGCGCGGTAAAGGGCCACGGTCAGAAGATGGTTCTTCCCATCAACGTCTGCGACCACTGGATGTGCGAATACTGCAACGGCGCGAGAATGTCGCTCCGCCCGAGGTCGCAGTATCTCGACGAGAAGTATTTAAACCTCTGCGACCCGGAAAGATTCGACGTAGACGACAAATACTACCATCTTCAGGAATGCAGGTACTGCTACTATTGCAGCTACGAGCGCGGCGCGTGGTGGTGCAACAACAAAATACACTACAACGAGTGAGGAGAAAGCTTTTATGACAATGGAAGAAATTTTTGAAAGGGCGAAGGCCGCCGCGAATCCCGAAGAAATTATAGAGATTGCCAAGGAAAACGGCAGAAAGATTTCGATTCAGAACGCGGAGGAAATCTTTAATTCGCTTCATCAGACGGGCGAGCTTTCCGACGATGAAATATCGAACGCCGCCGCCGGCTGCAACTGCGGTCTGCTGCCGCAGGTCATTCACAACGACTGCCTCTGCTTCAGCAACTCGTGGTTCCAGAGCAACTGGGAATGCAGAGTATGCGGCTGCAAGGCGTATTTCGACGTCGATACGATTGTAACCGAAAAGACTCGGAAGTATTTATGCAGCCATATGCTGGAGCTTGGAACGCTAAACTGCGACACCTGTAAGAATCTGAACGGCAATTACTGCTTCTACTGGGGCGGCGACGTAAGATAGCGGCTGCCGCTTTAGCGGGCGAGAAATTCGGAAACGGAGGATAAATCATGACAAACGAAGAACTTTTTTCAAAGGCAAGAGAAGTCGGGAGCGCGGAGGAGCTTTTAAAGCTCGCCCACGACAACGGAATGACGGATTTTACCGAGGAGAGCGCGAAGGAATACTTTAACCTTATAAAGAAAAACGGCGAGCTTTCCGACGACGAGCTTTCCGACGCCGCCGGCGGCTGCAAGAAGGGCGGCAGACGCGTCGTTTCCCCGGGATATATCTGCGTTATGCGCATATATAAGCCCGATTCCACCTTCGACCTGCCGTACTGGAGATGCGATTACTGCCACCACGACTATATTGCCTGCGGCGACTATTACGAGCCCACGCTCAACGAGGTAAAAACCGGCTTTGTAATTTCGACAGTCGAGCGCGGAAGCTGCAACACCTGCGACTGGTGCACCTACGAGAACGGCCTGATGCTCTGCAACAACCCGAAGGCCAACCTGCTGTAAATTGCCGCATACATACGGCTGCGAAAGATTAGACGGAGGTATTTATAATGACAAACAAAGAAATTATTTCAAAGGCAAAGACGGCGAAGTCATCGGAAGAGCTTCTTAAGATGGCGCACGACAACGGCCTTAAGGATTTCAGCAAGGAAAACGCCGACGAGTATTTCAAAATCCTCAACCACAGGGGCGAGCTTTCGGACGACGAGCTTTCTAACGCCGCGGGAGGCGGCTGCCGCAAGAACGGTAAGCTTGTCGTCACTCACGGAAACATCTGCGAGGCCGCGAACGGCTGGCAGTGCAAGAAGTGCCAGAAGCACACCGACGAATGCCCCTGCCACGGCCCTGTGGCCGCCGACTTCTTTGGCGTGTCGATTGACGTTGGCGCGAAGGGCGTCTGCGGCACCTGCATGTATATGATTCGCGAGGGCGGCCTCTGGGTCTGCAACAGCCCGGTAATAAACCACTGAGCGGCTTTCGCGGGAGGAACAGTCATGAACGAAGAATTACTTAAAAAGGCAAAAGCGGCGAAGTCGCCGGAGGAGCTTTTAAAGATGGCTCACGAAAACGGAATGGCCGACTTCGACGAGGAGAGCGCGAAGGCTTATTACGATTTAATCAACCGCAGCGGCGAGCTTTCGGATTCGGAGCTTGAAAACGCGGCGGGAGGCTGCAAGAATAAGGGCAGGACGGTCGTCACTCTCGGGCATGTCTGCTCGTGGGGAAGCTCATGGAGGTGCAACAGGTGCCATAAAACCTCTAAGTTCTGCTCCTGCCGCCACGATTCCTATTTGGACGGCCTCGGGGTTTCGCTCGATATGGGCTCCAAGGATGTCTGCGCCACCTGCGACAATCTTATCAAGGAACACGGGCTTTGGCTCTGTACCGACGAAATCGTGAACAGCGACTGAAAACCGTTCCCGCAGCAAACGGGACGGTATAATACACAGTGATTGAAAGTCTAATGGTGTGATGTCAATAGTGCGATGATAAGAAATTTTCAACAATGGACATCTAAAATCGGGCAAA
>CANPZQ010000044.1 GCA_947588775.1 uncultured Clostridia bacterium
TCAAGGCGTGGCTTGTAACATGAGCCCCTATGGGGCGATTATTGAAATACCCCCGGCTGCGCCGGGGGATGGTTATTCCCAACCTATTTCACCGCCTCAAACGCCTGTCTTAAATTGCTGACCCCGACGATCTCAATCCCTTCGGTTTTCCGGAGGTTTTTCATCGAATGCTTCGGGACGATGCACTTTGAGAAGCCGAGGCGGCGGGCCTCCTGAATGCGCTGCTCAAGGTGGGAAACGGTGCGCACCTCGCCGCCGAGGCCGAGCTCGCCAAAGGCGATTACGTTGTCGCCGATGGGCTTGTCCGTGAGCGAGGAGTAAAGAGCCATCGCCACCGGAAGGTCGGCGGCGGGTTCGGTGATTCGCAGGCCGCCGATTATGTTTATATAAACGTCGAGCGCGCCGTAGTAAAAGCCGAGCCGCTTCTCCAAAACCGCTAAAATCATCCACAGCCTGTTGAAGTCAAAGCCCGTCGCGACGCGCCTCGGCGAGCTTTGGCCGCTTTTCGCGACGAGAGCCTGGACCTCCGCGAGTATCGGGCGGGTGCCTTCCATCGTACAGACGACGCAGCAGCCCGAAACGCCGCAGGGCCGCCCCGAAAGCAGCATCTGCGAGGGGTTTTCGACCTGCTCAAGGCCGGAATCGGTCATCTCGAAAACCCCGATTTCGTTGGTCGAGCCGAAACGGTTCTTTGCTGCCCTCAGAATCCTGTAGCTTAAGTTTCTGTCGCCCTCGAAGTACAAAACCGCGTCGACGATGTGCTCCATCACCTTCGGGCCGGCGATTGCGCCGTCCTTGTTGACGTGGCCGACGATGAAGAACGGGATTTCCTCCGATTTCGCGAGCCTCATAAAGAGGTTTGTGCATTCGCGGACCTGCGTTACGCTCCCCGGCGCGGAGGAAATTTCGCTTATCGACATTGTCTGAATCGAGTCGATAATGACGATGTCCGGCTTCGACGCGCTAACCGTATCGGCGATGGTCTGGGCGTCGGATTCGGCCAAAATATAGAGCGTGTCGCCCGAAACCCCGAGCCGCTCGGCACGAAGCCTGATTTGGCGCGCGGATTCCTCTCCCGAAACGTAGAGGACGCTGCGGTTTTTGCCGAGGCAGTCGCATATCTGTAAAAGAAGGGTGGATTTGCCGATTCCCGGCTCGCCCCCCAAAAGAACGAGCGAACCCTTCACAAGCCCTCCGCCGAGAACGCGGTCGAGCTCGTTGAGGCCGGTCGAATAGCGGACCTCGGCGTCGTCGGAGATGTCGACCTCCTTAAGCATTTTAAGCTGAGCGGACGATGTTTTTTTCGGCGCGCTTTTTGAATACGCGCTCTTTGCGGGAAGGCTCTCGACCTCCTCGAAGGTGTTCCACTCGCCGCAGTTCGGGCAGCGGCCGTTCCACTTCGGGCTTTCGTAATTGCAGGAACGGCAGACGAATACGCTCTTGGATTTTGCCATTTTTTACATCCTTTCGGGGCTCACACGCCCTCATCAAAAATATAGTCGCAAAGGCTCTTGAACAGCGTAAACGCGACCTTTGACTGATACTCGTCGGATTCGAGAAGCGCGGCCTCGTCGGGATTCGACAAGAACCCGCATTCCGCCATTACGGCGGGGCAGCCGGCGTTTTTAAGAAGGTAGATTTCGTCGTTTACGGGCTTGATTTCACGCGTGTTTTCGGGCTGGAGGAGCGCGGCGAAGTTATTCTGCGCGATTTTCGCGAAGCGTTCGCTTTCGGAGCTCAAAGCGGGATAAAACATCTGCGCGCCGTAGTATTTCGGGTCGGTGAACTGGTTTTGATGAATGGATAAAAACACCGCGTTGTCGTAGGAGTGGATTATTTTCAGGCGGTTTTCCATGTCGGATTTTTTCTGGTTCCCGAGCCCGGTAACGCCCGCGTCGTGGATTGAGCGGTCGGAATCGCGGGTAACGGCGACCTCGAAGCCGCTTAGCTTAAGCATTTCGCGGAGCTTTAAAAGAATGCTCAGGTTGATGTCCTTTTCCTCCGCGCCGTTCACGCTCAGGCAGCCGCTGTCGATGCCGCCGTGTCCCGCGTCGAGAATTATCACCGGAAGCTGCGGCGCGGCCTCCGCCCCGACAGGCAGCGTGTCTGACGGCAGCTCGGCGGTTTTAATGAAGCCGAACACCAAAAGGTATGTGCAGAGGAGCACGATAAGAGCCCCCACGCGGTTAATCCAAAGCTTTTTCAGCATAACTTGACCTCCGTAGTCTTTTTTTAAAGACTATGAAGGTTGGGACGGGTTTATGACGCAAAAAACGGACAGGGGAGCGTAAAACGCGCTTTTTTGCCTTATGCCCCTTTGAAGGCCCGAGCGGAGCCCCCGCGCGGCGGGAAAAGCTGCTCGGTCGGTCCCACCCGCCCACCCCTCCCAATTTCGCGCTTCCCCCCCGCTTTTCCCGCCGCGCTCTCCTTCTCTTTCTACTTTTTCCCCCCATACAAAATCCTCGCCTTTAAATCCACATGGTTATACCCCACATAGAACGCCGACCATGTCGTCGCGAGGAAAATCAGCGGCAGGAGTGTGAATAGAATCATCGCGCCGATTGAAAGCTCGGGGGCGGGGACGCTCGTAGAGCTGACCGCACCGCTGCCGTCGTAAACGATGGCGTTCGGCGCGACGATGTATGTCAGCGGCATGAAATAAAACGTCAGCGTCTTATACCACGGGAAAAAGTCGAATTTAAGCGCGCCGAGTTTCGAGAGCCAGAGAATAATCACATAAACATAGTTCACCGCCGTCGGAACCGCGCCGAGCCAGAGGCCGAAATGTTCCTCGTTTTTCGGATTTGCGGCGCGCGCCGAGCGGGTGTTCATCTTCCCGCCGGCCTTGCTCGCGAAGTCGGCGAAAATACATACCGTCGCGCCGACGGTGCAGAACCCGAAAACAAAGCACATAACCACTCCGAAGCGTTGGTAGCACATCGGGAAGAAGGTCGAGATAAAGAAGCCGGCGAGCCAGCTTAAAAACAAAAACAGAACCGATTTAAGAATAAGGGTGGATTTTTTCACTTCAATCAATCCTTTCAAAAAATATCCGCATAACGATTATAAACCTTTTTTTCACAAAATACAAGATTTTGTCCCCAAACAGTTGCAAAATTTTTTTATAAGTGATAAAATAACAGCGTATGCAATGTAATAGGAATGCTGTAACGCATTTTTGGGAGGCAGATGGCAGATATGAAAATAATCATTGCGGGCTGCGGAAAAATCGGTTCCGCCGTTATAGAGAGCCTTGCCGGGGAGGGAAACGACGTCGTCGCTGTCGATAAGGACAACGCGGTTATAACCGAGCTCACCAACGTCTACGACATAATGGGAGTATGCGGGAACGCCGCCGACTGCGACACCCTTACCGAGGCCGGAGTTTCGGACTGCGGGCTTTTTGTCGCGATGACGGAATCCGACGAGCTGAATATGCTCAGCTGCTTTATCGCGAGGAAGATGGGGGCAGAAAACACCATCGCGAGAATCCGGAACCCCGAATACAACGACGACAGCCTCGGCTTTTTGCGCCAGCACCTCGAGCTTTCGATGGCGATAAACCCCGAGAGGGGAGCGGCGCAGGAAATTTACAACATCTTAAAGTTCCCGTCCGCCTTAAAAATCGAAACATTTTCGCGGCGAAACCTTGAGCTTATAGAATTCGGCCTGAGCGACGAGAGTGCTCTTTGCGGAAAAAGCCTCACCGAGATAAGAAAAAAATACGACGCCCAGTTTTTAATCTGCTGTGTTCAGCGAGGCGAGGAGGTATTTATCCCGAACGGAAACTTCGTTCTCGAGGCGGGGGATAAAATCGGCCTGACGGCGTCGATGAGCGAAATGCAGAAGCTCATGAAGATGCTTAAATCCCTCAAAAAATCCGCGAAGGACGTAATCGTCCTGGGCGGAAGCAAGACGGCGTTTTACCTCGCGCAGCTTCTTGAAAACAGCGGCACGCGCGTCAAAATCATCGAGCAGGACGAGGCGAGGTGCCGCGAGCTCACGGAAGAGCTTCCCTTCGCGACGATAATCCGCGGAAACGGCACCGAGCAGGAGCTGCTTATGGAGGAGGGCCTTGAAAGCTGCGACGCGTTCGTCGCGCTGACGGGCTTCGACGAGGAAAACATACTTCTTTCGATATTCGCGTCGATTCACAACGTCCCGAAAACGGTTGTAAAGGTCAACCGCGACGAGCTTGCCGCGATGGCGAGAAACATGAAGCTCGGAAGCATCGTTTCCCCGAAGGAAATCACCTCGAATATTCTTATGCAGTACGCGAGGGCTCTCAACAACTCCTCCGGCTCCTCCGTTGAAACGCTCTACCAGCTCTTTAACGGCAAGGCCGAAGCCCTTGAATTCAAGGTCGCCGCAGAATCGAAGCTTACCGGCGTTCCGCTGAGGGAGCTTCGCTTGAAGCCGAATATCCTGATTGCAGGAATAATGCGCGGCAGGCGGACGATTATCCCGAGCGGCTCGGATATGCTTACGGCGGGGGACAGGGTAGTGGTAATTTCCTCCAAAAACCGCTTGAACGACATACTCGACATACTAAAATAAGCAGACGGTGATTTTATGAATCGCAGAATGGTTTTTCACATATGCGGAATGATGACGGTTTTAGAGGCTGTGCTTATGATACTGCCCCTCGTCACCTCGCTGATTTACGGCGAAAAATGCGTATATTCATTTGTCGCGGCGATGGGCGCGGCTCTGATTTTGGGCTCGGTTTTAATGCTTGCAAGCAAGACCGACGACCATGTAATCTACTCCCGCGAGGGATTTTGCATAACCGCTCTCACATGGGTGATTTTTTCCGCGATAGGCGCGCTGCCCTTTACGATAAGCGGGGAAATCCCTTCATACGTCGACGCGTTCTTTGAAACGGTCAGCGGCTTTACGACGACGGGAGCGTCGATTTTGCGCGACGTTGAGTCGATGAGCAGGGGACTTCTGATGTGGCGAAGCTTTACGCACTGGGTCGGCGGAATGGGAATACTTGTGATGGTTATGGCGGTGCTCCCGACGCTCACAGACCGCTCCATTCACATAATGCGCGCAGAAATGCCGGGACCTATAGTCGGCAAGCTTGTGCCGAGGGTCCGCCAGACCGCGACCATCCTCTACATAATCTATATCGCGCTCACGCTTTTGCAGATTGTCCTTCTGCTCGCGGGGGGAATGAACCTCTTCGAGGCGATGGTTCATACCTTCGGCACTGCCGGCACCGGCGGCTTCAGCTCAAAGGCCGACAGCATAGCGGGCTACAGCCCCTATATCCAGTGGGTGATAACGATATTCATGTTCATCTTCGGGATAAACTTCAACCTCTACTATCTCGCGCTGATTCGCCGCTTCAAGTCGGTTTTCACGAGCGAGGAGCTCTGGACCTATACGGCGATAGTTTTCGTTTCGGTCGGCGCGATAGCGGTAAATATCCGCCCGCTCTACGATACCCTCGGCGAAACGCTCAGGCATTCGGCTTTTCAGGTAATGACGATAGTGTCGACCTCGGGCTTCGCTACGGCGGATTTCAACCTCTGGCCCCAGCTTTCAAAGTGCATTCTCTGCATTCTGATGTTCGTAGGAGCCTGCGCCGGCTCTACGGCGGGCGGCCTCAAGGTTTCGAGGGTGATAATGCTCGGCAAATCCGTTAAGCGCGAGCTTAAAAAGATGCTCCACCCGCGCTCGGTTTCCGCCGTGCGCTTCGAGGGCAAGCCCCTCGACGACGCGACCCTTTCCGGCGTAGGGGTATACTTCGCGCTCTACATGGCTATTTTCCTCGGCACATTTTTGCTGATAAGCTTCGAGCCGTTCGACTTTGAAACAAAGTTCACAAGCGTTCTCGCCTGCTTCAACAACGTAGGCCCCGGCCTTGGCGCGGTCGGCCCTACCGGCAATTACGCCGACTACACCGCGTTTTCAAAGATAGTTCTCTCGGTTTCAATGCTCCTCGGAAGGCTTGAAATCTACCCCGTAATCTTCCTCTTAAGCCCCTCGGTGTGGCTTAGAAAGCGTTAAGCCGCAGCTTTGAGCCCCTTTCACCGCGGCGGCCGGTGCTCCCTTGGGCGCAAATTTTCAAATTTCGCGCGCCCCACCCACCCGCCCCACCGCCCCGTCCGCCGCTGAAAAAATTTTATCAAAAAAAGGAGCCCTCACCCATGCCCGCCTTCTACCTCGCCCCTCCAACCCTCTCCCACAAATCCGCCGCCCTCGACTACATAGACGAATTCAGAAAATACAACTCCGAAATCAACGGCTCCGGCGGGCTTCACCGCTATACCGGCGACTACGAGGGCTGGCTTGAACATCTCGAGGAATGCCGCAGCCGCGTCCCCGACGAAAACAGCGTCCCGAGCGAAACTTATTTTTTGACGCGAAGCAGCGACATGCGAATCGTCGGCATGATCAACATAAGATACGCCCTCAACGAGCGGCTAAGAAAATACGGCGGGAACATCGGCTATTCGACCCGCCCGACCGAGCGAGGAAAGGGATATTGCAAGATAAATCTCTACCTCGCGCTGAAGCTCTGCCGCCTCCACGGTTTAAAAACGGTCCTTCTGGACGCAAATACCGACAATCCCGCTTCGTGGCGGGCGATGGAGGCCCTCGGCGGGGTTATGCTCCGCGAATACTTCGACTCCGAGTTCGACCGCTGCATGGTTAGAGACTACGAAATCGACGTCGATGAGAGCCTGCGCCGCTTTGCTCCGGTTTACGAGCCGCTTCTTGCAGATGAATAAAAAAACAGGCCGCACCCGAATCCGGATACGGCCGTTATTTTTATATTTTTATACCATAAGCTCGCCGACAAGCTCGCCGAATTCCTCCGGATTCTCGATTTCAAGCCCTGAGCTTACGCGCGCGCAGTTCGCCAGAATCTTGCAGTATTTCGCGCAGCGGTCCCTGTCCGAGGAGAAAAGCTCCTTGATTTTTTGAACGGCCGGGTGTTCGCCGTTGAGCTCGAGAACCAAAGAAGCCGAAAGCTGGGAATCCGCGTCGGGCATCTTTGATAGCACCCTCGCCATCTCGATAGTCATTCCGCCCTCGCTCGAAATCGCCGCGGGGTGTTTGCCGAGCGTCGCCGAATACTTAACGTCGTGGAGCCCGCCCGCCGATTCCTTTACGAAGTCCAAAAGCTCCTTCGCGCTCTCGTTTTCGTCTTTCAGCTTTTTGGTTTCCTCCTCGCTTGCGAGGTCCAAAGCGTCCGAGGCGACGTTTACGAACTTCTTGTCCTCGTAGCTCATAAGCGTTTGCAGGGTAAACTCGTCTACGTCCTCGGTAAGCAGCAAAAGCTCGTATCCCTTTGCCTTTACCGCCTCGGCCTGCGGAAGCCTCATCGCCTTTTCGGGGGTTTCCCCGCAGGCGTAGTAGATGGATTTCTGCTCCTCCGGCATTCTCGAAACATATTCCTTAAGGGTCGTATACTTCATATCGTTCGACGACATGAACATGATTAAATCCTGCAAAAGTTCCTTGTGGGTGCCGTAGTCGGAATATACGCCGAATTTTAGCTGCGAGCCGAACGCCCTGAAGAATTTTTCATACTTCTCGCGGTCGGTTTCCATGAGCTTTGCAAGCTCGGATTTAATCTTTTTCTCCACCGCCTTCGCGATGGTGCGAAGCTGATGGTCCTGCTGGAGGGTTTCGCGGGAGATATTAAGCGAGATGTCGGAGCTGTCGATAAGCCCCTTCACGAAGCTGAAGTAGTCGGGAAGGATTTCCGCGCACTTGTCCATAATCATAACCCCGCTCGAATAGAGCTGGAGGCCCTTTTCAAAGCTCTTTGAGTAGTAGTCGAACGGCGCGTGAGAGGGGATAAAGAGCATCGCGGTGTATTCGACGGTACCCTCCTGTTTATAGTGCATAACCTTGACCGGCGGCTCGTAGTCCATGAATTTGGAGGTGTAGAAGTTGTTGTACTCCTCCTCGGAAATCTCCGCGGCCGGCTTTTTCCAGAGCGGAGTGATTGAATTAAGGGTTCTTCGCTCGATAACCTTTTCGGTTTCGCCCTCCTTGCCCTCGACGGGCTTGTTGACCTCAAAGTCCATTCTGATTGGGTAGTGAATGTAGTCGGAATACTTTTTTACAAGCCTCTGAATCGAGTATGGCTCCAAAAATTCGCAGTAGTCCTCCTCCTCGGAATCCGGCTTGATGTAAAGCGTGATTTCGGTGCCTACGCCGTCCTTGTCGCACTCATCGAGGGTATAGCCGTCTACGCCCTCCGATTCCCACTTCCAAGCCTTTTCGGCCCCGTAAACCTTTGAAACGACCGTGACTTTTCCGGCAACCATGAACGCCGAATAGAAGCCTACGCCGAACTGGCCGATTATGTCGACGTTCTCGGCGGCGTTTTCGCTCTTGAAGTCGAGCGAGCCGCTTTTGGCGATGGTTCCGAGGTTGTTTTCAAGCTCCTCGCGCGTCATTCCGCAGCCGTTGTCCGAAATAACAAGCTTTCTCGACGGCTCGTCCGCCGAAATCGAAATCTCGTACTCGTCGCGGTTAAGCCCCGTTTCCGGCTCGGTAAGCGAGCGGAAATACCGCTTGTCTATAGCGTCGCTCGCGTTTGAAATAAGCTCTCTCAGAAAGATTTCCTTGTGGGTGTAGATGGAGTTAATCATCATGTCGAGCAGCTTTTTGGATTCGGTCTGAAACTGTCTTTTTTCCATGTTTATCTTCTCCTTAAAAATAATAACTGCAATTATCATGCCGATTTTAACCGGCTGTCAGATATTATTATAGCCGCCATTTGTTTCGGATTTATGTCCTAATTGTTGCGCAACTGTAAATTTTAGCACTCACAAATTTTAAGTGCTAATCCGGGAAATTTTTTGTTTCGGTATTGAAAAAAGGTCGAGCGTGTGATATAATAAATTCAACAAAACCACGGAAAGGACGATAAAAATGTCAATTCTTGTAAGCGGCGGCGCGGGATACATCGGTTCCCACACGGTTTTATGCCTTTTGGAGCAGGGTTACGAGGTAGTTGTTTTTGACAATCTCTCGAATTCCTACGAGGAATCGCTGAAGCGCGTAGAAAAAATCACAGGTAAAAAGGTTAAGTTTTATAAGGCGGATATGTGCGACGCCGAGGCACTCGACAAAATTTTCAGCGAGAACCCCGAAATCGACTCGGTGATTCATTTTGCGGGGCTTAAGGCGGTTGCGGTTTCGGTTTCGGAGCCGATTGAATACTACAAGAACAACATCGGCGGAACGCTGACGCTTATCGAGGCGATGAAGGCGCATAATGTCAAAAATATCATCTTTTCCTCGTCGGCGACGGTTTACGGAATGCCGAAGGAGCTTCCGATTACCGAAAGCTCGCCGAAGGGGGTATGCACCAACCCTTACGGCTGGACGAAGTGGATGATCGAGCAGATTCTCACCGACGTTCATACCGCCGACCCGGAATGGAACGTTATCCTTTTAAGATACTTCAACCCGGTAGGCGCGCATTCGAGCGGCCTGATAGGGGAGGACCCGCAGGGTGTTCCCAACAACCTCACCCCGTATATCGCGCAGGTCGCGGTCGGAAGAAGGCCGCACCTCAATGTCAACGGCAACGACTATAATACCCCCGACGGAACGGGTGTACGCGACTATATCCATGTCGTAGACCTCGCGGAGGGCCATATCAAGGCACTTGAAAAGATGGCCGCGCTTAAGGGCGAAGTAAAAATCTATAACCTCGGCACCGGAAAGGGCTCGTCGGTGTTTGACGTTCTGCATGCGTTCGAGCGTGCGTGCGGCAGGGAGCTGCCGTATGTAATCGCCCCGCGCCGTCCCGGCGACGCGGACGCATGCTGGGCCGACCCGTCGCTTGCCGAGAAGGAACTCGGCTGGAAGGCGAAGTATAACCTTGACGACATGTGCCGCGACGCGTGGAACTGGCAGTCGAAGAACCCCTACGGCTTCGCCGGGAAGAAAGACTGACACCCCAAAGCAAAAACAAAAAAGGCACAGCACCAAAACCTGCCTCTATCGTAATTTGGCGATAGACCAATAAAGGTGTCCTCCCGCACCCCCAACAAAAAAGCCAAAACGCCCAAATGTGCCTCTTCAACAGTCGGACGGTATAACCACAAACCCCTCCGCCAGCACCCCTCGGCGCCCCCCATTTTACCGAATAACCGCGCTAAACTCCCTCCCAACAATTAACAAAAAATTTACAATCGCCATGCAATCAAACAAATATTTTTACAGCATGTCCAAAACTGTCAAAAAATATCTATAAAACATTGTAGAATTTGTCTATAGTAAAATTGCCCCAACTAATGTATAATAATTATCACAAAAGCGTTTTTCGCTGAAAATCAAGGAGGTTATTAACTATGAAGAAGTTGCTTGCTATGCTTCTGGCACTCGTTCTTGCCGTTTCTATGTTTGCTGTCGCCGTATTCGCCGACACCACCGAACAGCAGGGCGACGATGAGGGCGATGAAACCAACGTCGGCGATACCGAGGCTCCCGCTGAAGAAGAGAACCCCAAGACCGGTATTGCTCTTGCCGCTCTTCCGATAGTCGTATCCGCGGCTGCCGCAGTTGTTTCTAAGAAGCACTAATCAGCAAACCGCCGTTAAGGCAGCGTTGGTTTATACACAAAATGATGAATCAACCGAAAATCCCGGACGCTTGAGTTAAAGGCGTCCGGGTTTTTATATCGCCCTCTTGCACTATAATTTTCCCCGAACGGCGGCGTTTATATCAAATCCGACAATCTTTTTTAAACCGGTTGACAAAACCGCCGCCGAATGCTAAAATTCTTTTGTGAACACGCGGTTTTGCCGCCATCAAATAAGAAACGAGGTACAGCCATGGCATACTTATCCGACATTGAAATCGCCCAGAAAACCCCTCTTAAGCCCATCACCGAAATCGCCGAAAAGGCGGGAATCGACCCCGAAATTTTGGAGCAGTACGGCCGCTATAAGGCCAAGCTCGACAACCGGGCAATTATGAATTCCGACCGCAAAAACGGCAAATTAGTGCTTGTAACCGCAATAACCCCGACCCCGGCCGGCGAGGGCAAAACCACCACCACCATCGGCCTTGCCGACGGCCTCAGAAAAATCGGGAAAAATTCCGTCGTCGCCCTCCGGGAACCCTCTTTGGGTCCCGTATTCGGAATCAAAGGCGGCGCGGCGGGCGGCGGATACGCTCAGGTCGTCCCGATGGAGGATATTAACCTTCACTTCACCGGCGATTTCCACGCCATCGGCGCGGCAAACAACCTCCTTGCCGCCATGCTCGATAACCATATCTATCAGGGCAACGCCCTCAACATCGACCCGAGAAGAATCACATGGAAACGCTGCGTCGACATGAACGACCGCCAGCTTCGCTTCGTAACCGACGGCCTTGGCGGAAAGGCGAACGGCACCCCCCGCGAGGACGGCTACGACATCACCGTCGCGAGCGAAATTATGGCCGTTTTCTGCCTTGCAAGCGACATCGACGACCTAAAGGAGCGGCTTTCGAGGATAGTCGTCGGCTACACCTACGACGATAAGCCCGTCACCGCCGGACAGCTTAAAGCGGTCGGAGCGATGGCCGCGCTTTTGAAGGACGCTATCAAGCCCAATCTCGTCCAGACGCTCGAGGGAACCCCTGCGCTCGTCCACGGCGGCCCGTTCGCGAATATCGCCCACGGCTGCAACTCGGTAATCGCGACCAAAACCGCCCTCAAGCTCGGCGACTACGCAATCACCGAGGCCGGCTTCGGCGCGGACCTCGGCGCGGAAAAATTCCTCGACATAAAGTGCCGAATGGCCGGCCTCACCCCCGACGCGGTCGTAATCGTCGCGACGGTAAGGGCGTTGAAGATGCATGGCGGCCTCCCCAAAACCGAGCTCGGAACCGAGAACCTCGAAGCCCTCGAAAAGGGCCTGCCAAACCTTTTGCGCCATGTTTCAAATATTAAGAATGTATACGGCCTGCCCGCCGTCGTCGCGGTAAACCGCTTCCCGACCGATACCGACGCGGAGGTTGAGCTTGTAATCAAAAAGTGCGCCGAGCTCGGCGTGAAGGCGATTTTGTCGGACGTCTGGGCGAAGGGCGGCGAAGGCGGAAAAGAGCTTGCCGCCGAGGTCGTCCGGCTCTGCGACGAGGAAAAGCCCGACTTCAGATTCTCCTACGGGCTCGATCTGCCGATTGAGAAGAAAATCGAGGCGGTCGTAAAGCGGGTATACGGCGGCGACGGCGTTACCTTCCTTCCGGCCGCGGCAAAGGAAATCGCCCGCCTTACATCGCTCGGCTTCGACAAATGCCCCGTCTGCATCGCGAAAACGCAGTACAGCTTCTCGGACGACCCGACGAAGCTCGGCGCGCCGACCGGCTTCACGGTTACGGTCAAGAGCGTAAAAATATCCGCCGGCGCAGGCTTCATAGTCGCGCTTACCGGCGACATTCTCACCATGCCCGGCCTCCCGAAGGTCCCCGCCGCCGAAAAAATCGACGTGGATTCAAACGGGGTTATCAGCGGGCTGTTCTGAACAAATCACCCCGGCAGGCGAAGCTTCGGCTCCGCCTGCTTTTCTCATTCCCGTTTAAAATCCAACAACCAATTGATGATAGACTATCCCTTCCGCGTCTGCTATAATTATCCCGAACCGGTTCGCAAAACATCATTTAAGGAGGATAATACCATGACCATTCAAATCGGCCAAAAAATCCGGGAGCTGCGGGCGGGGCAGGGGAGAACCCAGACCGAGCTCGCCGAGGCCGTCGGCGTATCGCCGCAGGCGGTTTCGCGGTGGGAAATCGGAGTTTACTTTCAAAAAGGTGACTGAAATCTGCACCCATGTTAATCACAAGAACAAGCCTTTCAGAAACCGCTGAAAGGCTTATTTTATGGGCTTTTACAGTAATCTTCCTTTCTCAATCCAATAATTATCTGATTTCAGTTGTTTTAGAAATATTTTCAAAACATCCCCGCTCCCCTGCATTTTGCAGAACCCGAGCGGGGATTTTTTGTTTCAAGATGACAGGAGGAAATTATGGCAGTATTTCGTGTTGAAAAAACAA
>CANPZQ010000045.1 GCA_947588775.1 uncultured Clostridia bacterium
CCCCGCTTTTTCCGCCGCGCTCCCATCGCAGCCTCTAACCCTCTACCCCCTTACCCCCAAAAATTCCCTCGCATTCCTCTCCGCCGCCGCCCGGATTTCCTCCTCCGGCATTCCTCTGATTTCCGCCGCGCGCCGCAGAATAAACTCAATCATTCCGCTGTGCGAGGCTTCGCCGCGGTGCGGCACCGGTGCCATATAGGGGCAGTCGGTTTCGGTGAGAAACCGCTCAAGCGGCATTTTCTCGACGACTTCGACCGTTTTTTTTGCGTTTTTGAAGGTAAGCGCGCCGGTAAAGCCGAGATACATTCCGAGCCCGAGAACCTCCTTCGCGGTTTCCCATGAGCCCGAAAAGCAGTGCATTACCCCCTTCGGGCAAAGCTCCTTTAATATTTCCATGCAGTCGCCGACCGCGTCGCGGCAGTGGACGATTACCGGAAGCTTCAAAGAATTCGCAAGCTCAATCTGCGCGCGAAAAAGTCTTATCTGCGCCGCCCTGTCGTATCCCTCGTAGTGGTAGTCAAGGCCGATTTCCCCGACCGCGACGACCTTTTCGCTGCTTTTTGCGGCGGCTTCAAGCCCCTCTATGTCGGCTTCGGAATATTTTTCGGCGTACTCCGGGTGAATTCCGACGGAGGTATACGCCTTTGGAAACCTTTCGGAAAGCCACAGCCCGAATTTTACCGATTCCGGGTCGGTTGAGGCATGAATAACCCCCGAAAGCCCGTCCGCAAAGAGCGATTCAAGCAGCTCCGCGGCCTTTTCCCGCCCGCCGAAGGCAGGGTCGTCGTAGTGGCAGTGGGTGTCGAAAATGTGTGAAAGCGGCGGCATCTGTTTATCCCTCCGAAAGCTCAAAATATTCCCGAATGTCCGTTTTGAACGCCTCGTCGACGGTGAAGCGGCCGAGCTCGTCCCAGCTTCCCGAGGGAAGGCGGTAGGTCGCCGGCGTCTGCGACTGGGAAACAAGCCGTTCATACGCCGGGCGGACGTCGGAAAAGCTCTTCGATGTAATATCGGTGTCGGAGTTGTTGTAGATGATGTTGAAAATGCTCTTGATGTTCGTGACGATGCTCCCCGAGTTGTTGGTGCAGGCGGAATTTATCAGCGAAACCGAAAGCTCGCCGAGGACCTGCGCCTTTGTTTCGTTTCCGTTCTGGTATAGCGGATATGTGATGATTCTGCGAATATCGTCGCCGTAGAGCGTTCTCGTAACCGGCCCCTGCGAGAAGCTCGTGACCTCGCCGGTGGCCTCGTTTTTGTAGTAGATGTCGTACGGGAAGGAATAGGAATTCGTGCCGCCGAGGGAATCGACAAGGCTTTTAAAGCCCTCGTCGGAGATTTTTATGTATTTGTCGCAGGTAATCCCGAATACGTTTTCAACCGCGCTTTTCAGATATGACATTCCGCCCATCTCAAAGAGCGAAGCAATCGTCCCGTCGGTTCCGCTCACGCTCGATAAAATCATCGGCGAAACCGGCACGACCTTTACCGAAAGCTCGTCGGGAAGAACCCGCAAAAGCGCGATACCGTTGATTTTCTCCCCCTCGGCTCCGACGAAGAGAACCGTTTCCCGCGCCGAGGCGTAGTCGTATTCTTTGGCCTGTTCGGTTTCGGAAGTATCGTCGGCGGAGGCGTTTTCGAGGTTCTCCGACGGCTTCGTTACGAACCTGTCGCGCAAAAAGAGTGCCGCCGAGCCGAAAATCGCGAGGCTCACAAGCATCGTCGCGACGTAGACAATCAGAACGGGCGTCTGACTTTGTTTTTTTCTTGACATTTTATCCACTCCTATTGAAATTTTATCATAGGCATAAATTTCGGTTGCAATTTTCCCGCCGCTGGTGTAAAATATCAGTAGCGGTCAAGGCCGTAGTCGGCGGCGAACTCCTCGAGGTCGATTAAATCGACGTTTACGTTCGTCCGCCTTGCGTAACGGACGGTCTGCCATGTCCCGCTTCTTTTATCGGCGGCCGCCGCGATTACAAGCGACGAGCGGTCGACCATGTAGCGGTTTCTTATTGAGTAGCAGTCGGGGCGAAAGTCTGCGCTTAGCGTTATAAAGCGGTCGCAGGCGGCGGCGACCTCCTCGTAGTCCCGCCTGTCCTCGCCCTTGCGGCTGCGAATTTCCCGCTCAAAGGGGGAAACGCAGTAGAGCCTGAGCGAAGGATATTTCGCCTTTAGAGCGATTACCTCCTTTGCCGCCCAGATGTCCATTCCGCGCTGCATTCCGCTTATGAAGGTGTCGTAGCCCGCGTCGGCGGCCTCGCGGATATGAAGGCTTAAAACCGCGCGGAACATCTTCCAGATTGCCGGCAAATCGGTTTTAAAGGGAAATTTTTCGGGGCGATGGCCCGTAAAGCAGGCGGTTTTTTCCCGCACGGTTATAAGCTCGGGCAGCTCTGTTTCGGGCATAGCCGCAATCCCCCTTTCGTATATTATATAAGCATACCACAAATCGCGGAGGTTTTCAAGCTTTTTGAAGAATGAATCACACTTTTTCGGAGGCAATGATGGAAAACATTGAAATGCCCGTTCTTCGGCGGGCGTGGGCGGTAATCCGCCTCGACAGGCTTAAGAATAATTTTGAAAAATGCCGCTCGCTGCTCCCGCCGGGCGTAAAGATGATGTGCGTCGTTAAGGCGAACGCCTACGGCCACGGGGTCAGCGGGGTAATCCCGTTTCTGTGCCGCGAGTGCGGCGCGGACGCTTTTGCGGTTTCAAATCTTATCGAGGCTTTGGAGCTTCGGCGGCTCGGCGTTGCGGGGGACATACTGATTCTCGGCTATACCCCGCCGGAGCATGCGAAAATCCTGCAAAAATACGGGATTATCCAGGCGATAACCGACCTTGACTACGCGCGGGAGCTTTCGCAGTCGCTTTCGGGGGCGGGAATAATCAGGTGCCATCTCGCGGTCGACACCGGAATGACGAGAATAGGGCTTCGTGGGGATATTGACTGCCTCGCCGGCGGCTTTGAGGAGGCCGAAAAAATCCCGGGGCTTAAAATTGAGGCGATTTTTACGCATCTTTCCGTCGCCGACAGCCGCGACCCCGGCGACATCGACTATACCGAAAAGCAGATTGAAAAAATATGCGCCCTGAAAGCAGAGCTTGAAAGGCGCGGAAAAGCGGCGGACATACACTTTCTCAATTCCGCCGGGGCGGCGTATCACCCCGATTCGCGGAGCAAATACGCCCGCTTCGGAATCATGCTATACGGTCTGAGGCCGAACGCGGAGCTCGAGCTTCCGGTATCGCTCGAGCCGGTTATGGAATTCAAAGCCACCGTTTCGCAGATTAAAACCGTCCCCGCCGGCGTTGACGTAAGCTACGGCAGGACTTTTGAAACTAAGCGCGAAACGAAAATCGCCGTCGTTACGGTCGGATACGCCGACGGCTACCCGAGGCAGCTTTCCGGAAAAGCGGACGTTTTGATACGCGGAAAGCGCGCGCCTGTGCTCGGCAGGGTTTGTATGGATATGCTGATGGCGGACGTTACCGACATAGAGGGCGCGGCGGTCGGCGACACCGTTACGCTTTTCGGAACAGACGGCGGGGAAACCGTCACCGCCGACGAGCTTGCCGCAAAAATAGGAACAATCGGCTACGAAATCGTCTGCGGAATAAGCAGGCGGGTCGATTTAAGAGCCGAGGACGGAGAGAAATAGCCCATACATAAACGCCCGGCGCGGAAAGACCGTGCCGGGATTTTTTATAATTTAATGCTTACTTCGCCCATGTACAGGGCTTCGCGGCCGCGGGGGCCGTTTACGACGAGGCGGCAGTCTTTGTCTATGTCCTCGCAGACGGCGAAATACCGCTCCCCCGACGGCGGGAGGACTTCGACGGTTTTCCCGAAGAGAACAGACCTTTTTCGGTAGTCGTCCAAAAATTCGCGGTCGCCGATTTTGTCGAGCCGACTGTTGAAATCTGCAAGAAACCGCCGAAGAAGCCGCTCGGGGGAGGGGGCGTTTTCATTTTTGAACGCCGCGCCGGCGCGGTTTGAAATTTCTTCGGGAAAGCCGCCGTCGGGCTCGGTTATGTTTATACCTACGCCGACGATTGCGCGTTCAAGCTCTCCCGCCGGGGAAAACGCGGTTTCGACGAGGATTCCGCATACCTTTCGGAGGTTCACATAAACGTCGTTGACCCATTTTATACCGACGTTTTCCGCGCCGAGGGCGATAAGCGCGTCCGAAACAGCGACCGCCGCGAGGGGCGTTAAAAGCGAGGAATTTTGAATATTCCGCCGTAGAATAAGAGAAAAGTAGAGCCCGCCGTCGGGGCTGAAAAAGCTCCGCCCGAGGCGGCCGCGGCCGCCGGTTTGTCTTTTTGCCGCGACGACGTCGCCGTCTTGCATTGAGGCGGCGTTTCGTTTTATGTACGAGTTGGTGGAATCGAGTACGTCGAAAAATTTGATTGAGGGCATGGGGTAGGGGCTCCTTTGGGGGTGGGGTTTGGGAAGAGTGAGGGAGAGGGGGCGCGGGGACGGAGCGGGGGGATGCGCGAAGGAGGGGTGGGCGGGTGGGTGGGCCAACCAAGTTAGCGTAGTCCCCGCGCCGTTTGCGGCGAATCCCGCCCCCCGAAGCCCCCTTGCGGGGCTGAGCGGGGACGGGTGAGGCGCAAAGACAAAGAGGGCAGAAATCAGATGTCAGAGAACGGAAGATGCGGCCGAAAGCTTGTGCATTTAAACAAAACCAGACCTTTTTTGACATGGCGTGGCAAAAGCCCTTAAAAAGGCGGGGAAGCATTATCCCCGCCTTTTGGGTTACACCTGAGTTGAGTAGTTCGGTGCTTCCTTTGTTATGTAGATGTCGTGCGGGTGGCTTTCCTTGAGGCCCGCGCCGGTTATACGCACAAAGCGCGTTTTTTCGTGGAGGTCGGGAATGGTGTGGCAGCCGCAGTAGCCCATACCGCTGCGGATTCCTCCGCAGAGCTGGAAAACTGTGTCGGAGAGCAGTCCCTTATAGGGAACGCGGCCCTCTACGCCCTCCGGGACGAGCTTTTTCGAGCCCGTCTGGAAGTATCTGTCCTTGGAGCCTGCGGCCATCGCGCCGAGGCTTCCCATGCCCCTGTAGACCTTGAAGGAACGGCCCTGATAGATTTCGATTTCGCCGGGTGCTTCGTCGCAGCCTGCGAGCAGCGAGCCGAGCATCACGCAGGACGCGCCGGCGGCAAGGGCCTTGACAATATCGCCGGAATACTTGATTCCGCCGTCGGCGATAACGGGAATATTGTATTTTGCGGCCATGCAGGCGGCGTCGTATACGGCGGTAATCTGAGGAACTCCGACGCCCGCGATAACGCGCGTCGTGCAGATTGAGCCGGGGCCGATTCCTACCTTAACGCAGTCCGCTCCCGCCTTGATAAGGGCTTCGGTGCCTTCGGCGGTGGCGACGTTTCCGGCGATTACGGTTACGTCGGGAAATTTGTTCTTGACCTTTTCAAGGCAGTTGATTATGTTTTTGGAATGCCCGTGGGCGGAGTCGAGGACGAGGCAGTCGACCTGTGCGTCGACAAGAGCCTTTGCCCTGTCCAAAACATCGTCGGTAACGCCTATCGCCGCGCCGACGACAAGCCTTCCCTGAGCGTCGCGCGCGCTGTTGGGGTATTTTTCCGCCTTTTCGATGTCCTTAATCGTGATAAGCCCCTTAAGCCGACCGTCGGAATCAATCAGCGGGAGCTTCTCGATTTTATACTTGCGAAGAATCTCCTGAGCGTCCGAGAGGGTGGTGCCTTCCGGCGCGGTGACGAGGTTGTCCTTGGTCATAACCTCGCTGATTTTCATCGAAAAGTCTTTGACAAAGCGCATGTCGCGGTTTGTGATAATTCCGCAGAGCCTTCCGTCCGCGCCGACAATCGGCACGCCGGAAATGCGGTATTTTGCCATAAGCTCGTCCGCGTCGGCGACGAGGTGTTCGGCGGAGAGATAGAACGGGTTGCCGATAACGCCGTTTTGCGAACGTTTTACCTTGTCGACCTCGTCGGCCTGACGTTCGATGGTCATGTTCTTGTGAATGATGCCGATGCCGCCCTCGCGGGCGATGGCGATTGCCATTTTCGACTCGGTGACGGTGTCCATCGCGGAGGTCATTACGGGGATATTGAGCGAAAGACTGTCCGAGAGCGTGGTAGAAAGGTCAACCATATTCGGCGTAACGTCGGATTCGGCGGGAATCAGCAGTACGTCGTCGAAGGTAAGCCCCTCTTTGCCGAACTTTTCGGCGGGATTGGTTTGCAGCATAAAATTTCCTCCCTTTTAACGTGACAGAATCTCCGGGTAAATTTTATCTATTTTATCACTAAGTCGGGCGGTTGTCAAGGGGGGAGGGGGGATTTTTTGAGGGGGGTGTGTGTTAGAGTACAATACATCTTGTACAGAGAAAATAAAAAAAGAATGTGCCCACGTGTGGTAAGATAGGATTGCCAACAATCACTGTTCAAAACTCAGGATAAGGCATAAGCTTATTCGACCCTGCACTCTCTGCGGCACAACGGAAAGGAAGCCGCAGAGAGGATCAAAAGTGCTTCTATGGCACGCACTCCCGTCGATTTTGGTGCGCAGCTCGCTGCGCGCTAAACGTTGATATTTTTATATGGTCAATTATTCATCAGAATATCAAAACAGCGGGCGGCAGCCGAAGCTGTCGCCCGCAAAAGTCGTTTGCCACGCCCGTTATTTTTTGAACTTATAAACCCTTACCCCATGCGCCGGCACGCTTGCAGAAACGGTTTTACCGTCAATCCTGCAATCCTCCGCGCCCCAAAGCTCGGTGCCGCCGTCGCGCGGGGCTTCGGGCAGCTCCGCCGCGATTTCGGCTGCGTCATCGTCCAAATTAAACAGCGCGAGCCGCACGCAGTCGCTGCCCTCCGAAAGCCAGACGGCCTCTTTTTCGGAACGCCGAAGCTGCTTTGCCCTGCCATCGCTTAACATCACTAAAATCTCAGTATTGGTCAATAATTTATAGTCCTTATTATCGAGCTGCGGGAGGTCGGTTCCAATCATCAGCGGCGAGCGGCAGACGCACCAAAGGGTCATCATCGTCTTTAGTTCATCGTCGGTGAAATGGCTGACCCACTCGTGGCCGTGGCCCTTTCCGAGCTTTCCGATAGGCAGCATGTCGCAGTCCGGCCAGCACCCGGGGCGGGTGTGGTCCTGCCACTGCTCGCAACGCCAGAACATGTTTTTCAGCAAATTCCAGTTGTCCCAAAAATCGTCGGTTATGCGCCACATGTTCGCGTTTTCGGTGTAGTGGTATGCGTTTTCGACATGCGCCGGTCCCGGGGATAAGCTGAGCACAATCGGCCGCCCGCAATTGTCGATAGCACGGCGTAACATGCGGGTTTCAGCCCATCCCGAAAACCTGTTGACGGGGTACATCCACGAGTCGCAAATGTCGTCGCACTTGATGAAATCAACGCCCCATTCGGCATACATATTGATAATTGAGTTATAATACATTTGCCCGTCGGCGTTATCCTTCACGCCGTACATGTCGGGGTTCCAGCCGCAGATTGAACCGGCGTCCGCGACATCGGAGGCGGTGGCGTTGCTTCCCAGAATTTTCAAGTGGCGGTGCGCCGCCATGCGTGGGATTCCGCGCATGATATGGATACCGAACTTGAGTCCGAGGCCGTGGATATAGTCGGCGAGCGGTCCGAAGCCTTTGCCCCCGACCGAGCTCGGAAAGCGGACGGTTGACGGTTGCAGACGTGAGAATTCATCAATTTCGAAATCCTCGAACGGGATATACTGATAGGCGTCGCGGCGGGTTCCGGCGGCGTTTGAATACCACTGAATGTCGACGACGACGTACTCGTAGCCGAATTTTTTGAGGTTTTTCGCCATGTATTCGGCGTTCGCGCGCACGTCCGCCTCGGTAACGGTCGTGTCGTAGTAGTCGTAGCTGTTCCAGCCCATCGGTGGGGTCGGTGCAAAAGCGTTTTTGTCCATAATTATCCTCCTTGATTTTATTTTAGGTTAAATATTTTAAGGCGCGGGCGGCGGGATTGCACTGAATCCCGCGCGGCGGAAAAAGCTGCCTTCTGCGCCCCACCCGCCCGCCCCCAAAATTTCCCGCCATTCCCCCGCTTTTTCCGCCGCGCTCCCTTTGCTGCCGCTATCAAAGCCCGGCGCAAAAATCATCTACATTTATTATAGCCGAAATCGGGGAAATGTCAATATGAACAACACAGCCGAAAATTCCCCCGTTCAAAATTTCCCTAAAAAACGTATTGCATTCCCCGGCATTCTGATGTATAATACCATCAAAATTGACCTTTCGGAGGGGATTTTATGTCAAAAGCGGAATACATCAGAATTCTTGTTGTCCTGATTTCGGCGGCGGTCTTTCTCGTTTCCTGCGGGGCGGATAAGGCCCGAAAAAGCCTGTCCTCCGGCGACGGCGCGGCGGTCGGAATTTTCGATGCCGAAAGCGCGTCGGCAAGAGTGACCGTTTCCGGCTCGGAATTCACGGTCGGCGGCAGGGAAATTTTCTTCAGCGGCATGAACGCGCCGTGGCAGAACTGGAACGACTTCAACGGCGGCATGGACGAGGACTTCTGGGAGGCCGAATTCAAGCGGTTTGCCGACGACCACATCAACTGCGTGCGAATCTGGGTGAACTGCGACGGCGAGAGCATCGTCGACCTCAACTCCGACGGCAGTATCGCCTCCGTCAATGAAAAGCACTGGGAGGATTTGGAGAAGCTCTTTGACATCGCTAAAAAATACAAGGTCTACGTCATGCCGACGCTGCTGTCCTTCGACCACTTCAAGAACGCGAGCGGGCCGGTATGGCGGGCGATGATTCAAAGCCGCGAAAACTGCGACGAATATGCCGAAAAATATGTCAAAGAATTCTGCAAGCGGTTTAACGATAACGAGTATGTTTTCTCAATCGATCTGATGAATGAGCCGGACTGGGTTTTTGAAAATGAGGAATGCGGGCGGCTGCCGTGGGAGGATATTTGCTACCTCTTCGCGAAGTGCGCGGCGACTATCCACGAAAACAGCGACATGCTCGTTACGGTCGGAATGGGAATCGTCAAGTACAATTCCGACGACTACGAGGGCGACAAGGTTTCTGACGAATATTTGCAGTCATTATATGACGACCCCGGCGCGTATCTCGACTTCTACAGCACGCACTATTACAATTGGCAGCGGCCATGGTTCCAAACGCCCGTCGGCATGACCCCGGAGGAATTCAAGCTTCACACCGACAAGCCCTGCATGATTGGCGAAACCCATAACGACGACGCAGACGAAATCGGAATGTCGCTCACCGAAAAATATAAGGACCTTTACGACCACGGCTGGAGCGGGATTTTGGTTTGGAGCCAAACCGACGGAAGCGAGGAGTCATGGTACCGCTACGACCTCACGAAAGAGGCCACCAACGCGATGTACGACTACGCGCCCGAGAAGATTTATCCGCTTGACTGACGCTTCGGGATTGAATTTTCGCGGCGAATGAGTTATAATATTTAATTAAAGCAGGCGGCTCTGCCGTCAGAAAAAGGAGGCAGCTATGAGCATCATCGAAATCAGAAACGGCGGGATTTTCTTTACGACCCGCGACGAAAACATCTTTGTGGAGCCCTACGGCGACGGATGCGCGAGGGTTCGCGCCTCGCGGAACACCCGTATTTCCGACGAAAAATGGACGCTTCTCGACCCCGAGCCCTCGAACGCGGAGGTGCTTTTGGAGGGCGATACCGGAATCCTCAGAAACGGCAAGCTCACCGTCCGGGTTATGAAGTCATGGTCGGGTGCAAGGCTCGAATTCCAGAGAAACGGCGCGACCGTCCTTGCGACCCACGAGGAGGCCGACCCGATAACGCGCTACCAACACATCAACGGCGAAAACTACCGAATCCGCGTGAATTTCGACGCGCGCGACGAGCACATCTACGGCCTCGGGCAGGAGCAGCAAGGATTTTTCGACCGCAAGGGCTGCACCTACGACGTCGCGAACTGGAACACGAAATCGACGCTTCCGGTGATTTATTCTTCACTCGGTTATGGATTTTTATGGAACAATCCTTCGCCCGGGCGGGTCGAATTCGGCCTGAACCACACCGTCTGGACGGCGGAAAACTGTAAGCAGGCTGATTATCTTGTTTTCGTCGGGGATACCCCCGCCGAGGTGCTGAACCGCTATTGCCGGCTGACCGGTTTCGCCCCGAAAATGCCGCAGTGGGCGGCGGGCTTCTGGCAGTCGAAATGCCGCTACGAGTCGCAGGAAGAGCTTTTGGAGGTCGCGCGGGAGTATCATGAGCGCGGCATTCCCCTCGACGCAATCGTCATCGACTTCTTCCACTGGACGGAGCAGGGAAATTGCGACTTCGACCCGAAATATTGGCCCGACCCGAAGAAAATGGTTAGTGAACTCAAAGAAATGGGTATACGCCCGGTGGTATCCTACTGGCCGACCGTCAACCCGAAAAGCCGCAACTGGCGAGAGATGAATGAGCGGAATATGCTGCTTCGCACCGAGAACGGACAGTACCCGACCTTCGATTTTTGGGGGAGCAATACATATGCGGATATGTCAAATCCCGAAACGCGGGAGTTCGTCTGGCAGCAAATCCGCAAAACCTATATAGACTGCGGAATTAGGACATTCTGGCTTGACGAGGCGGAGCCGGAAATTCACCCGCAGCAATGGGAAAACATCAAAACTCACGCCGGAAATATGGCGGAAGCCGGGCTCCTATATCCTTACTATTATGCCAAATGCTTCCACGACGGATTGAAGTCCGAAGGCGAGGACGAGGTAGTGCTCCTGACGCGCGCGGCATACCCCGGTTCCCAAAAATTCGGAGCGTTGGTATGGAATGGCGACATAGGGTCCGACTTTAATCAACTTAAATACAGTGTTGTGTCGGGCCTGTCGATGGCGATGTGCGGAATCCCCTGGTGGAACAGCGATATAGGCGGATTTTTCAACGGCGACACCGAAAGCGATTATTTCCGTGAACTAATTGTAAGGTGGTTCCAGTTCGGACTTTTCTGCCCGGTAATGCGCCTTCACGGCACGCGGCTGAAGCAATCCTACTACAAAGATAAATACCCCGGTATAGTATGCGACGGCGGCGGCTTCAACGAAATCTGGCACTTCGGCGAGCGCGACTATGAGATAATCAAAGAAATTATCAACTTGCGTTACCGTCTTAAGCCGTATATCCTGAAATGCGCCGAGCGAACCGCCGAAACCGGCGAGCCGATTATGCGCCCAATGTTCTTCGATTTCCCCGCCGACGAGCGGTGCTACGCCCTCAGCGACCAGTACATGTTCGGCCCCGACATTCTCTTCGCGCCGATTCTTGAGCAGGGACAAACCGAGCGCGAGGTCTACCTCCCCGCCGGCAAATGGCTCCGCACGACCGACAAAACGCCCGTCGACGGCGGGAAAACGGTCAGCTGCCGCGCGGAAATCGGGGAGTTTATCGCGTTTGTCAGGGACGGGGCGGGGGTTTTGGGTGCGTTTTGATGGCTTGAAAAATAAATTTCTGCCTCGGCTTGGTGGGTCGGGGCAGAAATTTTTGAAAAAAGAATCCGAACGTGTCGCCTATCGGGAACAGGTTCGGATTGCTGATATTGGTGCCGGAAGCGGGGGTCGAACCCGCACGGTATCTCTACCACCGGATTTTGAGTCCGGCACGTCTGCCAATTCCATCATTCCGGCGAGTATGGTTATTATAGCAAATTGTCGGGGAAATGTCAAGGGGTGGGAGGGGGTTTTTGTGCGGGGGGATTTTGGAGTGGGCGTGAAGCCGCGGCGAATGGGGCGGGGTGGGAGGGTGGGTGGCGGGCAGGAAGCCATGGCGGCCGCAGAAATCAGCCCCATTCGCCGCAGCGGCGGGTTAGTACAAAGCCAAAACAGGGGCAGATACTTCGACAAAAGCCGAAAAATATTGCACGCCACGCTAAATGCACTTCTATCTCTCTACCCAAAAGCCTAATCCTCACCCACCCCCGCTCGGCCTGCGGCCTCGGAGGGTGGGATTCGGCTCAGGCGGGGCGCGGGGACTACGCTGGTTCCTGCGTCCCACCCGCCCGCCCCCGAAATTTCGCGGCTATCTCCGCTCCGTCCCCGCGCCCCCTCTCTGCCCAAGCTTTCATCTAAACCATTCCAACCCCATAACCCCGCGCCACTACCTCATCCCCTCTGAAAGCTTGTCAATCGCGCGCTTCTCTATCCTTGAAACATAGCTTCGCGAAATTTTAAGGAGTTTAGCGACCTCTCTCTGCGTGAGCGGCGGTGAGCCCGAGAGGCCGTAGCGCAGCGCGATAATTCGGCGTTCGCGCCCGTCCAGAAGCACCGCGATTTTTTCGCGGAGCAGCTCGGAACTGATTCGCAAATCCACCTCCTCCGGCAGGTTTACGTCGTCCGCGAGAATGTCCCCGAGCGTCAGCTGGTTGCCGTCCTTGTCGACGTCAATCTGCTCGCTCAGCCGAACGTCCCCGGCGGTTTTCTTCATTGCACGAAAGTGCATGAGGATTTCGTTTTCAATACACCTCGACCCGTATGCGGCGAAGCGGTTTCCCTTGTCGGGGTCGTAGGTCATGACGGCCTTGATGAGGCCGACGGTGCCGATGGAAATCAGCTCCTCGGGGTCCTCGCCGGAGGCGTAGTATTTTTTTACGATGTGCGCGACGAGCCGCAGGTTGTGGAGAATCAGCCTATCCTTCGCCGCGCGGTCGCCATCGCGGAGTTTTCGGAAGAGTTCGAGCTCCTCTTTCGGCGGAAGGGGCTTCGGGAACGAGCTTTTTTCTCCGACATGCAACGCGAACCACAGCGCGCCGCTCACCAAAATGTCAATAAGCTTTTTTAACATAAAATCACCTCTCCTCAAAAGATATTCGCCTGCGGCTTGACTTAATAACCGGGGTGGGGTATAATGTGGGGGGAAGGGGAAGGGGAAGGGGGAGCG
>CANPZQ010000046.1 GCA_947588775.1 uncultured Clostridia bacterium
AAGCAAAAATTTTTATAATGTGGTCGCTTTGGACACTCCCGCGAGTTGCCTTTCGGGTTGGTTGATTTCATTTAATGTGGGTGCTTTGGACACTCTCTCCCCCCCTTGATTATTTCAAACCTTTGTGCTATAATAAACCAAATATCAAAAAATCATCATGGGGAGGTGTTGCTATGCGCATTCTCGGGATAGACCCCGGCTATGCCACGGTCGGGTTCGGGATACTCGATTACGACGGCAGGCAGTTTTCGGTTGTGAATTTCGGGGCGATTACGACCTTCCCCGAACAGCCCTTCGCCGAACGCCTTCAAACAATCTACCGCGACATGCGCGAGCTTCTGGAGCTCTATAAGCCCGACGCGCTCTCGATGGAAAAGCTCTTTTTCAACACGAACCACACCACCGGAATCGACGTCGCGCAGGCGAGGGGAGTGATAATGCTTTCCGCCGCCGACGCGGAGGTCGAAATCTACGAATACACCCCGCTCCAGGTGAAAAGCTCCGTCGTCGGCTATGGCCGAGCCGAAAAGCTCCAGGTTCAGGAGATGGTTCGCTCGATTCTTCGGCTCAAGGAAATCCCTCGCCCCGACGACGCGGCCGACGCTCTTGCGCTCGCAATCGCCCACGGCCACTATGCCGGTTCCGCGGCGTTTGCGGAGTTCTCGAAGCTTGCCCGCAACAGCGGCGATTACCAGAAATTCCGCGACAGAAAGGATGCACGCAAATGATTTACAGCCTTACCGGGCGCGTCGCGCTCACAACTCCCGAAATGTGCGTTATCGAATGCGGCGGCGTGGGCTACGCCTGCAAAACAACTTTAAACACCGTCGGCGAGCTCAAAGGGCGCGAAACCGCCACATTATATACCTATCTCGCCGTAAGGGAGGACGCAATCGAGCTTTTCGGCTTTTTTGACCCCGAGGAACTTGAATGCTTCAGGCTCCTGACCTCGGTCAGCGGCGTGGGCTCAAAATTCGCACTCGCGATTTTATCCACCCTCACCCCCGACAGGGTTGCCCTCGCGATAGCGTCTGAGGACGTAAAGGCCTTCACCGGCGTTAAAGGCGTCGGAAACAAAATCGCCCAGCGAATCGTAATGGAGCTTAAGGACAAAATCGCGAAGGACAGCGCGTTTATCGGCGGAAAGTCCGGCCCCGACCTTGCGGCGATTTCAAAGCCGTCGTCCAACGTTTCGGACGCTCTTGCCGCGCTTGTAGTTTTGGGATATTCCCAGTCCGAGGCGGCGTCGTGTCTTGGAAAGATGGACGCGTCGCTTCCGGTGGACGAGCTTATAAGGCGCGCTTTGCGCGAGCTTTCGGGCGGAAAATTTTAACGGCGGAGGTCAAAAATGATAGAAACCGGCGAATTTGATTTTGAAAACAGAATAGTTTCTCCGCAGGTTATAAAGGAGGACGGCGACGACGCCGACTACTCCTTAAGGCCGAAAACCCTGAGCGAATACATCGGTCAGGACAAGGTCAAGGAGAACATGAAAATCTATATCGAGGCGGCGAAAAAGCGCGGAGAGGCGTTGGACCACGTTCTTTTATACGGCCCTCCGGGGCTCGGAAAGACCACGCTGTCGAACATCATCGCCCACGAGCTCGGCGTCAATATAAGGGTAACGTCCGGCCCCGCGATTGAGAAAACCGGCGACCTCGCCGCGCTTCTGACGGGGCTCCAGCCCGGCGACGTTCTCTTCATCGACGAGATACACCGCCTGAGCCGCGCAATCGAGGAAATTTTATACCCCGCGCTCGAGGATTTCACGATAGATTTGATGATAGGAAACGGCCCCGCCGCCCGTTCGATACGAATCGACCTTCCGAAGTTTACGCTGATTGGCGCGACCACCCGTTCGGGACAGCTCTCCGCGCCGCTTCGTGACAGGTTCGGGATAATCCAGCGGCTCGAGCTTTATTCGGCGGAGGACCTCGCGGAAATAATCTCCCGCTCCGCGATAATCCTCGGAGTAGCCATCGACCGCGACGCGGCGTGCGAGATGGCTTCCCGTAGCCGCGGCACGCCGCGAATCGCAAACCGCTTTTTGAAGCGCGTCCGCGACTATGCCGAGGTAATGGGCGACGGAAGAATAACCCGCGACATCGCAAAAATCGCCCTCGACCGTATGGAGGTCGACAACCTCGGACTCGATTCTCTGGACAAGCGGATGCTCGAGATGATAATAAAGGGCTACAACGGCGGCCCGGTGGGGCTTGAAACGCTCGCCTCGGCGATAGGCGAGGAGGCCGTAACCCTCGAGGACGTCTGCGAACCGTTTTTGATGCAGCTCGGATTTTTGGCGAGAACCCCGCGCGGACGCTGCGCGACCGAGCTCGCTTACCGCCACCTCGGAATCCCCCACGAGGGCTCCGACGGCCAGACTTCGCTGATTTAAGCATAAAATACACCGAAAAGAGGAAAATGACAAAATGGCACGACTTTTCACACCCGAGGGGGCGAGCGGCAGGGCGATAACCGGCTTCAGCTGCGAGGCGGCGATGCAAATCGGAAAGGCTCTCGCGCTTCTGATGCAAAACCGCGAAGGCCGTCCCGCAAAGATTGTTATCGGCCGGGACACCCGCCTTTCCGGCGAAATTTTAACCGACTGCTTCGCGGCGGGCTGCTGTTCTGCGGGGGCCGAGGTTCATCTCCTCGGGGTAATTCCGACCCCGGCGGTTTCCTGCCTTGCGGAGAGATATTCCGCCGACGCGGGAGTAATGGTTACGGCCTCCCATAACACCTACGAATTCAACGGCGTTAGGATTTTCGACGGCGGCGGAAACTATATCTCCGAGGAGCTTCTTAACGAAATCGAGAGGCTTGTTACCAAGGCTCCCCGCGAGATGAAATGCCCGGGCGGCGACATGATAGGAAAAGCAATCGTCGAGAAAAACGCCGAGTGGGACTATGTCCGAACGCTTATGAAGCAAATCGACGGCGACCTAAACCGAATGAGAATAGCTATCGACTGCGCAAACGGCGCGACGGTATCGACCGCAGAAAAATTCTTCCGGGGAATCGGCGCGAACGTCGTTTTAATCAACAATACCCCCGACGGAAAGAACATCAACGACGGCTGCGGGACGGTGAACACCGACCGGCTTGCAAAATGCGTCGTTGAAAACAGGTGCCATGCGGGCGTAGCCTTCGACGGCGACGGCAGCAGGGTGGTAATGCTCGACGAAAAGGGAAATCCCGTCGACGGAAACCGCCTTACCGCGATTTTGGCATACGCAATGAAAACCGACCAGAAGCTTAACGCCAACACCTGCGTCGTTTCACAGACGACGAACCTCGGCTTTTTCAGATGGGCGAAGGAAAACGGCATAGTCGTTTCCGCCGAGCCGGGAGTTGGAATAAGATACATCGTTGAGAGAATGCTTTTGGGCGGATACAACCTCGGCGCAAGCTCGTCGGGACATCTTGTGCTCCTTGACGCGATTAAAACCGCCGACGGCCAGCTTGCGGCGGGAAGAATCCTTGAAATTCTCGCAAGAAGCTCGCGAAAGCTCTCCGAGCTCGCCGGCGTATACGAGCCCTATCCGCAGATTGCGCTTAACGTCCAGCTTCGCCCCGAGTTTGCGGGAAGATGGCAGGACCACCCCTCTATTTCCGAGATTATCGCTTTTTGCAGCCAGAAGCTCGAGGGCGACGGAAGGGTTTTCGTCCGCGAATCGACCGCCTCCCCGGTTCTGAGGATAATCGCCGAGGGGCGCGACTACGACACCGTCTGGCAGTATGCTCAGGCGATAGCGAAAACCGTCCGCGACTGCGCGGGCTATCCGGAGGAAAACGGATGAGAACGGCCGACAGATGGATTGATTACCGCCTTATAGACGCTTCCGACGGAATGCGCCTTGAAAGCTGGGCGGGTAAGACCCTTGCGCGGCCCGACCCGCAGATTATCTGGAAAACGCCGAAGGAAAACCCGCTCTGGGGCTCCTGCGACGCGATATATCACCGCTCCGACCGGGGCGGGGGAATGTGGGAATTCCGCAAAAAGCTCCCCGAGAGCTGGAAAATTTCCTACGACGGCCTGACTTTTATAATCCGCCCGACCGGCTTTAAGCATACGGGGCTATTTCCCGAGCAGGCCGTGAACTGGGATTTGGCGCGAAAGCTCATTAAGTCATCGGGAAGGCAGGTTTCGGTTCTGAACCTATTTGCCTATACCGGCGGCGCGACGCTTGCCTGCGCAGAAGCGGGCGCGAGCGTCTGCCACGTCGACGCTTCAAAGGGAATGGTTCAGTGGGCGCGGGACAACGCCGCCGCCTCTGGGCTTTCCGACAGGCCGATTCGGTGGATAGTCGACGACTGCCGGAAGTTTGTCGAGCGGGAAATCCGCCGCGGCCGCTTCTACGACGCGATTATAATGGACCCTCCGAGCTACGGAAGAGGCCCCTCCGGCGAAGTCTGGAAGCTTGAGGATTCGATATATGAGCTTTTGGAGCTCTGCGCCGGGGTTCTGAGCGAAAATCCGCTGTTTTTCCTCTTAAACAGTTATACCGCGGGGCTTTCCCCGTCGGTCATGTCTTATATGCTCGGCGCGCTTTTAATGCCCCGCTTCGGCGGAAGCGTCAGCGCGGACGAAATCGGGCTTTTGGTTGAGGAAAAGCGAATGTCCCTCCCCGCCGGGAGCACCGCCGTCTGGACGGCTTAAAAACTACATTATAAAGACCGGTGAAAGCATTGGAAAAATTTATAGAAATAAGCAACGCCGAGTTCAGCTATGTAAACGAATACGACGACCCGCCTACGAAAAACACGGTTTTAAAGGGGATAACCCTCGACATAAACCGCGGGGAGTTTGTCGCGGTTTTGGGGCATAACGGCTCGGGAAAATCTACGCTTGCAAAGCTTTTAAACGCAATCAACCTCCCCGAAAAGGGCGAGGTGAAAATAGACGGAATCCCGACCTCCGATGAGGAGCACCTCTACGACATCCGCCGCCGCGTCGGAATGGTATTTCAGAACCCCGATAACCAGATTGTCGCGACGGTCGTCGAGGAGGACGTGGCGTTCGCGCTTGAAAACATCGGCGTTGAGCCTTCGGAAATCCGCCGCCGCGTCGACGAAGCCCTAAAAACCGTCGGAATGTACGAATACCGCGAGCACGCGCCCCATAAGCTTTCGGGCGGCCAGAAGCAGAGAATCGCCATTGCCGGCGTTCTCGCAATGCAGCCCGAGTGCATCGTAATGGACGAGCCGACGGCGATGCTCGACCCTATCGGCCGACGAGAAATAATGAAAACAATAAGGGAGCTTAACTCCGCCGGGGTGACGATTGTTCTTATAACGCACTATATGGACGAAGCCGCGCAGGCGGGCAGGGTAGTCGTGATGGACAGCGGCAGGGTTATAGCCGACGACGTTCCGAAAAAGGTATTTTCCCAAATGGAGATGCTTAAATCCGTCGGCCTCGACGTTCCGGACGTTACCGAGCTCACCCATATGCTCATTTCGGACGGCGTAAGCCTTCCCGACGACATAATCTCGGAGGACGAATGCTTCGAGCGGCTCTATAACCTTTTAAAGAAAGGCGGATAGCATTGGGAATCATAAGAACCGAGAACCTTACCTACGTCTACGGCGAAGGCACGCCTTTTCGCAAGGTTGCTCTCGATAACATAAACTTAGACATCGACGAGGGTGAAATCGTCGGAATAATCGGCCGGACCGGTTCCGGAAAATCCACCCTTATACAGCACTTCAACGGGCTTCTTAAGCCCGCCTCGGGGAGCGTTTTTATAGACGGCGAGGAGCTTTTTAAGGACAAATCCCGCCTAAAAGATATTCGCTTCAAGGTCGGGCTCGTCTTTCAGTACCCCGAGTACCAGCTCTTTGAGGAAACGGTTTATAAGGACATCGCCTTCGGCCCGCGGAACATGGGGCTTTCGGAGGAGGAAATCGACCGCCGCGTCCGCGAAACGGCAAGGCTTGTAGGGCTCGAGGAGAGCCATATGGAAAAATCTCCCTTTGAGCTTTCGGGCGGCCAGAAACGCCGCGCCGCCATCGCCGGGGTAATGGCGATGGAGCCGAAGGTTTTGATCCTCGACGAGCCGACCGCCGGCCTCGACCCGCGCGGGCGGGATATGATTCTCGGCCTGATAAAGGAATACCACGCCGAAAAAGGCACCACGGTTCTTTTGGTGTCGCATTCGATGGAGGACGTCGCCAGAACCGTTTCAAAAATTCTCGTTATGAACAACTCGAAGGTGTTCATGTACTCCGACCGTTCGAGCGTTTTCGCAAAATCTGCGGAACTGACCGAAATGGGCCTTACGGTTCCGCAGGTAACGCGTGTATTCGACAGGCTCCGCGCGGCGGGAATCGAATTCGACGACGAGGTTTTCAGCGTTGAATACGCCCGCAATCTCGTTTTAAGGCTTTTGTCGGAAAGGGGGCGCAAGGAATGATAAAGGATATAACCATAGGTCAGTTTTTCCCGGGAAAATCAATCGTTCACCGCCTCGACCCGCGCATAAAGCTTTTGATTACGGTGCTTTATATCGTCATGCTCTTCGTCGCCGACGGCCTCGCGGGCTTGGGCGTGGGCGTCGTGTTCATGCTCCTTGCGTTTTTGTTGTCAAAAATCCCCTTTAAGCTCATGCTTAAATCGATAAAGCCGCTTGTCCCGATAATTTTATTCACCGGAATACTTAACCTCTTTTTCATCTCCTCCGGAACGCCGGTCGTCGAGTGGCACTTCATAAAAATCACCGACCAAGGGATTAAGACGATGATTTTCATGGCCCTAAGAATCATACTTTTAATCTGCGGAACGTCGCTTCTTACCTATACGACCTCGCCTATAACCCTTACCGACGCCATCGAGCGGATTTTGTCGCCGCTTAAGATAATTAAATTTCCCGCGCACGAGATAGCGATGATGATGACCATCGCTCTGCGCTTCATTCCGACGTTAATCGAGGAAACCGACAAGATTATGTCCGCGCAGAAGGCGAGGGGAGCCGACATGGAGTCGGGAAACGTCTTTCACCGCGCGAAAGCCCTCATACCGATACTGATACCGCTGTTTGTATCGGCGTTTCGGCGCGCCGAGGAGCTTGCTCTCGCTATGGAATGCCGCTGCTACCACGGCGGCGAGGGCAGAACCCGCCTGAAGCAGCTTAAAACCGCCCCGCGCGACTATATCGCAGTCGCGGCGACGGTCCTGTTCCTCGCGGCGGTAATCGCCCTCAACAGGCTTTTGGCGTCATGAGAAACATAAAAGCGACAGTTTCCTTTTCGGGAACAGCCTACCACGGCTTTCAGCGTCAGCCCGGCCTCAGAACCGTTCAGGGAGAGCTCGAGCGCGCGTTTAAAAGGCTGATTGACGAGGAAGTGGCCGTAAACGGCTGTTCAAGGACCGACGCGGGCGTTCACGCGAATAACTTCGTTTTCAGCGCGAATATCGAAAACACCATCGACAACCGCGGGATTCAGTACGGCCTAAACGGAATACTCCCGCCCGACATCGCGGTTTTATCGGTAGAGGACGCGCCCGAAGGCTTCCACGCCCGCTTCGACTGCAAGGGCAAGGAGTATGTCTATTTAATCCACAATTCCGAGATAAAATCCCCATTTTACGCCGACAGAATGTACCGAAGCTGGTACCCTATCGACGAAAAAAAGCTCGACCGCGCCGCGAAGTCCTTTATCGGCAGGCACGATTTCAAGGCGTTTTGCGCCGCCTCCTGCGACAAGGAGGTAACCGTACGGGAAATCTTCGACTACCGGGTCGAGCGCGGCGGCGACGTCGTAAAATTCACGGTTAGCGGCGACGGCTTTTTGTACAACATGGTTCGCATCACCGTCGGCACGCTTTTGTTCATAAACGACGGAAAGCTTTCCGAGGACTCGATTCCCCGGATAATCGCCTCGCGCGACCGCTCATGCGCCGGAAAGACCGCTCCCCCGCAGGGGCTCTACCTCAACAGGGTATACTATTAGAAGGAGAAAAATATGCCGTCACTCAACACATTTGAAACCGACATGCGAAAGCTTCGGCGAAAACGCCGTGCGAAGCGGAGCATTAAAAATATCACATTCATCGCGGCGATACTGATAATCGCCGGGCTTATTTACCTAAGCCGCGAGGCTTGGCTCAACTATTTCGACGGGATTTTGGAGCGCGCCCGCGTCGGCCAGACGGCGGTGCAAAACGACGGCGCGCTTGCCGGCGGAAACTTTCCGATAGACATCTCGAAAAAGACCCACACCACCATCGGGAAGATGTCGAAAAACTGGACGCTCTTTGCCGACGCGACGTTTTACGTATATACCGTCGACGGCGACCTCGTCTATTCCGAGCAGGCTTCATACTCAAACCCCATCGTCGTCGAATCCGACCGCAGAACGCTTCTGTATGACCAGGGCGGCTACAGCTTCATGGTTGCGGGGCCGAAAAAGCAGATTTACTCGAAAAGGCTAAGCGACCAGATACTTTTGGGTGCAATCGGCTCCGACGGAAGCGTTGCTATAGTCACTTCCACCGACAAATACGCCTCATACCTCACCGTTTACGACAAAAACGGCTCGGAGATTTACCATTGGGCGGACGGAACGATGATTACCGCCGCCGCGATAAACTCAAACGGCACGGGCTGTATTTTAGCCTCAAGCTACGCGAGAAACGGCGGCTTCAAGACGGTTCTCACCGAGCTTGATTTTCACTCGATCGAGGTGGTAATGCAGACCCCGGCGATAGATACTCTCGGCTTTTCGGTGAGCTACTGCGACGGGGGAAGGTTCTGGCTCGTCGGAAACGACCGAACCTGCCGGCTCTCGTCCGACGGAAGCATAGAGCTGAGCTACCTCTACGATTTCGAGCTTTTAAGCTACAGCATAAACAACAAGGCCGCCGCGCTTGTCTTTGAGAATGTCGGCGGCGGAGGGGTTGGCGCGTCGGTAATATCCGCCGACGCCGAAACCGCCTACGAACACCCCTCGAGCGAAAAGATAAACGACGTCGTAATCGACGGCGACACGGTTTATCTGTGTCAGGAGAGCAAAATCGACGCCGTCGACTGCGTGGGGAACCTTCTTGCAACAGCCCCGGCCGACGCGGTTTACCGCGAAATCGCTGTTTTCGACGACTGTATCTTCCTTTTGGGATACCGCACCGTCGACAAGATTGAATTTGAAAGATAAGGAGGCATAAAATGGCATCGGGACTTTATTGGTTTTACGACCTTTTGGCAATCGGCGTCGCGCTGATATTTCTCTACGTCGGCGCGAAGCGGGGCCTAATGCGGAGCGTCGTTTTGGTCGCGCTCACGGCCGCTTCAATCGTCGTCAGCTGGTTTGCCTCAACGGTTTTTTCACCGGTAATATACGAACGCTTTTTAAAGGAGCATGTCTATAACTTCGCCTACGATTCCGTTTCGGCGGTAAAGCCCTCGGCGATGGCCTCACAGGCCGTGAATAACGGCGACTACGGCGTTGAGATTACCGAGGACGAGGCCCAGAGCCTTCTTGATAAGCTTGACGGCGACTTTGTCGAAAAGGCGGCGGAGGCTCTTAAGTCGAACGGCGCGTCGGACAGCATAAACGCGCTTGAATCCGGAATTCAGGCGACGGTCATCGACAGGCTTGTGAATATAATCGCAGGCGGAAAGGTTTCCGATGCGACGATGCGCGAAATATTAAACGAGGTTTCGGTGACGGACCGCGACTTCCGCGGCCTTATGAACACCTTCGTAAAGGGCAACGCTGACGACACGGCCGGCCTTATCGAGGAAAAAATGCTTGCCCCCGCCGTTAAAATGTTCTTAAAGGGCGGAATCTGGATACTTTCGATGTTTATTCTGATGATAGTCGCCCGGGCGGTTTCAAACCTCTTTAAAAAGCTTAACGGCGTGCCGATAATCGGGCCGATAAACTCTACGCTCGGCGCGGCTCTCGGGGTCGCCGAGGGGCTTGTGGTTATATATCTTATTTCGCAGGTAATCCGCGGCGTATGTCTTTTGACGTCGAATTCGCTGATGTTCTTGAATATGGACGCGGTGAACGCAACATATATATTCAGATACTTTGTCAATTTCAACATACTTTCCGTATTTAACTGACTAACCGAAGGAGTGATTTCATGATTTGCACAAGATGCAAAAAAAGACAGGCCGTTGTATTCATCACCACAATGAACGGCAGCGAGAAGAAAAACGAGGGGCTCTGCCTTATCTGCGCCAGAAAGGCGGGAATATCGCAGGTGGACGACTACATGAAGCAGATGGGGATAACCGACGAGGACCTTGAGTCGCTCTGCCCCGAGATCGATTCCGACGGCGACAGCTTCGAGCCGGGCGGAACGGGGTCGATACCGAATTTCATCTCAAACTTTTTAAACAAGTTCAACGGCGAACCCCGCCCCGACGGCGCGGCCGACGAGAAGCCCCCGCGCAGACAGCGCGACCGCAAGCCCTCCGGCGAGCAGGGTAACGGCAAGCACGAGCTTAAGTTTTTGAACACCTACTGCACCGATCTCAACGCCCGCGCCGAGGAGGGAAAGCTCGACCGGATAATCGGCCGCGAGCGCGAAATCGGCAGAGTTATCCAGATACTTTCCCGCCGCCAGAAGAACAATCCCTGTCTTATAGGCGAACCGGGCGTCGGAAAGACCGCCATCGCCGAGGGAATCGCCCAGAAAATCGTTTCCGGCGACGTGCCGTACCATCTTAAAGACAAGCGGCTCTACCTCCTCGACCTGACCGCCCTTGTCGCGGGAACCCAGTTTCGGGGCCAGTTTGAAAGCCGAATCAAGGGGCTGATTGAGGAGGTAAAGCGCGAGGGGAACGTAATACTCTTTATCGACGAGGTTCACAGCCTTGTCGGCACCGGCGACGCGGAAGGAACGATGAACGCCGCTAACATCTTAAAGCCCGCCCTTTCGCGCGGCGAGGTTCAGGTAATCGGCGCGACGACGTTTAAGGAATATCGCAAGTATATCGAGAAAGATTCCGCCCTCGAACGCCGCTTCCAGCCCGTAACCGTAACCGAACCGACCGTCGAGGACACCGTTCAGGTTCTTATGGGAATCCGCAAGTATTACGAGGACTACCACCATGTCAAAATTTCCGACGCGGCGTTAAGAATGTGCGCCGTTCTCTCGGAAAGATATATAAACGACCGGTTTTTGCCCGATAAGGCCATCGACCTTTTGGACGAAGCCTGCGCGAGCGCGTCTATCCGCACCCCCGAGCTCGGGGAATACGCCGAGCTTAAGGCCAAGGCGGAGGCGTTCGAGGAGGAAATCGACGCGAGCGAAAGAGCCGAGGAGCCCGACTATGAGGGCATCGCCGAGAGCCGCGCAAGCCTTTCGCGCATGAAAAACCGTCTGGAGGAGCTTCAGAAGGTCGTCGATTCCGTCGAAGTAAACGAGGAGGACCTCTCAAAAGTTATCGAGCTATGGACGGGAATCCCCGCGAACAAGATAGTCGAATCGGAATACGAGAAAATCCGGAACCTCCACGACGCGCTTTCAAAGAGGATAATCGGCCAGCCCGAGGCGGTCGACCTTGTCTGCGCCGCGATAAAACGCTCACGCGTCCAGCTCACCGAGAGAAAACGCCCCGCGAGCTTTATCTTCGTAGGCCCGACCGGCGTCGGCAAGACCGAGCTTGCGAAAACGCTCGCCGCCGAGCTCTTTGACGCGACGGAGCCGCTTGTAAGAATAGACATGTCGGAATATATGGAAAAGCACACGGTTTCGCGCCTTATCGGCTCGCCTCCGGGCTATGTCGGCTACGACGAGGCGGGGCAGCTCACCGAAAAAATCCGCCGCAAGCCATATTCCGTCGTTTTGTTCGATGAAATCGAGAAGGCCCACCCCGACGTAATGAATATTCTGCTCCAAATTCTTGACGAGGGCCGAATAAACGACGCGCAGGGCAGAAACGTTTCCTTTGAGAACACGGTTATAATCATGACCTCGAACGCCGGCTCGACCGATAAATCCATGGGAATCGGCTTCGAGAAAACCGCCGCGCAGGTTTCCCGCGACAGGGCGATAAAGGGTTTGCGTGAGTTTTTGCGCCCCGAGTTTATTTCAAGGGTGGACGAAATCGTCGTCTTTAACCCTCTTACGAAGGAAAACTACGCCGACATCGCGCACATAATGCTCGGCGAGATGGAAGGCCCGCTCTCCGAGAAGCTGATTATGTTCTCCTACGACCGCGCCGCAGAGGAGGCGATAGCGGAGCTTGCCTACGACGAACGCTACGGCGCGCGCGATATACGCAGGGTTTTGCAGAAGGAAATCGAGGACAAAATCGCCAACCTTATCGTCGAAAGCGGCGTAATAAAAATCCGCTCGATAAAAGTCACCGCCGAGGACGGAAAAATCAAGGTCGAGGGGCTTAGCTGATTTCAATAAAGGATAAAATTTTAAAGTATCTCGACGTATTCTGCGAATGCGCGGGCTTCACCGTCATAAGCTGCGCGCTTCTGAATATGATGTCTTTTCGGCAAAGCTTTCTTTATGTACTCTTCTTCGCCGCGAACGTCCGGCTCATAACCGGATTTTGCAGATGAATCCTGAAGCTCACCGGAAGCAAAATCGCGGTTGCGGCTCTTTTTGCCGCGTGCATATTGGCGGTCGCGGCCCTTACGTTCTTTGCCGGCAGGGCAGTAGGCGAGTTCGCTCGCTTTGACTTCTGATTGCAGATTAAAGATTGCAGACTTTGGATTGATAATTGTAAATTTTCTGTTAATTTTTTATCCCCGGCTTGAAATTCCCCTCCCGATGTGCTATAATAAGCGAGCCGCATGTTAAGGGCTTCAAGAGGCGTACTATGCCCGCCCGAGCACAGCGAGTTTTATAGAAAAGGCAGGTGCCGCTATAATGTATGCAGTAATCGAAACCGGCGG